>NZ_JBFUMP010000003.1:0-296175 GCF_054049315.1 Cellulomonas sp. P5_E12 | reverse complement strand
CTTCTGTTTCCAGGACCAGAACCTGTGTGGATTATCGGGCCATTCCTTCGGGGGTGGCCCGTTGTGCTTGGAAGCGGCGCACCGGCTGCTCGCGCGGTGTCGGTCAACGGCGCACCCGATAGCGCAGGTGAAGCACTCGCTTTCCCTGGACGACGATGTCTGGGTCCTCCAGTAGGTGCTGCGCGTCGACGGAGCCGAAGTAGCGTTTGCCGGACCCGAGCACCACGGGTGCGACGTCCATGCGCACCTCGTCGACCAGGGCCGCCGCAAGCGCCTGCCCACCGACGTCACCGGCGGCAAGGTCGACGATGCGATCGCCGGCGAGCTCCTGTGCCTTTGTCACGGCTGCGTCGATGCCGTCGACGAAGTGGAACGGCGCCTCGGGGTCCCAGCCCTCGGGTGCCGGCCGGTGCGTCACGACGACGACGTGGTCGATCCCGCTCGGCGGCGTCCCGTCCCAGCCGTCCGTGATGTCGAAGACGTGGCGCCCGGCGATTGTCACCCCGATCTGGTCCCAGTAGGGCCGGACATGGTTGTAGGACGCCTGCGACACCTTCAGTACGCCGCCGTCGTCCAACCGCACGTCACCGCTGACCAACCACTCGAACAGCGGACCGGGATCGTCGTTCTCAGCTGCAATGAAACCATCCACTGAGACCGACGCATTCATGACCACTTTTCCCATGGTTCCTCCTCGCTTGGCAGTCCCAAGTCTTGCGCGTCGAGAGTGGTCGCTCTTGTAAGAATTCATTCGGCTGGCAGTGGCCAGCCGTCCAGTACGTGATCGGGATGCTCGCGCAGGAACCGCCGTCGGGCTTCGACGTACCGGGTCGGCGTGAGGCCGGTGAACTCCCGGAACTCGTGGACGAAGTGGGCCTGGTCGAAGTAGCCCGCGCGGGCGGCGACCTCGGCCCAGTCGATCGGTGCAGCGACGTCGATCGCCAGCACGGTGAAGGTGAAGCGGTAGCTGCGAGCCAGCCGCTTCGGCGTGACACCGACAATCGCCTTGAACCGCCTCGCCACGTAGGTGCTGCTTGCGCGGCTTGAAACGCCGAGGTCGCTGATCGGCACCGCTCCGCCGGTCGCCGCGATCGCGCTGCACATGTGGCGTACGAGGTCCAGGCCGTCGATCTCGCGCAGCCGTCTCATCAGCTCATGTTCGAGCAGCGTCAGCATCTCGTGCGGTGCGTCTGCGGTGGTCAGCCGGTCTCGAAGCTCGGCAGTCGCCACCTGGCCCCACATCTGCGCGACCGTCGCCGGCCGGTCGCACAGCTCGGCCGCGGGCATCGGCAGGAACGGGGCTGGCCCCCAGGGCTTGAAGTGGACGCCGACGGACCGAGTAGGGGTTGGGTAGCTGAACTCCCACGCGCGGGTGGGGGTGGTGACCACGCAGCCGTCGGTGTATTCCACGGCTTCCCGATCGGTGCCCGCCCGGATGCGAAACGGCGCCCCGAGGTTGACGACGAGCAACGGTGCCGGCGCGGCCGGCAGCATCAGCCGGGAGTACGGCGGCTCACCCTCCAGGTAGTAGAGATCGCCGATCAGCCCGTCGAGCGGCGGACCGGGCACCCTGGACACGTACTCCATGCTGGCATCATCGCCGAAGGCCCACCTGGCATCACGCGCGCCTGGGCAAGCGTCGAGCCCGCGCCGATCCCTGACGGCTGCCCCGGCGCATTTCGGGTCCGAACGACACCCCACCTCGGGAAGAGCCCGACAAGGGGAGCCCGAGGGGCTCCCCTTGTCGTCGTGCGGGCCGGTGGGTCAGCTGGCCTCGAGGATGTCCACGCCTAGCGGGCGGCCTCGAAGACGACCACGCCCAGCGGGGGGACGCGGACCGAGGCGGAGTACGGGCGGCCGTAGTGAGGCTCGGGCAGGGCCTCGATCTCGCCGAGGTTGCCGACGCCGGATCCGCCGTAGGCCTCGGAGTCCGAGTTGTAGATCTCGCGCCAGCGGCCGCCGCGGGGGAGCGCCAGGCGGTAACCCTCGTGGGGGACGCCGGCGAAGTTGATGACGACGGCGACCGGCGGGGAGTCGGAGCCCTTGCGCAGGTACGCGAGGGTGTTGCGGAAGGCGTCGTCGGAGTCGATCCACTCGAAGCCGTCCGGGGTGTGGTCGAGCTGCCAGAGGGCCGGCGTCTCCTTGTAGACGCGGTTGAGGTCCGCGACGGAGCGCAGGACGCCCTGGTGGGCAGGGTCGTCGAGCGCGTGCCAGTCGAGGGAGTGGGCCTCGGTCCACTCGGTCTGCTGCGCGAACTCGCTGCCCATGAAGATCAGCTGCTTGCCGGGGTGTGTCCACTGGTAGCCGAGCAGGAGGCGGACACCGGCGAGCTTCTGCCAGTGGTCCCCGGGCATGCGCTCGTACAGGGAGCCCTTGCCGTGCACGACCTCGTCGTGGCTGATGGGGAGCACGAAGCGCTCGGAGTAGGCGTAGACCATCGAGAAGGTGATCTCGTTGTGGTGGTAGCGCCGGTGGATGGGCTGCTCGGCCATGTAGCGGAGCGTGTCGTTCATCCAGCCCATGTTCCACTTCAGGCCGAAACCGAGGCCGTTGCCGTCGGTGGGAGCCGTGACGCCGGGCCAGGCGGTGGACTCCTCGGCGATCATCATGATCCCGGGGGTGCGCCGGTAGGCCGTGGCGTTGGCCTCCTGGAGGAACGAGATGGCGTCCAGGTTCTCGCGGCCGCCGTACTGGTTGGGCCGCCACTGACCGGGCTTCCGGCTGTAGTCGAGGTACAGCATCGAGGCGACGGCGTCGACCCGCAGGCCGTCGACGTGGAACTCCTCGAGCCAGTAGGTGGCGTTGGCGACGAGGAAGTTGCGGACCTCGGAGCGGCCGAAGTTGAAGATGTACGTGCCCCAGTCGGGGTGCTCGCCGAGCAGCGGGTCCGGGTGCTCGTACAGCGGGGTGCCGTCGAACTGCGCGAGCGACCACTCGTCCTTGGGGAAGTGGGCCGGCACCCAGTCGACGATGACGCCGATGCCCGCGCGGTGGAGGGTGTCGACGAGGTAGCGGAAGTCGTCGGGGTGGCCGAACCGGGAGGTCGGCGCGAAGTAGGACGACACCTGGTAGCCCCACGAGCCGCCGAAGGGGTGCTCCGCCACCGGCATCATCTCGACGTGCGTGAAGCCGAGCGACGCCACGTGCTCGGTCAGCTGGTGCGCGAGGTCCCGGTAGGACAGGCCGACGCGCCAGGAGCCCAGGTGGACCTCGTAGACGCTCATCGGGGCCGTGTGCGGGTCGTGCGTGCCGCGGGCGGTGAGCCACGCGTCGTCGGACCACTGGTAGCTCGACTCGACGACGACCGACGCCGTCGCGGGCGGCACCTCGGTGCCCTGCGCGAGCGGGTCGGCCTTCTGCCGCCACGAGCCGTCGTGGCCGAGGATCTCGAACTTGTACCGGGCGCCGGCCCTGACGTCCGGGGCGAAGACCTCCCAGACGCCACTGTCGCCCAGCGAGCGCATGCTGTGCGAGGCACCCTGCCAGTAGTTGAAGTCGCCGACCACGCGGACGGCCCGGGCATTGGGGGCCCAGACGGCGAACGACGTGCCGATGACCTCGCCGAGCTCGCCGGGGTAGCGACGCACGTTGGCGCCGAGCACGGTCCACAGCTGCTCGTGGCGGCCCTCGCGGACGAGGTGGCGGTCGAGCTCCTGCACGGTGGGCAGGAAGCGGTACGGGTCGTCGACCACGGAGGAGTGGCCGTCGTACGTGACCTCGAGGCGGTAGTCGGGCACATCGGTGCCGGGCAGGACGGCGACCCAGATGCCGTCCTGCTCGTGCCGGGCGGCCACGCGCGAGGTCGAGGTGACGACCACGACGGACTCGGCCAGCGGCCGGAGCGTGCGGACCGTGACCCCGCCGCCCCCGACGTGCGGGCCGAGGACGTCGTGCGGTGCGTAGGACGCCCCGTGGGCGACGGTGCGAAGGGTGTCGACATCGACGGGGACCGGGGACGGTGCGGCCGGGCTCATCCCCCTACCCAACCACCCGGAGGGTGCGAGCGCAGGATGGTCGCCCGGGTGACCTGCGTCTCAGGGCATATCCGGGCATTCTCCGGCGGCCCTCAGGCGCTGCCGGCGGGTGCGGCAGAGGTGGTGCCGCGGGTCACCAGGCGGGGCAGGGGAGCCGTGTACGAGCGGACCGTGCCCGAGGCGAGCAGGTTGAGCACGCAGTCGGCGACCTGCACCCCCATGGCGTGGACGTCGAGGCTCATGGCCGACAGCGCCGGGTGAGAGAGGCGGCAGAGGGCGGAGTCGTCCCAGGCGAGCAGGGAGAGCCGCTCGGGCACCGCGACGTCCATCTCGTGCGCGACGCCGAGGCCGGCCACGGCCATGACGTCGTTGTCGTAGATGATCGCGGACGGTGGTGCGCCGCGGCCGAGCAACGCGCGCGTGGCGCGGGTGCCGGACTCCTCGCCGTAGTCGCCCTCGACGACCGTGCCGTGGGCGCCCAGGCGGGCGCACTCGCCCGTGAACGCCTCGGTGCGGGCCTGGGTGTGCGCGAGCCCACGGGGCCCGCTGACCCGTGCCAGTCGGCGGTGGCCCAGTCCGACCAGGTGCTGCACGGCGGTGCGCATCGCCTCGGCGTTGTCGATCCAGACGTTGGCGAACGGCAGGTCGGGCCGCGGGCCGCCCACGACGACCGTGGGGATGCCCAGCTCGCTGAGCACGTCGAGGCGGGAGTCCTCGAGCGCCACGTTGACCACGACGACGGCGTCGACGAGCTTGCCCTCGCCCCATCGGCGGTAGGTGCGGATCTCGGCCTCGTGGTCCGGGACGACGTGCAGGAGCAGCGAGCGGCTCTCGCCGGCCAGGGACTCCTCTATGCCGCCGACGAGCTCCATGAAGAAGGGCTCGAATCCGAGCATCCGTGCAGGTCGAGCGAGAACCAGGCCGACCGCGTCGAGACCTTGCGTCATGCTCGCGAGCGTACCTGCGCGGCGCGGGGGATCACGGCGGCGACGGGGTGACGTCACCTGCTCCGACACCTCGACCGCGAGGGTCTCAGGCGTGCGACTGGGTGAGGTCACGCGCCTCCAGCTCTGAGGGACGACGGACGACGACGTCGTTGGCGGAACGGAGAACGGGCGCGCGCGTGAGCTCGGCGGGGTCGAACGTGCCGCGGGTCCGCACGTGGAAGGACGCCGTGGTGCCCGCGGGGATGTCGACGAGGGCGGTGTCGACGCGGGCCTCGGGGTCCAGCCGGTCGACGAGCAGGGTCACGTCCCGGGCGAGCGACGACGCCGTGACGTCCACGCGGTAGCCGTCCTGGACGGGGGTGACCGAGGCGCGCAGGGGTGCGGGGTCGAGGGCGAGGTCGATGTCCTCCGCCCACGGGTGCACCGCCTGGAGGGTGCCCAGGCGCACGACGAGGACCTCCTGCGCGGGGTCGGCGGGCGTCGCCACCGTCGTCGGCAGGGCGAACTGGCCGACCGACCAGGCGCCCACCGCGAGGGCGAGGTCCTCCTCGGCGAGCACCGTGCCGTCGAGCCGCTGGCGCGACAGGCGCACGATGCCCTGCCAGATGGCGGCGGTGTCGTTGACGACCGCGAGCACCTCGCGGCCCTCGCGCGGCTGCACGGTGAGCAGACGGCTGGCGTAGGCGGCCTTGAGGGCGTACCACAGGGGCTTCGGGCGCTCGTCGCCGTCGATGGCGGCCCACGACGTGACCGGCCAGCAGTCGTTGAGCTGCCAGACGATCGCGCCGGCGGTCCGCGGCCACCACGAGCGGTAGTGCTCGACGGCGAACCGCACCGCGCGCGCCTGGTTGAGCTGGGTGGCCCAGTGCCAGTCGGCGAAGTCGTCGGGGACGCCCAGGTGGGGTGCGAGGCCGCGGTCGAGCTTGCCGTTGCCGTCGTCGGCCTTCTGGTGGAGCAGGAACGCCGGGTCGTCCTTGGTCAGCGGCCCGCCGTCGACGGCGTGCACCGCCCGGGTCAGCGTCGCCCACGTCGGCGGCCCCTGGAACCCGAACTCGGAGCAGAAGCGGGGGACCTCGTCGCCGTAGACGGTGTAGTCGACGCGGTTCCAGACCTCCCACTGGTGGTGGGTGCCGTGGTCGGGGTCGTTCGGGTGGATCTCGGTGAGGGCGGYCCCGGGGGAGTACGGGCTGCCGTCGGAGTAGGGGCGGGTGGGGTCGAGCTCGGCGACGATCCCCGCGAGCAGCTCCGTGGCGTACCGGTAGCCCCAGGTCCGGCCCTGGAGCTCGTCCTGCCAGCCCCAGTCGAGGAAGCCCCAGAGGTTCTCGTTCCCGCCGTTCCAGAGCACCAGCGACGGATGGGGCGTCAGGCGTGAGACGTGCTCGCGGGCCTCGGCCTCCAGCTCGTCCCAGAGCGGCTGCTCCTCGGGGTAGGCCGCGCAGGCCAGGAGGAAGTCCTGCCAGACGAGGAGGCCGCGCTCGTCGCAGAGCTCGTAGAAGTCCTCGGACTCGTAGATGCCGCCGCCCCAGATGCGCACGAGGTTGAGGTTGGCGTCCACGGCCTGGTCCAGGCGGTGCGCGAGGCGCTCCCGGGTGATCCGGGTGAGCAGGTGGTCGTCGGGGATCCAGTTGGCACCCTTGACGAAGATCGGTCGCCCGTTGATGCGGAACGTGAACGCGGTGCCGTCCTCGTCGGTGCTGGTGTCGAGCTCGACGGTGCGGAAGCCGATGCGCCGGGTCCACGTGTCCAGCGGCTTCTCAGGCTCCGGGCCGACGAGCGCGACCACCAGCTCGCTCAGCGGCTGCGCGCCGTGGCCCACCGGCCACCACAGGGGAGCGTGCGGGACCTCGAGGTCGACCACCGCCGAGCTCGCGTCGCCCGGCACGGTGACGGAGACGTCGGCGCCTGCCACGCGGGCGCGCACCACGACGGGCACGTCCCCGCCCGGGACCCCCGAGCGTTCGATGTCGACGTGCGCGGCGATGTGGCCGGTGCCCGTCGCGTCGACGGTGACCAGCGTGCGGACCGCGGCGAGGCGCGCGATCGACCAGCGCTCGACGCGGACCGGCCGCCACAGGCCAGCGGTCTGCAGGTCCGGCCCCCAGTCCCAGCCGAACGAGCACGCCATCTTGCGGACCATGTTGAACGGCTGGTCGTAGGCGAGCGGGCGCGGACCGAGCCGCGCGGCCTCGGCCTCGGCATGCACCAGGGCGGACGCCAGCAGGACGCGCAACCGCTGTGTGGTGGGCCGCAGCAGGTCGCGGACGTCGAAGCGGTAGGAGCGGTGCTGGTTGGCGGTGCGGCCGATCTCGTGGCCGTCCAACGTGAGGGTGGCCACCGTGTCGATGCCGTCGAACACCAGGTCGACGCGCTCGTCGGCGGCCGCGGGGGCGAGGTCGAGGTCGCGCTCGTACGCCCAGTCGGTGCGGCGCATCCACGCGAGATCCTCCTCGTGGCGGTCGACGTAGGGGTCCGGGATCAGACCCGCCTCGAGCAGCGCCGTGTGGCTGGTGCCGGGCACGCGGGCGCGGACACGGCGGCCGACGATGTCGGCCGGGACGGGGCCGGCGACGGCGGTCAGGGACCAGCCGTCGTACAGGTCCTGGGTGTTCATCGTCGTGCTCCTGGGTCCGGGGGTCCGGCGTGTGCCCGCCGCATCCTTGCGACGGGCTGCGTCGGCACCTCGGGGAGGGGCCGAACTTCTGGCAAGTACCCGGTGACCATTCTTAGACAACTGAATAAAGTAAGTCAATGACGCCGAGACCACGCCTCGGCCCGTAGCGTTCAGGGGCGCGTCCAGCGCATCCGACCCGCAGCCCGTTCCGGACCAGGAGACACCCGCCGTGACCGACAGCGCCACCCTCGACACCCTTGTCCACCTGCGTGCCGCWGGAGTCAGCGTCGTCGTCGACCTGACCGGCGGCACGCTTCCGCGAGTCCTGCACTGGGGAGGCGACGTCGGAGACGTCGACCTGTCCGTGGCTCGGCGCGCCTGGCGGCCCGTGGCGCACGGCTACCCGGTCGACGGGGAGGTCGAGGTCGCCGTGCTTCCCGAGGAGTCGGCCGGGTTCCTCGGGACGCCGGGCCTCGTCGGCAGTCGCGACGGGCAGGACTTCTCGACGCGGTTCGTCGTGCGCACGTACTCCGTCGTCACCGACGACGACGGGACGCAGCGGCTCACCGTCGACGCCGGCGACGACGCGGCGCGGCTGGGGCTCACGCTCGTGCTCGAGCTCACCGCGCAGGGGCTCGTCCGACAGCAGGCGGTGCTGACCAACCAGGCCGACGAGGTCTACGGGCTGGACGGACTGCAGCTCACCCTGCCGGTGCCGTCCGCGGCCACCGAGCTGCTGGACTTCACGGGCCGCTGGGCGCGCGAGCGCAGCCCGCAGCGGACGGCGTTCACGCACGGGACCCGGCTGCGCGAGAACCGGCGCGGGCGCACCGGCTACGACTCGGCGTTCGTGCTCGTCGCCGGCACCGCGGGCTTCGCGAACCGCACCGGCGAGGTGTGGGGCCTGCACACGGCGTGGTCCGGCAACCACCGCTCGCTGGCCGAGCGCAGCCACTACCACCACGGCCTGCTGGGCGGCGGCGAGCTGCTCGGCTCCGGCGAGGTGCGGCTGGCCCGTGGCGAGTCGTACACCAGCCCGTGGGTGTACGGCTCCTGGGGTGTCGGGCTGGACGCGCTCGCGGACCGGTTCCACGCGTGGATGCGCGCGCGCCCGCAGCACCCGCGCTCGCCGCGGCCCGTCACCCTCAACACGTGGGAGGCCGTCTACTTCCAGCACGACCTCGGCCGGCTCACCGCCCTGGCCGATGCCGCGGCCGCCGTCGGCGCCGAGCGCTTCGTGCTCGACGACGGCTGGTTCGGCGACCGCAGGGACGACACCCGGGCGCTGGGCGACTGGTACGTCTCGGCGGACGTCTGGCCCGACGGGCTGCACCCGCTGGTCGAGCACGTGACGGGGCTCGGTCTGCAGTTCGGGCTCTGGGTGGAGCCGGAGATGGTCAACGCCGACTCCGACCTGGCCCGCGCGCACCCCGACTGGATCCTGCGCGTGCCGTCGCGGCTGCCCCGGGAGGCGCGACACCAGCAGGTGCTCGACCTCGCGGTGCCGGAGGCCTTCGCCTACATCCTCGAGCGGCTCGACGCGCTGCTCACCGAGTACGCCATCGGGTACCTCAAGTGGGACCACAACCGGGACCTGGTCGACGCCGGGCACGGGGGAGCACCCGGGGTGCACGGGCAGACGCTCGCGGTGTACCGGCTGCTCGACCAGCTGCGCGCGCTGCACCCGGGCGTCGAGATCGAGTCGTGCTCCTCGGGCGGCGCGCGCGTGGACCTCGAGATCCTGCAGCGGACCGACCGGGTGTGGGCCAGCGACTGCATCGACGCCTTCGAGCGCCAGCAGATCCAGCGGTGGACCAACCTGCTGATCCCGCTCGAGCTGATCGGCGCGCACATCGGCTCCGGCACCGCGCACAGCACCGGACGCCGGCACGCGCTGTCCTTCCGCGCGGCGACGGCTCTGTTCGGGCACCTCGGGATCGAGTGGGACCTGCAGGAGGCCGACGAGCAGCAGCGCGCCGAGCTGGCCGCGTGGATCGCGCTCTACAAGGAGGTGCGCCCGATGCTGCACTCGGGCGCCGCGGTGCACGCGGACCTCGTCGACCCGACCGTCGCCGTCCACGGCGTGGTCGCACAGGACCGCGGGGACGCGCTGTTCGCGGTTGCGATGACGGGTCGGTCGACCGAGACCGCGCTGCCGCGAGTCGCGCTGCCGGGGCTCGACCCCGACGCGCTCTACGACGTGCGCCCGCAGGCGCCGGGCGACGCCGTCGACCACGCGCCGGCGTGGTGGACGCCCGAGGGCGTGCGGCTGCCCGGTCGGCTGCTGTCCGGGGTGGGCCTCGAGGCGCCGCTGCAGCTACCCGAGCGGATCGCGCTGGTTCGGGCGACGCGGGTCTGACACGACGACGGGGCGGTCGGTCGACCGCCCCGTCGTCGTCGGACTACTTCGTCGCGCCCGACGTGAAGCCGTTGTAGATGTACCGCTGCAGGAACAGGAAGAGCACGAGGATCGGGATGATCGTGATGACCACGCACGCGCAGATGGCTTCCCACTGCGAGCCGTAGGGCCCCTTGAAGGCAAAGAGCGCCGTGGAGATCGGGAGCTTGTCGGGGTCGTTGAGGTAGAGGTACGGCAGGTAGAACTCGTTGTAGATGCCGATGCCCTTGATGATGACGACCGTCGCGATCGCGGGCTTGAGGTTGGGCAGGATGATCTGGAAGAAGATCCGCAGGTGCCCGGCACCCTCGATCATCGCGGCCTCGTCCAGCGAGCGCGGGATGCTGCGCATGAACTGCACGAAGATGTAGATCGAGACGATGTCCGTGCCCATGAAGAGCAGGATCAGCGCCCAGCGCGAGCCGTACAGCCCCAGGCCGTTGATGATCTGGAACGTCGCGACCTGCGTGGTGACACCCGGCACGAGCGTCGCCAGCAGGAACATGAGGAGCACCAGGCTGCGTCCCCGGAACCGGAAGCGGTCCAGCGCGTACGCGGTGCCGGCGCCGATGAGGATGGTGCCCGCGATGGCAGCGCCGAAGATGAGCGCGGTGTTGAAGAACGCCAGCGCCATGCCGCCCTTGGTGAACGCCAGCACGTAGTTGTCGAAGTTGAACCAGCTGTCGGGCGGCTGGAACGGGTTGGTCGACAGGAACTCCTGGTTGGTCTTGAAGGACCCGAACAGGATGAGCCCCAGCGGGAGCAGCGTGACGATCGAGGCGACGACGAGGGAGACGTACTTGGCGGTGCTGGTGGCTGCGACCTTCACGTGAGGTCCACCTCCTCCTCCGGGACGAGCCGGCGCTGGAGCCAGGTGACCAGCAGAACGAACACCAGCAGCACGACGGCCATCGAGGAGGCGAGCCCGACCATGTTGCGCTGGAAGGCCATCCACAGGGTCCGCAGGACGAACGTCTCCGTGCCGTTGGCGCCGTTGGTCATGACGAACGGGATCTCGAAGACGGACAGCGAGCCGGAGATGCCGAGGATGAAGGCCAGGCCCACGATGGGTCGGATCGACGGCAGGATGATCGACCAGAACTCGTGCCAGCGGTTGGCGCCGTCGAGCGCGGCCGCCTCGTAGATCTCCGAGTTGATGGACTGGATCGCGCCCAGGAACATCACGAAGGTCAGGCCGGTGTACCGCCAGACGGAGACGGCCGCGAGCGAGAAGTTGGCGATGTCGGGGTCGCCGGTCCACTGGTGGATGAGGCTCTCGAGCCCGGTCTTCATGAGAACCGTGTCGAGGCCGCCGCCCGGCTTGAGGAAGTTGAGGAAGATCAGCCCGATCGCAACGCCGTTGATGAGGTACGGGAAGAACAGGATGCCCTTCCACATGTTCTTGAAGCGCACCTTGAACGACAGGATCGTCGCGAAGTAGAGCGCGAGCGCCATCTGCACGAGCGAGCCCACGATGTAGAACAGCGAGACGTAGAAGACCCGCAGGTTGTCGGGGTCCGTGAACACGTTGATGTAGTTCTCGAGCCCGATGAAGTTCTTGGTCTTGTCCAGGCCGTCCCAGTCGGTGACCGAGTACCAGAACATGTTGACGACGGGCGTGTACGTCAGGAGCAGCAGCAGCCCGACGGGGACGAGCAGGAACAGGTAGGGCGTGAGTCGGCGGTACCACGCGGAGCGGCGGCCCGCCCCACCCGGAACGTTCCGGGTGGGGCGGGCCAGCTCGGGCTCGGTCGCTACGGCCGTGGCCCGGCTGGCGTAGCTGGAGGATGAGGTCGTCATGGTGCGGTGAACTCAGGCGCCGGCGTCGGCGCGACCCTTGGCCCACTTGGAGTTCAGGTCGTCGAAGATCTGCTCCTTGGTGCGGTCACCGGAGCGGGCGTCGTCGATGATCTGCAGGCGGTACTTCGGGTCCGTGGTCACGATGCCCGACGCGGTGTCGATGTCCGCGAACAGCGACTCCTTGCCCTCGGGGGCCGGGTTCATGGTGATGAGCTCGACGCTGTCCATGAAGCTCTTGAGGGCATCGGGGACCGGGCCGTCGGCGAGGGGCGAGAGGCCGACCTGCGACTCCGAATAGCCCGAGTCGTGGTTGAACCAGTCGATCCACGCGCGAGCGGTCGCCTTGTTCTTCGAGTGCACGTTGATGCCGAGGTTGTAGTCGCCGCCGGCCACCGTGTGGAACTTGCCGTCCACCTGCACCGGGGTCGGCATGTAGGCGATGTCCGCGGGATCGGCGCCTGCGGCCTCCGCGGCCGCGGCCATCTGCGGGATCGCCCAGGAGCCAAGGACCATCGTGGCGATGTCGCCGACGCCGATCTGGCGCTTGGAGCCCTCCCAGTCCGTGGTGGTCGGGTCGGCCTCGGTGAGGCCCTCGGCGACGGCGTCGAAGATGGTGCCGTCGATGACTCCGTAGTCGGAGTCGTCGGTCCACGGGGTGTCCGTCTGCGCCATCTTGTTCAGGGCGTCCGGGTCCGCGGTCACCGCCCCGCGCCAGCCGTCCCACTGCGAGAGCGTCCAGCCGTCCTTGTAGTTGGTGTAGAGCGGGGCGACCTTGGCGACGCCCTTGTCCTTGATGGCCTGCAGGTCGTCGAGGAACTCCTGCGGGGTTGTCGGGAACTCGGTGATCCCCGCCTCCTCCCACACACGCTTGTTGTAGAGGATGCCCTGCACGTTGCCGACGACGGGGATGCCGTAGGACTTGCCCTCGAACGACTTGTCGTTGAGCCAGTTGTACTCCTTCTGCATCTCGGCGAGGTCGCCGAGCGGCTCGAAGAAGTCGCCGAACTGGTCGGGAGTCACGGAACCCGGGATGGCGAGGACGTCGCCGTAGTCGTCGGTGTTCATCCGGGTCTTGACGGTGCCCTCGTAGTCCTTGACGCCCTCGACCTTGACGTCGGTGACGTCGGGGTACTTGGCCTTGAACTCCTCGACGTACTTGTCGAACGTGCCGTCCTCCACGAGGTCGGTGCGCCAGGTCAGGACGTTGAGCTCCCCCGAGGGGGTGCCGTCGTCGTTGCCCCCGCCGCTGTCGCCGCCGCCCGAGCAGGCGGCCGTGAGGGCCAGGATCGAGCTGGCAGCCGCGACCGCGATGAGGCGGGTGCGTCGCTTCTGAGGGAACATCTTTGATCCTCTCGTCGTGCCGGCACCTCCGCGTGCCGACCGGGGTCTGATGAGGCAGGGCCACTCGGGATCGAGGGGTCTTGCTCCCGTGTGGCATTCTTAGGCAAGTGAACAAAGTAAGTCAACGGGCGTGTCTTGGGAGTCTGCTCCCGTTCCCGGATCGTTATGGTGTGCGACGAGGGGGACACCCCACGGAGGAGGATCAGTGAGCGGCTCGCAGCCGGGCCTCGGCGCCGCGCACGCCAGCAGCAGGTCGGCGATCCTCGACCTCATCCGGGCAGCCGGCACCATCAGTCGCGTCGAGCTCACCCGGGCGACCGGACTGACCGCCGCCACGATCTCCACGGTCGTGCGCCGGCTCATCGACGACGGCCTCGTGCTCGAGGTCGGGCGCGCCGAGTCCACGGGCGGCAAGCCCCGCATGCTCCTGCAGCTCGACCCGTCGGCGCGGTACGCCGTCGGCGTGCACCTGGACCACGCCGGCATCACCTACGTCATCGCGAACCTGGGCGGCGCGATCGTCGCCCGGTGGCGCCGGCCCGGCGCGGGGTCCGACGACCCGCGCGAGGTGGTCGCCCGCATCGCCGCGGAGATCCGCACCACCGTCACGCGCGTCGGGGTCGACCCCACCCGGATCCTCGGGCTCGGCGTGGTCTCGCCCGGGCCGATCTCGTCGTCCACGGGCATGACGCTGACCCCGCCCGTGATGCAGGCGTGGGCCGAGTTCCCGCTCGCCGACGCCCTGGAGGACGCCGTCGGGCTGCCCGTGCTGCTCGACAACGACGCGACCGCCGCCGCCATCGGGGAGTACTGGTCCGGCGGGATCGCGACCGGCTCCGCGTTCGCGGCGCTCTACATGGGCACGGGCATCGGCTCCGGGATCATCGTCGACGGCACCGTCTACCGCGGGTCGAGCTCCAACGCGGGGGAGGTCGGGCACATCTGCGTCGACCTCGACGGCCCGCAGTGCTGGTGCGGCAGCGTCGGGTGCGTCGAGGCGCTGGCCGGCCCCGCGGCCGTCGTCGCCGCCGCCCGCGACGCCGGCCTCGAGCTGGCCGGACGCAACATCGCCGAGAACTTCGGGTCGCTCGCCCGCGCCGCCAGCCGCGGCGAGGCCCTGCCCATGGAGCTGCTCCAGCGGTCGGCCCGGTACCTGGCGGTAGCCGCGCAGACGCTGGCCAACGTGCTCGACCTCGAGCTGGTGGTCCTCACCGGTCCGGCGTTCGCGCTCGCGGGCTCGCTCTACCTGCCGGAGATCGAGCGCCGGCTCGGGCAGTCCTTCTTCGCGCGTGGCAGCCATCCCGTGCGCGTCACCATCTCGTCGAACGCGCCCGAGGCCGCCGCCGTCGGCGCCGCGGCGCTGGTGCTGCAGAGCGAGCTCGCGCCGCGACAGGCCGGCGTGCGGATGCCGCTGKAGCTGCCGCTCGAGGTCACCGCCGGCGCCTGATCAGCCGGCCAGGCGCTCCAGCCCGGCGATCGGGATGGGCAGCCACGACGGGCGGTTGCGGGACTCGTAGACGGCCTCGTAGAGCGTCTTGTCCAGCTCGAGCGCGCGCAGCAGGGTCTGGTCCCCGCCGCCGTACCCGCGGAGCAGGCCCGCGCGGGCGGTGGCCGTCCAGTCGGCGGCGGCGGCCCTCGTCAGCCCGCCGACGGCCGCGGCGTAGTCGATCGAGCGCAGCAGGCCCGCGACGTCGCGCAGCGCCAGGTCGGGCCGGGTCCGCTGCGCGAGGGGGGCCAGGGGCTCGCCCTCGAAGTCCATGATGAACCAGGTGCCGTGCGAGCGCAGCACCTGGCCGAGGTGCAGGTCGCCGTGCACGCGCTGGCGCGGGGGAGCCGACGACAGGGCGCGCACCTCGGCGACGACCCGGGCGACGCCGTCGGCGAAGCGCGAGAGCGACGGGACCGCGGAGAGCGCCCACGAGAAGCGGGCTGCGACCGCGCGGGCGACCTCCTCGGGCCCCTGGTCGCCCACCTCGACGCCGTACGCCCGGACGAGCGCGTCGTGCATGGTCGCCGTGACCGCCCCGAGGGCGGCGGCGGGGCCCTCGAACGGCTCGCCCCGGCCCGCGTACGCGCACGCGAGCTCGAACCCGTCCTCGGCGGCGTCGACGAACGCGGCGAGCACGCCGAGGTAGCCCGTCACCGGCTCGCCGTCGTGGCCGGGCCACTCGCCCTGCAGCCACGCCAGCGGCGCCGGGACGTTCTGCCAGCCGACGTCCACCAGGTGGCGCGGCACGTCGACGTCCGGGTTCTCGCCCGGGGCGATGGCGCGCAGCACCTTGAGGATGCCGGGCCGCGCGCCGGGCAGGATCACCGAGGTGTTGGACTGCTCGCCGGAGACCGCTCGCGCCCGGGAGACGTCGACGTCCGCGCCGGGTCCGTCGGCGGCGGCGAGCCAGGCGGTCAGGAACGCCGGATGGTCGGCGCCGTCGAGGACGGTGCGACCGTCGAGGACGCCCAGCGCGCCGTCCCCGGGGCCGTCGGTCAGGACCAGCGGCACCTGCAGGAGGGCGTCGACGGACCCCGCCCGTGCCCGCACGAGCAGGACGGTCACGTCCGGGGCGAGCGCGAACGACGCGACGGCCGACAGCTCCGCCGACTGGCCCTTGGCGGGGAACCAGCGCTTCGTCGGCAGCCACTCGCGCACGACGTCGAGCAGGCGGGCGTCGTCGGGGGACCTGCGGGCGACCAGGCTCACGGGGCGGTCAGCTCCAGCCAGTAGAAGTCGCGCGACCCGAGCGTGAACGACGCGGACCCGTCGGCGCCGATCGGGGTGAACGGCGCGCCGCCGAACACGTCGCGCGTCGTCCAACGGGCGCGGTCCGGGAGCTTCACCGTCGCGGCGCGCGCGGTCGATGCCAGGTTGGCGACGACCAGGATCGTCTCGTCGGCCGTGTGCCGGCAGAACGCCAGGACCGACTCGTTGTCGCAGGGGAGGACCTCGAAACCGCCCGCTCCCAGCGCGGGGTGCTGCCGCCGGACGGCGAGCATGCCGTGCACCCAGTGCAGCAGCGACGTCGGCTGCGCCAGCTGGGTCTCGACGTTGGTGTGGCTGTAGTGGTGGACCAGCGACTGCACCAGCGGGAGGTAGAGCTTGCCCGGGTCGGCCGTGGAGAAGCCGGAGTTGCGGTCGGGGGTCCACTGCATGGGCGTCCGCACGGAGTCGCGGTCGGGCAGCCAGATGTTGTCGCCCATGCCGATCTCGTCGCCGTAGTAGAGGCAGGGGCTGCCCGGCAGCGAGAGCAGGAGCGCGTGCGCGAGCTCGATCTCCTTGCGGGAGTTGTCCAGCAGGGGAGCCAGGCGACGCCGGATGCCGACGTTGGCGCGCATGCGGGAGTCGGGCGCGAACCACCCGTACATCGACGCGCGCTCCTCGGTGGAGACCATCTCGAGCGTCAGCTCGTCGTGGTTGCGCAGGAACGTGCTCCACTGGGCGCCGTTGTTCGGGATCGGCGGTGTGTCGGCCAGGATGTCGACGATCTGCGCGGCCCGCTGGTCACGGATCGAGTAGTAGATGCGCGGCATCACGGGGAAGTGGAAGCACATGTGGCACTCCGGCTCCTCCTCGGTGCCGAAGTAGTGCACGACGTCCTCGGGCCACTGGTTGGCCTCGGCCAGCATGATGCGGCCGGGGAACTCGTCGTCGATCATCTTGCGGACCTTGCGCAGGAACGCGTGCGTCTCCGGCAGGTTCTCGCAGTTGGTGCCCTCGGCCTCGAACAGGTACGGCACGGCGTCGAGCCGGAAGCCGTCCACGCCGATGCCCAGCCAGTAGCGACCCACGTCGAGCATGGCCTCGACCACGCGCGGGTTCTCGAAGTTGAGGTCGGGCTGGTGGCCGAAGAAGCGGTGCCAGAAGAACTGGCGCCGGACGGGGTCGAAGGTCCAGTTGGACGTCTCGGTGTCGACGAAGATGATGCGGGCGTCCTGGTACTTCGTGTTGTCGTCGCTCCAGACGTAGAAGTCCCCGTACGGGCCCTCGGGGTCGGAGCGGGACGCCTGGAACCACGGGTGCTGGTCGCTCGTGTGGTTCATCACCAGGTCGACGACGATCCGCATGCCGCGGGCGTGCACCTGCTCGATGAGCTCGGTGAAGTCGGCCATGGTGCCGTACTGGCCCGCGATCGCGGTGTAGTCGGCGACGTCGTAGCCACCGTCGCGCAAGGGGCTGGGGTAGAACGGCGGCAGCCACAGGCAGTCGATGCCGAGCCACTGCAGGTAGTCGAGCCGGTCGATCAGGCCGCGCAGATCGCCGCTGCCCTGGCCCGAGCTGTCGGAGAACGTGCGGAGCATGACCTCGTAGAAGACCGCGGTGCGGTACCACTCCGGGTCGTCGGACAGCCCGGTCGTGTCGGGGGCGGGGTGCGGGAGCACGGGGGTGCGCCGTCCCGGCAGCACGATCTGGGCGGTCGTCGGCGCGGGCTCCCGGGCGTGGCGCCCGGCGGGCGGCGTCAGCGGTGTCTCCGTCACGGCGCCACCAGGTGGACCACGTGCGCGGCGCGGATCATCGGGTTGAGCTTGACGTAGACGGAGGACCCCCACTCGTAGGTCTCCTCCGACAGGACGTCGTGCGCGACGACCGGGCGGCCCGTGTCCAGCCCGTACGCGTGCAGGTCCAGCTGGACCGAGCCCTCGCGGGTGTTCCACGGGTCGAGGTTGACGATGACGACGATCGTGTCGGCCCGACCGGTGGGCGAGTGCTCGGCGTCGAGGTGCTTGGAGAACGCGACGAGCGCGTCGTCCGACGTCGGGAGCACGCGCAGGTTGCGCAGCTGCTGCAGGGCGGGGTGCGCGTGCCGGAGCTCGTTGAGCCGGCCGAGGAGCAGGTTGATGCCGATGGCGTCGGCCTTGGCCCAGTCGCGGGGCTTGAACTCGTACTTCTCGTTGTCGATCTGCTCGTCGACGCCCGGTCGCGGCACGTCCTCGACCAGCTCGTAGCCCGAGTAGATGCCCCACGTCGGGGCGCCCAGCGCGGCGAGCACGGCCCGGACCGCGAAGCCCCGCACGCCCGTGGCCTGCAGGTACGGCGGCAGGATGTCGTGCGTCGTCGGCCAGAAGGCGGGTCGCATCCAGGCGCCCTGGTCACCCGAGACCTCGGCCAGGTACTCGGTGATCTCGTCCTTCGTGTTCCGCCAGGTGAAGTACGTGTACGACTGGTGGAAGCCGATCTTGGCGAGCGTCTGCATCATGGCCGGCCGCGTGAACGCCTCGGACAGGAAGATCACGTCGGGGTGGTCGGCGCGCACCGACTGCAGGATGCGCGCCCAGAAGTCGAGCGGCTTGGTGTGCGGGTTGTCCACCCGGAACAGCGTCACCCCGTGGTCGATCCACACCTGCAGGACCCGGCGGATCTCGGTGTAGATGCCCTCCGGGTCGTTGTCGAAGTTCAGCGGGTAGATGTCCTGGTACTTCTTCGGCGGGTTCTCGGCGTACGCGATGGTGCCGTCCGCGCGCGTGGTGAACCACTCCGGGTGTGCCGTGACCCACGGGTGATCGGGCGAGCACTGCAGCGCGATGTCGATCGCGACCTCCATGCCGAGCGCGCGGGAGGCGGCGACGAAGCGGTCGAAGTCGTCGAACGTGCCGAGCGTCGGCTCGATCGCGTCGTGGCCGCCCGCGGGCGAGCCGATCGCGTACGGGGAGCCGGGGTCGCCTTGGTCGGAGTACAGCGAGTTGTTGCGGCCCTTGCGGTGCGTCGCGCCGATCGGGTGCACCGGGGTCAGGTACACGACGTCGAACCCCATGCCGGCGATGCGCGGCAGGTCCTCGGCCGCCGTCCGCAGCGTCCCGGAGACCCACGCGCCGATGTCGGGGTCGTACCGGGCGCCCTGCGAGCGGGGGAAGATCTCGTACCAGGCGCCGGCCAGGGCGAGCGGTCGCTCGACGACGAGCGGGTACGAGGGCGACCGGGTGACGTCGTCGCGCAGCGGGGTCTGGGCGAGCGCGGCGTGCACCGCGGCGGACAGGCCGGCCGAGAGCCGCTGGTGGGGCGTGTCGCGGACGTCCCGCAGCGCGAGGACCGCGTCGCGGAGCACCCGCACGGCCTCCGTGGGCATCGCCGTCGCGCCCGTGCGCCCGGCGGCCCGCTCGAGAAGGAGCGCACCCTCCGTGAGCATGAGCTCGACGTCGACGCCCGCCTCGACCTTGATCTCGGCGTCGTGCGCCCACGTGCCGTACGGGTCCGACCAGCCCTCGACCCGGAACGTCCAGTCGCCCTCGCTGGTCGGCACCAGCCGGGCCTCGAAGCGGTCCAGACCGGGCGCGATGTCGACCATCCGGGCGCTCGCCACGTCGACGCCCGAGGGGTCCGTGAGCACCGCGGTGGCCCCGACGGCGTCGTGCCCCTCGCGGAACACGGTCGCCCTGAAGGGCACCGCCTCGCCGACCACGGCTTTCGCCGGGAAGCGCCCGGCCTCGGCGACGGGGGAGACGTCCACGATCGGGATGCGGCCGACGGACGTGCCGAGCGGCGCAGGGGGAGTCGTCACGCTCCCGAACCTATCCGTAGGTCCAGGTCGGGGGCATCTGGTGGGGGCGTGGCGCGGATGTTTACGCCCCGAGTGCGCGCCCGACCGTCCGACCCGTGAACAGGCAGCCGCCGAGGAACGTCCCCTCGAGCGCGCGGTGCCCGTGCGCTCCGCCGCCGCCGAACCCGGACGCCTCACCGACCGCCCACAGGCCGGGCAGCACCTGGCCGTCGGGACGCAGCACGCGGCCCTCGAGGTCGGTGTGCAGGCCACCGAGGGTCTTGCGGGTGAGAACCGAGAGGCGCACGGCCAGCAGAGGGCCGTGCTCGGGGTCGAGCAGGCGGTGCGGCTTGGCCACGCGGATGAGCTTGTCGACGATGTACCGCCGGGCCATCGCGGTGGCCACCACCTGCAGGTCCTTGCCCAGGCCGGTCTCGACCTGACGGTCGCGCGCGACGATGGTGCGCTCGAGAGCCTCGGCGTCGATGCGGTTCGTGCCGGACAGCGCGTTCATCTTCGCGGCCAGCTCGGCGGGGGTGTCGGCCCAGAGGAACTCGTCGGACTTCTGCGCGAACGCCTCGACCGGCCCGACCGCGCCCGGCTTGACCCGCTCGAGCAGCAGCTTCATGTCCTTGCCAGTCAGGTCCGGGTTCTGCTCGGAGCCGGACAGTGCGAACTCCGACCCGAGGATCGTCTTGTCCAGCACGAACCACGAGTGGTCGTCGCCACGGGACGTGATGTGCGTCAGCGCTCCGAGGGAGTCGAAGCCCGGGAACAGCGGGACCGGCAGGCGGTGGCCGTCGGCGTCGAGCCACAGGCTGCTCGGTCCGGGCAGGATGCGGATCCCGTGCTTCGACCACACGGGCGAATGGTTGGTGATGCCCTCGGGGTAGTGCCACATGCGGTCCTCGTGCACCACCGCGGCGCCGGACGCCTTCGCCGCGGCGATGCCCGAGCCGTCGACGTGGTCCGGCACGCCCGAGAGCATGCGTGCGGGGAGCCGACCCGCCGACGCGGGCCACGTGGCGCGGACCAGCTCGTGGTTGGCGCCGATGCCGCCGGTGGCGACGACGACCGCGCTCGCGGAGATCTCGAAGGGCTCGGCGACCTCGCGGGAGCTGGGCACGGCGCGCTCCACGGGGTCGGCCACGAGCACGTCGCCCCGGACGCCCGTCACACGGCCGTCCGTCGTCACCAGCTCGGTCACGCGGTGCCGGAACCGCACGTCGACCAGGCCGTCGCGGCGCGCGTCGAGCAGCGCGCGGACGAACGGCTCGAGGATGCCGGGGCCGGTGCCCCACGTGACGTGGAACCGCGGGACCGAGTTGCCGTGGCCGTCGGCGAGGTACCCGCCGCGCTCGGGCCACTGCACGAGCGGGAACCAGCGCACGCCCTTGCCGTGGAGCCAGGGGCGCATGTCGCCGGCGGCGAAGTCGACGAACCCCTCGGCCCAGGCGCGGCCCCAGCGGTCGGAGCCGTCCGTCGAGAAGTCGGCGGACCCGAGCCAGTCCGCGAGCGCGAGCTCGGCGGAGTCCTTGACGCCGAGGCGGCGCTGCTCGGGGGAGTCGACGAGGAACAGGCCGCCGAACGACCAGAAGGCCTGGCCGCCCAGGCTCGCGGCGGGTTCGGCGTCGAGCAGGGTGACCCGGCGACCGGCGGCGACCAGCTCGGCGGTGGCGACCAGACCGGCGAGGCCTGCGCCGACGACCACGACATCGGAGTGCGTCATGGCTCGTACCGTACGCGTTTGGACGCTCGTCCAGAACTCTACGATCCGTGTCGCGTCCTATCTGCTCAGCGACGACCCTGACCGCCTCGACCGCGACGCGGTCTGGGCCCGGCTACACCAGGACGTACACGCGCATGCTGAGCGCCTCGACCACGGTCGCCTCGCCCGGCTCCGCGTGCAGCCCGCCCTCGATCGCGGCGGCGCGCTCCTCCGCGGGGTTCTCCCAGACCGAGTCCCACGCGAGGCGCCAGCGGCCGCCGTGGTCGTCGGCCAGGATCAGGTGCACCGCGTCGAGCGAGCCGTTGATCACCAGCAGCACGGTGTCCTGCTCGGGCGGCGGCGCCGTGCGGACCATCTGCAGGGTGCGGATCGACGGGTCGTGCCAGCGGTCGTGGTCGAACGGCAGGCCCAGCGCGTCGAACCAGGCGAGGTCCGGGCGCCTGCCGGGCACGTACGGCCGGCCCGAGTAGAAGCGCTCGGTGCGCAGGGCCGGGTGCTCGCGGCGCAGCAGCAGCAGCCAGCGGGCGGTCGACAGCATGTCCTTGCGCCAGGCCGACATGTCCCAGCGCAGCCAGGAGATCTCGTTGTCCTGGCAGTAGGCGTTGTTGTTGCCCCGCTGGGTCCGACCCATCTCGTCGCCCGCCGTGATCATCGGCGTGCCGGCCGCGAGCACGAGCGTGGCGAACAGGTTGCGGATCGAGCGGCGGCGCAGGGGCACCAGGTCGACGGCCGGGGAGTCCTGCTCCACCGGGCCCTCGACGCCGTGGTTCCACGAGCGGTTGTCGTCGCTGCCGTCGCGGTTCTGCTCGCCGTTGGCGGCGTTGTGCTTGTGGTCGTACGCGACCAGGTCGGCCAGCGTGAAGCCGTCGTGCGCGGTGATGTAGTTGACCGACGTGGCCGGCCCGCGGACCAGCGGCGGGTCGCTGTGCCCGAACAGGTCGACGGACCCGGACAGCCGCGTCGCCAGGTCGCGCACCCGGTGGCCGGGCAGGCCGTGGGCCGCGCGGCCCGGGTCGGCCAGCCAGAACGACCGGGCGGCGTTGCGGAACCTGTCGTTCCACTCCGCGAACGGGATGGGGAACTGCCCGGTGCGCCAGCCGCCGGGGCCGACGTCCCAGGGCTCGGCGACGAGCTTGAGGCCGTGCAGCGCGGGCTCCGTGGCCATCGCGACGAGCGCGGGGTGGTCGGGCGAGAAGCCGCCCGGGTCCCGCCCGAGCGTGACCGCGAGGTCGAACCGGAAGCCGTCGACGCCGACGACGTCCGCCCAGTAGCGCAGCGAGTCGAGCGTCATGCGGACCACCTCGGACCGGCGGAAGTCCAGCGTGTTGCCGGTGCCGGTGACGTCCGCGAGCGCGGCCGGAGCGCCGCCGTCGTGCGCGTAGTAGACGGAGCTGTCGAGCCCGCGCCACGACAGGTGCTGCCCGGGCAGGCCGCCCTCGCACGTGTGGTTGTAGACGACGTCGAGCAGCACCTCGAGGCCCGCCTCGTGCAGCGCGTGCACCGCCGTGCGCAGCTCAGCCAGCACCGCGGCCGGGCCCTGCGCCCGCGCGGAGGCCGTCGCGTACGCCGCGTGCGGGGCGAAGAAGCCGAGCGTGCTGTAGCCCCAGTAGTTGGTCAGGCCTTTCTCGACGAGGTGCGGCTCGTCGGCGAACGCGTGCACGGGCAGCAGCTCGACCGCCGTCACGCCCAGCCCGAGCAGGTGGTCGATCACGACGGGGTGCGCCAGGCCGGCGTACGTGCCGCGCAGCTCCTCGGGCAGGCCGTCCGCCAGGAGCGTGAGCCCGCGGACGTGCGCCTCGTAGACCACCGTCTCGGACCACGGGATCCACGGGCGGTTCGTCGTGGGGTCGGGACCGGGCAGCTGGCGGGTGTCCACGACGACGGAGAACGGGACGTGGCCCGCCGAGTCGCGCGGGTCCGCCGGACCGTAGGGGTCGCCGACCAGGTCCGGCCCGACGCGGTGGCCGTACGTGTGCGGGGTGTGCGCGACCTCGCCGTCCAGCCCCCGGGCATAGGGGTCGACCAGCAGCTTGGCGGGGTTGTAGCGGTGGCCCGCTGCCGGGTCCCAGGGGCCGTGCGCGCGGAAGCCGTACCGCTGGCCCGCGGCCACGTCCGGGACGGACGCGCTGAACACGCCGTGCACCGGGCCGTCGAGCCGGATCCGGCGCTCCTGGCGTCCGTCGGGACCGTCGAACAGGCACAGGTCGACACCCGTGGCGTGCGCCGCGAAGACAGCGGCATCGACGCCCTCGTCGGTCACGTGCACACCGAGGCGGGGCGCGCGTCGGCGGGGGGAGGGCTGGGTCACCGGGACATTGTGCGGGACGGAAGCCCACACATGTCGGGCGGAAGGGCCTGAGGAAGATGTTGAAGTTCTCACACAACGGTCGTCAGGCCCGTCCGTGGGACGGAGGTCCACCGCGTCGGGGCCGGGCGGTAACGTTCCGCGGGTGAGGATCGTCGTCTGCGTGAAGCATGTCCCTGACATCCAGTCCGAGCGGGCCCTGGGCCCCGACGGTCGCGTGGTTCGCGACGGCGGGGACGGCACCATCAACGAGCTGGACGAGAACGCCGTCGAGGCGGCGCTCGCGCTGGTCGAGTCGCACGAGGGTTCCGTGGTCGCCCTGACCGTGGGTCCCGACGACGCCGCCGACGCCGTCCGCCGCGGCCTGCAGCTCGGCGCGGACGAGGCCGTCCACGTGGTCGACGACGCGATCGCCGGCTCTGACGTGATCGGCACGGCCCGGGTGCTCGCCGCCGCGATCCGTCACCTCGACGCGCAGGAACCGGTCGACCTGGTCATCACCGGCATGGCCGGCCTGGACGGGCTGACGTCCCTGCTGCCGACCGCGCTCGCCGAGCTGCTGGACCTGCCCGCGCTGCCGCTCGCCGCCGGCCTCACCGTCGACGGCCGCACCGTGCGGGTGGAGCGCAACCTCGACCACGCCGCCGAGGTGCTCGAGGCGTCGCTGCCCGCGCTCGTGTCCGTCACCGACCAGGCCAACGAGCCGCGCTACCCCAACTTCAAGGGCATCATGGCGGCCCGCAAGAAGCCGATCACCACCCTGACGCTGGCCGACCTCGACATCGACGGTGCGCACGTGGGCGCCGCGGGTGCCCGCACCGAGGTGCTCGAGGCCGCCGCCCGACCGCCCCGTGACAACCGCGTGCTGGTGCAGGACACGGGGGACGCCGGCATCCGGCTCGCCGCGTACCTCGTCGACAACCAGCTCGTCTGACCTGGCTCCGAAAGCGATGAACAGAGGACCGCTGCTGTGACTGCTCCCGTAATCGTGCTCGTCGACCACACCGAGGCCGGTGCCGTCCGCGCGCCCGTGCGCGAGCTGCTGACGCTCGCGCGCGACCTGGCCGGGTCGGCCGGCGTGCACGCCGCGTGGGCCGTCGACGGGGTCGAGCCGTCCCCCGAGGTCGTCGCCGAGCTCGCCGCCCTGGGTGCCACGCACGTGCACCGCGTCGTCGCCGACGCCGACCTGCACCTCTCGGCCGTGCTCGCGGAGGCGCTCGCGTCGCTGCTCGACGCCACGGGCGCCGCCCTGGTGCTGACGGTCTCGTCGTTCGAGAACAAGGAGGCCGCCGCGCGCCTCGCGGTGAGCACCGGTGCGGGGGTCGTCACCGACGCGGACGGGCTCGCGCTCGTCGACGGTCGGTACGTCGCCTCGAAGACGGTCTTCGCGGGCACCTGGACCACCGCGTGCGCCGTCACCACCCCGCTGGCGATCGTCACGGTCAAGCCGAACTCGGTGCAGGCCTCGACCGTGGACGGCGTCACGCCGCAGGTCGGCGAGCACACCGTCACCGTGAGCGACAAGGCCCGGCGGGTCACCCTGGTCGAGCGCACCGAGCGACCCGCGAGCGGGCGGCCCGACCTCGGCAGCGCGAGCGTCGTCGTCGCCGGCGGTCGCGGCACCGAGGGCGACTTCTCCGTGGTCGAGGAGCTGGCCGACGTGCTCGGCGGCGCGGTGGGTGCCACGCGCGTGGCCACCGACGAGGGCTGGATCGGCCACGACGCGCAGATCGGGCAGACCGGCGTCACCATCGCGCCGCGGCTCTACGTCGGCGTCGGCGTCTCCGGTGCGGTCCACCACCGCGGCGGCATGCAGGCGTCCGGCACGATCGTGGCCGTGAACTCCGACCCCGACGCCCCGATCTTCGAGATCGCGGACTTCGGCGTCGTCGGGGACCTGTTCACCGTCCTGCCGCAGGCCGTCGCGGAGATCCGCCGCCTCAAGGGCTGACCCGCCGGGGCGAGCGCGGGCGGATAATCGCGCCATGCGGCGCGTGGGCATGGACGCGGTCGAGCTCGTCGAGCACGACGACGTTCCCGCGCGCCCGACCGAGCAGGTGCCGCCGCGCCGGTCGAGGCGATGGCTGCTGGTCCCCGCTGTCGCTCTGGCCGCGCTCGTTGCCGTGCAGGTCGTCGTGCAGGTGCGCGAGCGTGCCGCCGTCTCTGAGCTGGCGCGGGTGCCGGGGGTCGTCCGGCCGGTCGACCAGCGCCTGCAGATCCAGTGGCGGCCGGAGGCAGGTGCCGAGTCGGTGCTCTGGTCCGGCATCAACCCCGACGGCGCGCTGGTGGGACTGCGCCGGGCGAGCGACGAGTCGCAGGCAGTGGTCGCCGTCGACGAGCGGACGGGCGAGCAGATCTGGAGCACGCCGCTCGCCGACGCGCACGAGGTGGCCCGCGACGACGAGGGATTCAGCTCGCTCGGCGGGTGCGTGGGCGACCCCGGGGACGCCGGCCGGGCGGTCTGCCTGGTCACCGACGCCGTCATGGCCTACCGCGAGGCCGAGAACGTCCTCGTCCCGTCGGACCTGAGCCGGCTCGTGGTCGTGGACCTTTCCGACGGCTCGGTCGTCGCCGACCGGCAGGCGCCGGGAGCGACGGCGTTCGCTGCGCTCCCGGGCGGCGTGGTCGTCGTCGGGACCCCGGGCGCGGACGATGCGCTCGTCGTCACGGCCACCGACCTGCTGAGCGGGCGCGGGCGATGGCAGACCGTCGTGCCGTCCGACACGGCCGAGCCGGACGAGGGCGGTTTCGTCGACCGGTCGACGACCGTCTTCCCCACGGCGGACGGGCTCGCCGTCGTGACGGCGGGCGACCGGATCACGCTTCTCGACGGCGAAGGCCATCGGCTGGGCGCGGGCGTCGACGCGAGCAACGGCTTCGAGCCCGAACCACGGTGGGGGACCGTGGCTGCGTTCACGCAGGACGACCGGCGCCGCGAGACGACGACGCTCATGGGTGACGGGCCGGACGTCGTCCTGGACGGCCGGCTGGCGCCGGTCTCGGCGGACGACGGCAGCCTTCCCGGGCTGGTGCTCGCGGCGGGCTCGAGGATCCACGCGTACGACCGATCGACGGGACGCGAGCGGTGGAGCGTGGGGCACGGCCTGTCGGGCTCCGCGGTCGTGGCGCGCGGGCACGTGTACCTCAGCACCCCGGACGGGGTCGTGGCCGTGGACGGCCGCACAGGCGAGGAGCTCTGGCGGGCACAGGTCATGAAGGGCCGGACGATGGGCGACCTGGTCACCGACGGTCGCCACCTGCTCAGCGGCCAGGTGCGGCCGGACGAGCCGGGCGACGTGGCCGCGCTGAACGACTGGCCCGGGGTCGGCGAGCTCGTCGCGTACCGGTTCGCCGACGGCGCCGAGCAGTGGCGCGTCGACCTGCCCGGGACCCTGCTCGGCATCGGCTCGGTGGGGCACGCCCTGCTGGGCTGGGGCTCCACGTCCGCGGTCCTCGGCTGAGCGGGTTCGGGGATGAACCGGTCGGTCCAGTGGCGTCGCTGCCAGAAGGACTGACGGCGATCGCTGACTGCTCGTCCTCGTCCTCCTGCGCTCGGGGCGGTGGCGCCGAGACGCAGGCCGACGAGGTGGGGACCGGCTGGTGGGCGGGTGGCCCGGCGAGGTGGTCGTCCTGGCGGCCGGCGGCGCGTTCTGGTTCGGCTGACCGTGCGTTGTGTGCCCGGATAGTCTCCGGCCATGGCTCGGCGCGAGGTCATGCAGGCGGTCGAGCTCGTCGAGCACGACGTCGCGGCCGACGAGCCTGCCGCCGACGGGCCCCCGTCGCGCCGCCGGCTGTCCCGCCGCCGGCTGCTGGTGCCGGCGGCCGTGGTGGTCGCGCTCGTCGGGACGCAGCTCGTCGTCGCGACACGGGAGCGCGCGGCCGTCGCCGCTCTGGCCGAGGTCCCGGGCGTCGTCCGGCCCGTGGACGCCGATCTCCGGGTGCTGTGGACGCCAGAGCCGCAGTCGTCGGTGCTCGGGTCGGGCATCGTCGTCGACGGGAAGCTCGTCGGCCTGGACACCGCGGCCGACGGCGCGCAGTCCCTCGTGGCCGTCGACGAGCAGACAGGCGCCCGCACGTGGGCGACACCGCTGAGCGACGCCCACACGATCGACCGCGGCACCGACGGGTTCTCCCCGGTCGGCGGGTGTCTCGCCGAGCCGGGAACGGCCGGCCGGGCGGCCTGTCTCGTCACCGACGGGTACCTGACCTATCGGGACACGGCGATCGTCTACGTCCCGGACACGGCGAGCCGGCTCGTCGTGGTCGACGTCGCCGACGGCTCGATCCTCGCCGACCGGCCGGCACCGTCCGCGGTGGCGGCCGTCCTGCTGCCGAGCACGGCCGTGACTGCCGTACCGCAGGAGGACGGCGCGGTCGTGGTCACCGCCACGGACCTGGTCAGCGGGAGCCCGGCGTGGCAGACCGTCGTCCCACCTTCGCCCAGCGTGCCGGACGACAGCGGCTTCTCCGACGGGTCCACCTCGATGTTCGCGACCGCCGACGGGGTCGGCGTGGTCCTGCGGGGCCGACGCCTGACCCTGCTGGACACGCAGGGTCGCGTCGTGCGGTCGGACCTCGACGCGGACATGGGCTACTCGGCCGACCCGGGCCGCGCGAGCGTGGCCGTGTTCTCGATGGACGAGGCGGGTCGGCAGCGCACGACGGTCGTGGGCGACGGGCCGGATCTCGAGCTCACGGGCGGGATGGTCCAGCTGTCGGCCGACGACGGGAGCGTGCCCGACCTCGTGCTCGTCGCGGACACCACGGTCCGCGCCTACGACCGGTCGACGGGAGACGCGCGCTGGAGCATCCGGCACGTCATCGCGGGGGACGCCCTCGTGCTGCGCGGGCGGGTGTACGTGAGCACCGGCGGCGGCGTGGTCGCGGTCGACGGCCGCACGGGCAAGGAGCTCTGGCGCGCGCCGGTCGGGCCCGGGCTGACCCTGGGCGGGCTGGTCACGGACGGGCGCCACCTGCTCAGCTCGCAGCAGCGCCCCGAGGAGCCGGGAGACGTGACGTCACCGGACGACTGGCCGGGGGTCGGGGTGCTCGTCGCGTACCGGTTCGACGACGGTGGCGAGGACTGGCGAATCGACCTGCCCGACGGCCTGTTCGGGGTCGGGGCGGTCCGCCACACCCTCGTCGGCTGGGGATCCACGTCGGCCGTGCTCGGGTGAGTGCTCCGTCCGGGTGATCGGCTCCGCCGGGCGACGAAGCGCCGGACAACGGGATCCGCGGTTGGCTAGCGTGCGCGTCGGTCCCGGCTGCCCGTGCGCCGGGTGGGCGCCCGAGGAGAGACCGTGATCCGCTACCTGCCGTTCCTGATCGAGCTGGCGCTGCTGGTGTACTGCCTCATCGACTGCATCCAGACCGATGTGCCGCGGAACCTCTCGAAGACCACCTGGGTGTTCGTCATCATCATCCTGCCGCTGGTCGGCGGGATCGCGTGGCTGGTCGCGGGCCGCCCCGAGCACCGGCCCGCGCGGAACGTGGCGTGGCCGTCGACGCGGACCGCGGGGTTCCCGGAGTACGAGCGGCCGCGCCGGTCGGGCCCGGACGACGACGCCGAGTTCCTGGCGGGCATGCGCACGTCCGACCAGACCCACGAGCAGATGCTCAGGGACTGGGAGGCGCAGCTGCGCGAGCGGGAGCAGAAGCTCGAGCGCGACGACACGTCGTCCTGAGGATCAGGACAGCTCGCGCAGCCAGCGGACCGTGGCGAGGCCCTGCGCGGCCTGGAACCGGCGCAGGTTGGGGATGCCGAGGGGCGCGGGCTGCCGTGAGCTCCACGCGAAGTAGCCGGCCAGCCCCGCCAGCCCCGCCCGCAGGTGGTCGTCGTGCACACCGTCCGACACCGCGTGCGTGCGGAAGTTCGTCGCCGGGTCGCCGCCGCCCTGCAGCGCGACGCTGGGCAGCATGAACGCGAGGTCGAGCCAGGGGGCGCCGACGCTCGCGTGCGGCCAGTCGATGAGCCAGACGCGGTGCTGGTGGTCGGGGTCGATCATGACGTTGTCGGCGCGCAGGTCGCCGTGCACGAGCGCGTCGCCGGCGCACACCCGCAGCGCCTCCTGCTCCCAGCGGACCAGCCGCTCGATGTTGTCGAGCGCCCACCGCCCGGCGTCGCCGGCCAGCTCGGCGTAGCGGACCTGCGTCTCGGCGTCGAGCGCGCGCAGCTTGCGCCAGCCGGTGAAGTCGTCGGCCAGCTGGTCGTCGGTGCGGGGCAGCTGGTGGCCGGGCAGCGGCTCGGCGTCTGCAAGCGCTCCCAACGCGTCGGCGACGGCCCGCAGGTCGGCCGGCTTCCACGGCAGCTCGGGGGAGCGCCCGTGGACCACCTCGAAGCCGAGGATGACCCAGTCGTCGTCGTCGGAGAACCACAGCAGCCGCGGGGCGGGGACCTGCGGCGGCAGGGCGCGCGAGACGCGGATCTCGGCGCGCGCGAGGTCCGGCGAGACGGGGTTCTGCTCGGCGGAGACGGCCTTGACGAAGACGCCGCGCCCGTCGGCGAGCTCGAGGACGGCGGCGAAGCCGGGACTGAACCCGCTGGTCGCGCTGATCTCGGCCGTGACCTGGGAGCCGGCGAGCTCGGCGATCCGGGCCCGGACGGGGCGCGGGAGGTCGCGCCAGTCCAGCCGCTGGCCGCTGAAGGCGAGCGGGAGGGCGATGACGTCGTCGGCACTCACGCCGGACATCCTGCCAGGAGATTCGCGGCCGTCGGAGGGCCATCCCACGGACTGTGCGGTCGGGGCCGTCCGAGACTGTGCCGCGCGGTTCGTAGGATGGACCCCGATGAGCGTGTATCTCGATCATGCGGCGACCACGCCCATGATCCCGGAGGCCGCGCGGGTGCTCGCCGAGCAGCTCGCGCGCCCCGGCAACCCCTCCTCGCTGCACGCGTCGGGCCGGGCCGCCCGGCGGGTGGTGGAGGAGTCCCGTGAGCGGCTCGCCGCGGCCCTGGGTGCGCGCCCGAGCGAGGTCGTCTGGACCTCGGGCGGCACGGAGGCCGACAACCTCGCGGTGAAGGGCCTGTTCTGGGCCCGCCGCACGCAGCACCCGGACCGCCGACGCCTGCTGGTGTCCGCCGTCGAGCACCACGCCGTGCTCGACCCCGCCTTCTGGATGGCCGAGCACGCCGGCGCCGAGCTTGTGCTGCTGCCGGTCGACGCCGACGGCGTGCTCGAGGTGGACGCCCTGCGCGAGGAGCTCGAGCGGAACGGCGAGCAGGCCGCGCTGATCTCCGTGATGTGGGCGAACAACGAGGTCGGGGCGCTGCAGCCCCTCGACGAGGTGGTCGCGCTGGGCCGCCGGTTCGGGGTGCCTGTGCATGCCGACGCCGTGCAGGCCGTGGGGCAGGTGCCCGTCGACTTCGGTGCGTCCGGGCTCGACGCGATGACCGTCACCGGTCACAAGGTGGGTGGCCCCGGCGGCGCCGGGGCGCTGCTCGCCCGCCGCGGCCTCGACGTCACGCCCGTGCTGCACGGTGGCGGCCAGGAGCGCGGGGTGCGGTCGGGCACGCTCGACGCGGCGCTGCTGGCGTCGTTCGGGCTCGCCGTCGACGTGGCGGTCGCCGGCCGCGAGGCGTTCGCCGACCKGGTGGGAGCGCTCCGCGACGCCCTGGTCGCCGGGGTGGAGTCGGTCGTGCCCGACGCGGTGCTGCGCGGACCGCGGGACGCGGAGAGGCGGCTGCCCGCGAACGCCCACTTCACCTTCCCCGGTTGCGAGGGCGACTCGCTGCTCTACCTGCTCGACTCTGCCGGGATCGAGGCATCGACGGGGTCCGCCTGCCAGGCCGGCGTGCCGCGGCCGAGCCACGTGCTGCTGGCGATGGGCGTCGACGAGGTCGCCGCGCGCGGCGCGCTGCGGTTCAGCCTCGGGCACACCTCGACCGCCGACGACGTCGAGGCGCTGCTGTCCGCGCTGCCGGGCGTCGTCGACCGCGCCCGCGCGGCCGGGCTGGCGACCGTCGGGGCGGTGTCCTGATGCGCGTGCTGGCGGCCCTGTCCGGCGGCGTCGACTCCGCCGTATCCGCGGCCCGTGCCGTGGACGCCGGGCACGACGTGGTCGGCGTGCACATGGCCCTGTCGCGCACCCGCGACCAGTTCCGCACGGGCTCGCGCGGCTGCTGCTCGATCGAGGACGCCGGCGACGCCCGCCGGGCCGCGGACGTGCTCGGCATCCCGTACTACGTCTGGGACCTCTCCGAGCGGTTCGAGGAGACGGTGGTCGCCGACTTCGTCGCCGAGTACGAGGCGGGCCGCACGCCCAACCCGTGCGTGCGCTGCAACGAGCACATCAAGTTCGCGACCCTGCTGGACAAGGCCGTGGCCCTCGGGTTCGACGCGGTCTGCACGGGCCACTACGCCCGCATCGAGACCCGCGCCGACGGCACCCGGGAGCTGCACCGCGCCCAGGACCTCGCCAAGGACCAGTCCTACGTGCTCGCCGTGATGGKCCCGGAGCGGCTCGCGCGGTCGATGTTCCCGCTGGGGGACGTCGCCTCGAAGGAGCAGACCCGCGCCGAGGCGGCCGCGCGAGGGCTGTCGGTCTCGGCGAAGCCCGACTCCTACGACATCTGCTTCGTCGCCGACGGCGACACCCAGGGATTCCTGCGCTCGCGGCTCGGGTCGCAGCCGGGCGAGATCGTCGACGCGACCGGCGCGGTGCTGGGCGCGCACGACGGCGCCTACGCGTACACGGTCGGTCAGCGGCGTGGCCTGTCCATCGGGACGCCCGCCCCCGACGGGAAGCCCAGGTACGTGCTCTCGATCGAGCCCGTGCACAACCGCGTGGTGGTCGGGTCCGTGGACGACCTCGTCGTGGGGGCCGTCGAGGCGGACCGGGCAGTGTGGTTCGTCGACGGCGCCGACTCGTCGTTCGACTGCTCGCTGCAGGTCCGCGCGCACGGCACACCGGTCCCCGGCCGGGCGACCGTGCGCGACGGCGTGGTCGAGGTGGTCCTCGAGGACACCTCGCTGCGCGGCGTCGCGCCCGGCCAGTCGGCCGTCCTGTACGACGGCACGCGCGTGCTCGGGCAGGCGACGGTGACCGCCGCCCGGCGCGCCACCGCCGGTGCCACCCGGTGAGCGGGCGACCATCCGTCACGGGCACCGGTCCGTGGCCGGGCCTCGACGTGCTCGAGGCGCAGACCGTCGTCGTCGGTGACCTCGTCGACACCCCGTCCGAGGTGGCCGGCCTGCCGTTCACCGTCCAGCTGGCCGAGCGCGGGCCGTGGGGTGACCGGACCGGACGCGCGGCCGCGCTGCTGGCGGAGCTGCCCACCGAGCTGGGCCCGCACGGCTGGAAGCTGGCCGACCGGCCCGGGCGAGACCTCGCCCGGGCGCAGGCCTACGGGCGCGAGGACGTCGACGCGCTGGCCGTGGCCGGCCACGGGTTCACGGGTCGGCTCGTGGTGCCCGTCCTCGGGCCGATGACGCTCGCCGCCTCTCTCTACCTGTCGCGCGGGGACCGGGTGCTGTCCGACGCGGGGGCCGTCCGCGAGCTGGCCGCGTCGCTGGCCGTCGGCCTCGCGGAGCACCTCGCGACGATCCGCCGGTCCGTGCCCGGCGCCGAGCCGATCGTGCTGCTGCACGAGCCGCTGCTCGCGCAGGTCATGGCCGGAGTCCTGCCGTCGTTCTCCGGGTATTCCGCGCTGCGCTCGGTGCCCGGGCCCGTCGCGGCCGAGCGGCTCTCCGAGGTGGCCGCCGGCATCCGCCTCCTCGAGGGCGCGCAGGTCGTGGTGCACGGAGGCAGCGCCTGGACCTCGCTGGGCGCGATCCGGGCCGCGAAGGTCGACGGCTTCGGGCTGGCGGTGGACGCGCTCGACGAGCGGAGCTGGGAGAAGGTCGCCGAGGTGGTCGAGGGCGGGCTGGCCTTCTGGCCCGAGCTGCCACCGCAGGCCTCCTCGCAGTGCGCCGGTCCCGACGTGACGGGCCAGGCCGAGGCGCTCACCCGGCCGTGGCGGTCGGTCGGGCTGCCCATGGCGGGCCTGCGGGACGTCGTCCTGCTCGCCGGCGACATCACCGGGAAGGGCAGCCCGGACGACGCCCGCGCCGTGCTGGCCGGACTGGTACGGGCCGCGCGGATCGTGGCCGAACGAGCGGAGGACTGACGGTGGCGGCAGCACAACCGAGCGTGGGGCGCGCCCTGGCGCTGCTGATCGCCTCCGGCGCGGCGATCGTCGGGATGGTGCTTCTCGTCATCTGCTACACCGGCATCGGCGTGAGCACGCTGACCTCCTCGAAGGACGACCCCCACCCGTGCGTGCAGGCCTATGCGGCCGGGACCGACGACGCGAGCGTCCGGTACACCGTCGTCCCGCCGAAGGCGATCTGCACGTGGGACGTCGCGGGGCAGCCGACGGAGGTCGTCGTTGCCTCCGCGTCGCCCGCCCTGTTCACCGCGGGCGCGGTCCTGGCCGTCGGGGGAGTCCTCGTGTGCGCCGTCCTGCTGATCACGGGGCGCCGTCGCAGGTAGGTGTGGGTGCTCCGCGCCATGATGGGGGCGTGAGCAACGAGATCGACGACGACGCCGCCGCCCGCGAGATCCCCGCTGAGGCCCGACACCGCTGGACCGAGCTGGCCGCCCTGATCGAGGCCGACCAGTTCGCGTACTACATCCGTGACGCCCCGGTGTCGTCGGACAAGCAGTACGACGAGCGGCTGCGCGAGCTGCAGGCCCTCGAGGACGAGCACCCGGGCCTGCGCACCCCGGACTCGCCCACGCAGCGGGTGGGCGGCACGTTCTCCACGGAGTTTGCCTCGGTCGAGCACGTCGAGCGGATGCTGTCGCTGGACAACGCGTTCTCCGACGAGGACATCAGCACCTGGGCGGGCCGCCTGCACCGGGACCTCGAGTCCGACGCGACGCTGCACTACCTCTGCGAGCTGAAGATCGACGGGCTCGCCATCGCGCTGCTGTACGAGCAGGGCAGGCTCGTGCGGGCCGCCACGCGCGGCGACGGGCGCACGGGCGAGGACGTCACGCTCAACGTGCGCACCATCTCGACCATCCCGGCCGTGCTCGGCGGCGACCCGTCCACCCACCCGGAGCGGATCGAGATCCGCGGCGAGGTGTTCCTGCCGGTCGCGGCGTTCGCCGAGCTCAACGCCTCGCAGGTGGAGGCGGGCAAGAGCCCGTTCGCCAACCCCCGCAACGCGGCGGCGGGCTCGCTGCGGCAGAAGGACCCGCGAGTCACCGCGTCGCGCGACCTGCGGATGTACGCGCACGGGATCGGCGCGCTCGTGTGGGGAACAGGCCGCGGCACCGGGATCGAGCGGCAGTCGCAGGTGTACGACCTGCTCGCATCGTGGGGCGTGCCCGTGTCCGGGCACACGCGGATCGTCGAGGGGCTGGACGGCGTGCGGGAGATGATCGCCTACTACGGCGAGCACCGGCACGACGTCGAGCACGAGATCGACGGCATCGTGATGAAGGTCGACGAGATCGCGCTGCAGCGCCGGCTCGGCTCGACCAGCCGGGCGCCGCGGTGGGCGATCGCGTACAAGTATCCGCCCGAGGAAGTGAACACCAAGCTCCTCGACATCCGCGTGAACGTGGGGCGCACCGGGCGCGTGACGCCGTTCGGGGTGATGGAGCCGGTGTTCGTGTCCGGGTCGACGGTCGAGATGGCGACGCTGCACAACGCGAGCGAGGTGGCGCGTAAGGGCGTGCTCATCGGCGACACCGTGGTGCTCCGCAAGGCGGGCGACGTCATCCCCGAGATCGTCGGACCCGTGGTGGACCTGCGCGACGGCACCGAGCGCGCGTTCGTCATGCCGACGGAGTGCCCCTCGTGCGGCACGCCGCTGGCGCCCGCCAAGGAGGGCGACGTCGACATCCGCTGCCCCAACCAGCGGTCTTGCCCCTCGCAGCTGCGCGAGCGGCTGTTCCACGTCGCGTCGCGCGGGGCGTTCGACATCGAGGCGCTCGGCTGGGAGGCGGCCAGCGCGCTGCTGACGGCGGGCGTGGTCACCGACGAGGGGGACCTGTTCGCGCTCGACGCGGACGCGCTGCGCAAGGTGCCGCTGTTCACGCTGTCGGCGCGCTCCAAGGTGGCCGGCGCGGTCCGCGAGGCGGGCGACCTCAACGCGACCGGTGCCGCCCTGCTGGGCAACCTGGAGAAGGCCAAGCAGGCGGCGCTCTGGCGCGTCATCGTGGCGCTCTCCATCCGTCACGTCGGGCCGACGGCGGCGCGGGCGCTCGCGCAGCACTTCGCGTCGGTGCCGGCGATCGCGACGGCCACCGAGGAGGAGATCGCCGCGGCCGAGGGGGTCGGGCCGACCATCGCCGCCGCCGTCGTGGCGTGGTTCGAGCAGCCCGGCGAGGACGACAAGTGGCACGCGGCGATCGTGGAGAAGTGGGCGGCGGCCGGGGTGCGGATGCAGGAGGAGCGCGACGAGTCGGCGCCGCGCACGCTGGAGGGGCTGACGGTCGTGGTCACCGGCGGGCTCGAGCGGTTCAGCCGGGACGGCGCCAAGGAGGCGATCCTGGCGCGCGGGGGCAAGTCGGCGGGCAGCGTGTCGAAGAAGACGGACTACGTGGTCGTGGGGGAGAACGCCGGGTCCAAGGAGGCCAGGGCGCGCGAGCTCGGGCTCCGGATCCTCGACGAGGCGGGGTTCGAGGCGCTGCTGGCTCAGGGGCCGGCCGGCGTGGGGGACACCGCGTCGACCGTTGTCGAGGAGGGCTGACGTGCCCGGCGCCGTGGTCAGGGTGGCCAGCGGGGGTCAGGTGGCCGACGCCGGGGCGCTGACCGCCGAGGCGTACCTGGCCGACCGGCTGGTCGACGCGACCGACTCGTACGCTGACGAGCTGCGCGACGCCGAGCGGCGGGCGCGCGAGGCGACGCTGCTGGTCGCGCTGCTGCCGCCCGGCGAGGGGGATGGCGGGGAGGCCGAGCGCGACGACCTGGTGGTCGTCGGCACGGTGACGCTCGCCCCGTACGGCACCTCGTACGCGGAGATCGCCGAGCCCGGGGAGCTGGAGATCCGGATGCTCGCGGTCGCGCCCGAGGCGCGGCGTCGCGGGATCGCCGAGCTGCTGGTGTCCGCGGCGCTGCGCGAGGCGGTCGCCGGCGGCGCGCGGCGCGTCGTCCTGTCGACCCTCGACTCGATGCAGGCGGCGCAGCGGCTCTACAAGCGGCTCGGGTTCGTCGCCGTCCCCGAGCGGGACTGGGGCCACGTCGAGGTGCACCTGCGCGTGCACACCTGGACCCCGCCGGACGCGCCCGGAGCGCTGGTGGAGTCCGCGACCTGGCCGCCCGCCCGGGTGGTCGACGTGGACGGCTGGCGGGTGGGGTTGTCGGGCGGACTGACCCGGCGGGCCAACAGCGTCCTCCCGCTCGGTTCTCCGCCGGACGTGGGCGCGGCGCTCGACACGGTCGAGCGGCTGTACGCCGAGGCGGGGCAGCCGTCGATCGTGCGGGTGTCCCGCACGGCGACGCCGGCGCTGGACGACCTGCTCGCGGAGCGCGGCTACCGGGCTGTGTCCCACACGGACGTCCTCGTGCGTGAGGTCGACGACGGCTCCGCCGAGGCGGTGCGGCCGCCCGCGGGTCCCGTGCGCGTGACGGTCGCGGACCGACCGGACGACGCGTGGCTCGCGGCGTGGGCGGGTTCCAAGGCCCGGCTGCACGCCACCGGCACGGCGCACGACGACGACGGCGCGAGTCTCCGGCTGGCGCGCGCGGTGCTCGGGGGTGCGCCCGCGATCTACCTCACCGCGACCGACGCCTCCGGACCCGTCGGCGTGATCCGGGCGGCGTTCGCGGAGGACTGGGTGGCGCTGTCGAGCCTGGTGGTCGTGCCGTCGGCCCGCCGTCGCGGGCTGGGCCGGTCGCTCACGCTGCGTGCCCTGCGCGAGGCGGCCGACCGCGGCGCTCGCCGCGCGTTCCTGCAGGTGGAGGCCGAGAACACGGCCGCGGCCGCGCTCTACACGGGACTGGGGTTCCAGCCGGCGGAACGGTACGTGTACCGGGAGCTGCTCTGGTAGCAGAGACCGGCGCACAGTCCCGGGCGTCGCGGCGCTGACCGGCGCGGCTAGCCCACCAGCAGTCCCCGCAGGAGGCGGCTGAGCACGCGCTCGACCTGGTCCTCGTCCGCCGCCGCGGGTGGGGACGACAGGGCGGCGGCGAGGTACGGGTGTGCTCCGGCGCGGGCGACGGCCGCGAGGTGCTGGGCGGCGGCGAGCTGCCGACGCCGCTCCGCCGGGTCGGCGGCGTGCTGCTCGATCCGGGTGCGGGCGAGGAGCCGGACGACGGCGCTGAAGACGCCGACGGCTTCGAGCTTGCGGTGGCCGTCGACATCGAGGCCGCGCATCGCGACGAGAGCTCGTTCGACGTAGTTGACGGCGTGTGGCCCGAGGTCGACCGACGTCGGGACCTCGACGAGCCACGGGTGCCGCAGGTACACGGCGCGGCTCTCGCGAGCGAGCGCGAGCATGTCGTCGAGCCAGTCGTCGCCGGTGCGGCCGGTGTCGTCGATCTCCCCGTTGACCTGGTCGACCATGAGCGCCAGCAGCTCGTCCCGGGACTGCACGTAGCGGTAGAGCGAGGCCGAGCCGCCCCCGAGCAGCTGGGCGACCGATCGCATCGTGACCGCCGGAAGACCCTCGGCGTCCGCCAGCCGGATCGCGACGGCGGCGATGCTCTCGCGGGTGTGCTCCGGGGCTCGGCCCCGACTGCCGCGCTCGGGACGCATCCAGATGCTCGTCTGCTCGGTCTCCACGGGCACAGCCTCTCTCACGATTGTCGACGCCGTGCGCTAGAATAGCGAACACTGATCGCAATTAACGAGGAGAGCCGCTATGACCTACCCGACCCGCACCGGCGAGAGTGCCTGGACGCCGCCGCAACACGCCCGCCATGGCGAGGTCGACGTCGCGTTCGACCGCCTCGCGGGTGCGGACGGCATGCCGCTGCTGCTCGTCATGGGCCTGGCCACGTCGCGGTTCTGGTGGCCCACCGGCCTGTGCGAGGCCTTCGCGGCAGAGGGATTCGCGGTGGCCCGCTACGACCAGCGCGACGCCGGCGAGTCGACCCGGATGCCCGACGTCGCCGGGTCGAACCCGTTCGCAGCCCTTCTCCGCAAGAAGGGCGAGGCGTACACCGCCGAGGACATGACCGACGACGCGATCGCGGTGCTGGACGAGCTGGGCTGGCCGCAGGCGCACATCTTCGGGCACTCCCTGGGCGGGGCCGTAGCGCAGCGCATCGCCTTGCGTCACCCCGACCGCGTCCGGTCCGTCGTGTCCTCCGCGGCGCTGCCGAGCGACGTGTCCGGCCTTGGCGTAGCGCGCTATCTGCGCGTCGGCCTGCTGGCGAGGCTCGCGCGGACCACGTTCCCCGAGGGTCGCGAGGGGGACATCCAGGCGAACCTCGCGGTGGCGCGTGGGGTCGCATCGCCCGCCTACCCGTTCGACGAGGACGCCGCGCGGGACTGGATCGAGCGCGAGGTCGACTCCGGTCCGCGGGACACCAAGGCGCAGAGCCGCCAGATCGGCGCGCAGTGGCACGGCCCGCGGCTGCGTGACCTCCGCGCGCCCGCGCTCGTGCTGCACGGCGAGGCGGACCCGATCCTGCGGGTGTCGGCCGCGAGGGCCACCGCGAACGCGATCGACGGCGCGCGGCTCGTGACGTTCCCCGGCGTCGGCCACGACCTGCCCGCGCCGTTGTGGCCGACCGTCGCGCGCGAGGTCAGCGACCTCGCGCGGCGGGCGGAGGCCGCGGTGGTCTGACGGGTCAGCGAACGGGGCGGCCGACCCCCGGGCGCGGCCTCACCGGCTCGCCCAGAGCAGGCCGCGCTCGATGATCGTGCGGACAGCGGGCACCTCGAGATCGGCCAGCTGGTGGCCCGGCGCGCAGACGAAGACGCGACCGGCGCCCCAGCGGCGCGTCCAGACGGCCGGCGACGTGACGGGTGCGTGCCAGGGGTCGTCGGGACCCGGCGTGATCGTGGTGGTCGCCAGCACGTCGTTGAGCGGGTCGGTCAGCAGCCAGTACTGCTCGGAGCGCAGCGTGAAGTCGTGGACGCCCTCGACGATCGGGTGGTCGCCGGTGACGTTGATGGTGTGCTCGACCAGGGTGCCGCCGGGGTGCGCCGCGAACTGGGCGCCGACCAGCTGGAGGTAGTCGGTGGCGATCCGGAAGGAGTCGACGATCCCGCCGTGCCAGCCGGCGAACCCGGTGCCGGCGGCGACGGCGGACCGTAGGCCGCGCAGCTCGTCGGCGAGGATGTCGCMCATGGTCCAGCACTGCACGACGAGGTCGGTGGCGCCCATGAGGTCGGCATCGGCGTAGGCCTCGAGCGACCCCTCGACGACGACGTCGAAGTCGTGCTCGCGCAGGAACGGCACGAAGAGCTCGGCGGCCTCCTCGGGGGCGTGCCCGTCCCACCCGCCACGGACGACGAGGGCTCGGCGTTGCTCGGTCACGACTGCGCCTCCTAGTTGATCAGTGCGTCGATGGCGGCGGCGGACAGGACGTGCTCGGAGGCCATGGCGGACGCGCCGAGCACGCCGGCGCGGCCCTTGGTGCGGGACGCGACGATGCGCAGGTGCTGCGTGGCCAGGGGCAGGGAGCGCCGGTAGACCACCTCGCGGATGCCGGCAAGCAGGTGCTCGCCCGCCTCGGCGACGACGCCGCCGATGACGATGACCGACGGGTTCAGCATGCTCACGCACGCGGCGAGCACCTCGCCGATGTGCCGCCCGGCCTCGCGGACCTCCCGTCCGGCGTCGAGATCGCCCGCGCGGACCAGGGCGACGACGTCCGCGCTGGTGGTGGCGTGCCCGCCGAGCGCCTGCAGGGCGCTCGCGATCGCCGGGCCGCTGGYGACGGCCTCGAGGCACCCCGTGTTGCCGCAGCGGCACGGCAGGTCCAGGCCGCCCGGGACGGCGATGTGTCCCAGGTCGCCGGCGGCTCCCTGGGCGCCGCGGCGGATGTGGCCGTCGGAGATGATGCCGGCGCCGATGCCGGTGGCGACCTTGACGAAGAGCAGGTGGTCGACCTCGGGCCACTGCGAGGTGTGCTCGCCGAGGGCCATGACGTTGACGTCGTTGTCCACGAGCACCGGGACGCGGAGCTTGCGGGACAGGAGCGCGGGCACGTCGGCGTCGTCCCAGCCCGGCATGATCGGCGGGTTGATGGGCCGGCCGGTGGAGTGCTCGACCGGTCCGGGCAGGCCGACGCCGACGCTCACCAGGTCGCTGATCGGGCGGCCGGCGGTGCCGAGCAGGTCGAGCGCGACCTCGACCACGCGGTCGAGCACAGGGACCGGGCCCTCGGAGATCGCGATGGGCTCGTGGTGCTCGGCGAGCACGGTGCCCACCAGGTCGGTGAGCGCGAGACGCGAGTGGGTGGCGCCGAGGTCGACCGCGAGGACGACGCGCGCGGCCGGGTTGAACGCGAACGTCGCGGGCGGGCGGCCGCCCGTCGAGCTGGCCTCGCCGGCCGGCGTGACCAGCCCCGACGACAGCAGGAGGTCGACCCGGGCGGCGATCGTGGAGCGCGCTTGCCCGGTGAGCGTGGCCAGGTCGGAGCGGGTGCGGGGCTGCCGGTCCCGGAGGAGCTGGAACATCTCCCCGGCGCCCGTCGGCTTGGGGGCGAACTTGAGGAGCTCGTCCATGCGCACAGTGAACCATTCCGCCTTGTGTAGGTCACGTTCACGTAACTATGACACATCCGTGCCGACTTTTGCTTGACCAACGACAGAAGTGGGTTCTACGTTCTGCCCCATGGTCAATGTGGACCCGACGGCAGACGCAGTGCCTCTCCTGCAGATGCGCGGCATCGTGAAGCAGTTCCCGGGAGCCCGGGCGCTGGACGGCGTCGACCTGGAGATCCGGGCCGGCGAGGTCCACTGCCTGCTGGGCCAGAACGGCGCGGGCAAGTCCACCCTCATCAAGGTGCTGGCGGGCGCCCACCAGCCCGACGAGGGCGAGATCCTGCTCGACGGTCAGCCCGTCACCATCGCGCACCCGGTTKCCGGCCTGCGCCTCGGTGTCGCGACGATGTACCAGGAGCTCGACGTGGTCGACGGGCTGTCCGTCGCGGAGAACATCTACCTGGGACACGAGCTCGCCACGGGCGGCTTCTCGCAGCGGCGCGCCGCGACGGCTCGGACGCGCGCTCTGCTCAAGCGCCTCGGCCACCCCGACATCTCGCCGCACCGCGAGGTCGGCCGGCTCTCGGCCGCCGGCAAGCAGATCGTGAGCATGGCCCGCGCTCTGTCCCACGACGCCCGCGTGATCGTCATGGACGAGCCGTCGGCCGTGCTCGACGCGGAGGAGGTGACCAACCTCTTCCGCGTGGTCCGTGAGCTCACGGCATCCGGCGTCGCGGTGGTCTACATCTCGCACCGCCTCGAGGAGATCCGCCAGATCGGGGACCGGATCACGGTGCTCAAGGACGGCCGGACGGTCGCGACCGGCCTGCCCGCCGCGGCGACGCCCACGGCGGAGCTCATCAAGCTGATGACCGGCCGCACCGTCGAGTACGCCATCGCGCCGCGCCCGCCGGTGGCCGAGGATGCCGCCACGGTGCTCAGCGTCGACGGGCTCGCACTGCGCGGGGCGTTCAGCGACGTGTCGTTCGAGGTGCGCGCCGGCGAGGTCGTCGGCCTCGCGGGGCTCGTCGGCTCAGGTCGCACCGAGATCCTCGAGACCATCTTCGGCGCCCGCCGCGCCACCGCCGGAACGGTGCGAGTGGGCGACCGTCGCCTGCGGGCCGGGTCGGTGAGCGACGCCGTGAAGGCGGGCATCGGGCTGTGCCCCGAGGAGCGCAAGAGCCAGGGCCTCATCCTCGACGAGCCGGTCTACCGCAACATCACGCTCTCGACGTTCACGCGCAACTCCACGGCGTCGTTCCTCGACGAGGGCGCCGAGCGCCGCGTCGCCACGGAGCAGATCCACGCGCTGGACGTGCGGCCGTCCGACCCGGACCGCAGTGCGCGCACCCTGTCGGGCGGCAACCAGCAGAAGGTCTTGCTGGCCCGCTGGCTCGTGCACGGCTGTCGCGTGCTGCTGCTCGACGAGCCCACGCGCGGCGTCGACGTCGGCGCCCGCGCGGAGATCTACGCCCTGATCGCCGACCTGGCCGCCCTCGGTGCGGCCGTGGTGGTCGTGTCCAGCGAGATCCCGGAGGTGCTCGGCCTGGCCGACCGCGTCCTGGTCATCTCCGAAGGGCGCGTGGTCCACGAGGGACCGGCGTCCGGCATCGACGAGCACCGCGTGCTCGACCTCGTCATGGAAGGAAGTGCCGCGTGAGCGAGCAGGACATCACGGCAGCCGTGCCGGCCGCCGACGAGAGCTCTCGGGTCGAAGAGGTCTCCTCGACCAGCAAGCGCGGCGGCCTCCTCTCGGGCGCCGCGGGTCGCAACCTCGGCCTGGTGATCGCCTTGGTCGCGATCTGCGCGTTCGGGGTGATCACCGCGGGGGAGCGGTTCGCGAGCATCGACAACGTGCTGACGATCCTGCGGCTCGCGGCAGTGCTCGGCGTGATCAGCATCGGGATGACCTTCGTCATCACGGGCGGTGGCATCGACCTGTCCGTCGGCTCGGTGATCGGCCTCGCCTCGGTCTGGGCGTCCACGCTGGCCACGCAGACCATGGCGCAGAACTCGCACTGGATCGTCATGGTCGGGTGCGCGCTCCTGGTCGGCCTGGGCGCCGGTCTCGTCAACGGCGTGCTCATCGCCTACGGCAAGGTCGTCGCGTTCATCGCGACGCTCGCCATGCTCGTCGGCGCGCGGGGGTTGGCGGAGATCATCGCCAACCGCCAGACGCAGGTGGTCAAGGTCCAGGGATTCCTCGACTTCTTCCGCGACGACTTCCTCGGCATCCCGATGCTGGTCTGGATCTTCGTGGTCGTCGCGGTCGTCGGCTGGATCGTGCTCAACCGCACCACCTTCGGGCGGCGCACCATCGCCGTCGGCGGCAACCCCGAGGCCGCCCGCCTCGCGGGCATCAAGGTGAAGCGCCACACGATGTACCTGTACGCCTTGTGCGGCCTGACCGCGGGCATCGGCGGCCTGATGATGCTCGGCCGCACGACGGCCGGCAGCTCGACCAACGGCCAGTTCTACGAGCTCGACGCCATCGCCGCCGTGGTCGTCGGCGGCACCCTGCTCATCGGCGGCCGCGGCACCATCGTCGGCACCGTCCTGGGCGTCCTGATCTTCACCACGCTCACCAACGTGTTCACGCAGAACAACCTGTCCATCTCGGCGCAGAACATCGCCAAGGGCGTGATCATCGTCGTCGCCGTGCTGCTCCAGCAGCGCATCGCCGAGCGCAGCCGCGCCGGAACCTGACCCCACCACCCGCTGTCCCCGTCTCAGTCATGCCCGTTCGATCAAGGAGGATCGTCATGTCCGCAGCACCCCTGCGCCGGCAGCGTTCACGCTGGACCGCGCTCGCCGCCACCACTGCACTCCTGGCGCTCGTCGTCACCGGCTGCACGTCCAACACCCCCGAGGACACCACCACCGACGAGCCGGCAGCTCCCGCCGCGGCCGCCACCGGCAACGACGAGGCGGGCGACGAGGTCAYGATCGGCTTCTCGGCCCCGGCGGCCGACCACGGCTGGATGGGTTCGATCACCAAGTCGGCCGTCGACGAGGCGGCCAAGTACTCGGACGTGAAGCTGGTCCAGGCCGAGGGCACCAACGACGTCAACGTGCAGATCAGCCAGATCGAGCAGTTCATCAACGACAAGGTCGACGCCATCGTGCTGCTGCCGTTCGACGGCGCCGCGCTCACCGAGGTCGCGACCAAGGCCATGGACGCCGGGATCGTCGTCATCAACGTGGACCGCGAGTTCGACAACCCCAACGCCGCGCGCACCACGGTGCTCGGCGACAACTACGGCATGGGCGTCAGCGCCGGCGCGTACATCTGCGGCGAGCTGGGCGGCAAGCCCGACGCGAAGGTCGCCGAGATCGCCGGCATCGACTCCCTGCCCCTCACGCAGGACCGCAGCCAGGGCTTCAAGGACGCGCTCGCCTCGTGCGGCCTCAAGGTGAGCAACCGCGTCGCGGCCGACTTCACGGTCCAGGGCGGTGAGGCCGCTGCGGCCAACCTGCTGCAGGCCGCGCCGCAGCTCGACGCCATCTGGAACCACGACGACGACCAGGGCGTCGGCGTCATGGCGGCCATCGAGAACGCCGGCCGCGACGAGTTCTTCATGGTCGGCGGCGCGGGCTCCAAGAACGTCATGGAGTCCATCAAGGCCGACAACACGGTGCTCAAGGCGACGGTCATCTACCCGTCGACCCAGGCCGCCGACGGCATCAAGCTCGCCCGCCTGCTGGTGCAGGGCAAGTCGATGAGCGACCTGGTCGAGGTCGAGGTGCCCCGCAAGGTGCAGCTGTACGCGCCCGTCGTCACCAAGGACAACGTCGACCAGTACCTGCCCAGCGCCTTCGAGTCCTGAGCCAGCCTGACCGAGCCGGGCGGGTCCCCCTCCGCAGGGGACCCGCCCGGGGCCAGAAGGAGGAGCCGTGACAGCAGCACCCCCGCGCCTGGGCGTGGGCATGATCGGGTACGCGTTCATGGGGATCGCGCACTCGCAGGCCTGGCGCAACGCACCCCGGTTCTTCGACCTGCCGATGCACCCCGACATGGCCGTGGTGGCCGGTCGTTCTCCGGAGGCCGTCGAGGCGGCTGCCGCGAAGCTCGGGTGGGCGAGCACCGAGACCGACTGGAAGGCGCTCGTCGCCCGCGACGACGTCGACCTGGTCGACATCTGCACCCCGGGCGACACCCACGCCGAGATCGCGATCGCCGCGCTCGAGGCCGGCAAGCACGTGCTGTGCGAGAAGCCGCTGGCCAACTCCGTCGAGGAGGCCGAGGCGATGGTCCGTGCGGCCGAGGCCAGCACGGGCCTGGCGATGGTGGGCTTCACCTATCGCCGCGTGCCCGCGATCCAGCTGGCCCGCTCGCTCGTCGCGGACGGCCGCATCGGCACCGTCCGGCACGTGCGCGCGCAGTACCTGCAGGACTGGATCGCGGACCCCCAGGCGCCGCTCTCGTGGCGGCTGGACAAGCAGAAGGCCGGCTCGGGGGCGCTCGGGGACATCGGCGCGCACATCATCGACCTCGCACAGTTCGTCACGGGGGAATCCGTCACGGGCGTGTCCGCGGTGCTCGAGACGTTCGTGAAGGAGCGACCCGTCGCCGACTCGTTCGGCGGCCTGCACGGGACCGCGTCGAGCACGCAGGTCGGTCCGGTCACCGTGGACGACGCCGCGATCTTCCTCGGCCGGATGTCCGGCGGGGGCCTGGCGACGTTCGAGGCCACGCGGTTCGCGTGGGGCCGCAAGAACGCCATCCGGCTCGAGATCAACGGGTCGGCCGGCTCGCTGGCGTTCGACTTCGAGGACATGAACGTCCTGCACTTCTTCGACGCGTCGCAGCCGGCCGCCGAGGCCGGCTTCCGGCGGATCGTCGTCACCGAACCCGAGCACGCCTACGTGGCTGCCTGGTGGCCCGCGGGCCACGGCCTCGGGTACGAGCACGCGTTCACCCACCAGGCGGTGGACCTCATCACCGCGATCGCCGAGCACCGGCAGCCGGTGCCCAGCTTCGCCGACGGCCTCGTCGTACAACGCGTGCTCGACGCGGTGGAGCGGTCCGCCGCGAACAACAGCACCTGGACACCCGTGAACAAGGAGAGCTGACGATGACCCGACCGATCACCCTGTTCACCGGCCAGTGGGCCGACCTGCCGTTCGAGGAGGTCGCGCGCCTGGCGTCCGGGTGGGGCTACGACGGCCTCGAGATCGCGTGCTGGGGCGACCACCTGGACCCCTGGCGCTGGGACGACGACGAGTACGTGGCCGGCAAGCTCGCGCTGCTGGAGAAGTACGGGCTGAAGGTCTACGCGATCTCCAACCACCTCAAGGGCCAGGCCGTCTGCGACGACCCGATCGACCAGCGGCACCGCGACATCCTGCCCGATGTCGTGTGGGGCGACGGTGACCCCGAGGGCGTCCGGCAGCGGGCGGCCGAGGAGATGAAGCACACCGCTCGGCTCGCCGCGAAGCTCGGCGTCAAGACGGTCGTGGGCTTCACCGGGTCGAGCATCTGGAAGTACGTGGCGATGTTCCCGCCGGTCTCGCAGGAGGCCGTGGACGCCGGTTACCAGGACTTCGCCGACCGCTGGAACCCGATCCTCGACGTGTTCGACGAGGTGGGCGTCCGGTTCGCCCACGAGGTGCACCCCAGCGAGATCGCGTACGACTACTGGACCTGCGTGCGCACGCTCGAGGCCATCGGCCACCGCGAGGCGTTCGGGCTCAACTGGGACCCGAGCCACTTCATCTGGCAGCAGCTGGACCCGGTCGACTTCATCCTCGAGTTCGCCGACCGGATCTACCACGTCGACTGCAAGGACGTGAAGCTCCGGCTGGGCAACGGACGCAACGGCCGCCTCGGCTCGCACCTTGCGTGGGCGGACCTGCGTCGCGGGTGGGACTTCGTCTCCACCGGACGCGGTGACGTGCCGTGGGAGGCGTCGTTCCGCGCGCTGAACTCCATCGGCTACGACGGCCCGATCTCGGTCGAGTGGGAGGACGCGGGGATGGACCGGCTGCTCGGTGCGCCCGAGGCGCTCGAGTTCGTGCGGCGCAACGCGTTCGACCCGCCCGAGGCCGCGTTCGACGCCGCATTCAGCGCGCGCTGACCGCCGGCGGCGCGACTGTCAGGACACCCGGGCGCAGGCGACGGATACTGGTGGAATGATCTCGGGCGCGCTCGCGCAGCAGCTGCACGAGGCCGGGCTGCGCTGGCACCCGCGCCCCGGTGACCGGTTCGCGGTCCGCACGCTCGAGGACCAGGTGTTCACGATCTCCGACATGGTGGTCGAGCCGCACGACTACCCGACGGGCACGGTGCTGGGGTTCAACGGCACGACCGAGTGGGCGCTCGACTCGGTGGCGCAGGAGGACGCGCTGTGGCTGCCGCGCGAGGACCAGCTGCGCGACCTGCTCGGGGGCACGTTCCGGAGCCTCGCCCGGTCCACCTACGGCGGGTACCAGGTGCTGATCGAGGTCGCCGGACGACCGGAGCAGGTGTTCAGCGCCGAGGAGGCGGCCGACGCCTACGCCCAGGCGCTGCTGGCGCTCGTCCTGGCGGCGGCCGGCCGGGTCTAGCCGTAGCCGGCACTCACGGGGGTGGCGCGGCGGGGCGCGCATCCCGCGACTGCGTGCCGAGAGGCAACCGAGTGATCGACATGTACAACCTGATAGCGACGATGCCGTCGGGCGTGAGGTCGTAGACCAGGACGTACGGGAGCCGGTCTGCTGGCATGGCCCCAGCGACGACCGGCAGGCAGTCGCCTTCGATCATCGCGGCGTCGTCCTCGACTATGTACGTGCGCGTCGTGAGCTCACCCATCTGCACGTGCAGCGTGCGGACGAAGGCCGTCACCGCGGTCCGGCCGTGGAGTCGCTGGCCCGTCTCCTCGTTGATCCAGGTGACGTCCTCGGTCAGGTGGCGACCGAGGTCACCGTCCTTCAGGTCCCCGAAGTAACGCGCCATGAGCGCCCGAGATGCTTCCGTGGTGTTCATCCCGTCCACCCGCTCACCGCAGCTCCGACGTGCACTGGTATGGCCGTGCTCCGCGTCGTCGAGGCGATGTTCCTCTGCCGTCGACGGGCAGCACAAGGTGGGCAGCTCGAGCGCGCGGTCCAGATCTCAGCTCGCTCCGGGCGGGAGGCCCTTCCCGACTAGACTCCGACCCATGTCCACCCTCTCTCGCGACGAGGTCGCGCGCGTGGCGGGCCTGGCACGGATCGACCTCACACCGGCGGAGCTCGACCGCCTCGCGGGCGAGCTCGACGTCATCGTCGAGTCGGTCGCCCGCGTGAGCGAGATCGCCACGCCCGACGTGCCGGCCACCAGCCACCCCCTGCCGCTGACCAACGTGTTCCGGCCCGACGTCCCCGTGGCGCCGGTCGACCGGGACCTGGTGCTGGCGTCCGCGCCCGCCCAGATCGACGGCAAGTTCGCCGTGCCGCAGATCCTGGGGGAGGACTCGTGAGCACCGACCTCGTCCGCCTCTCCGCTGCCGCGCTCGCGGACAAGCTGACCGCGAAGGAGGTGTCCAGCGTCGAGGCGACGCAGGCACACCTCGACCGGATCGCCGACGTCGACGGCGCCATCCACGCGTTCCTGCAGGTCAGCGCGGATGCGGCGCTTGCCACGGCGGCCGACGTCGACGCGCGGCGCGCCGCCGGGGAGTCGCTGCACGCGCTCGCCGGCGTGCCGATCGCCGTCAAGGACGTCGTCGTCACCAAGGGCCTGGAGACCACCGCGGGATCGAAGATCCTCGCGGGCTGGATCCCGCCGTACGACGCGACGCTCGTCGAGAAGATCAAGGCCGCCGGGCTGCCCATCCTGGGCAAGACCAACATGGACGAGTTCGCCATGGGGTCGTCCACCGAGCACTCGGCCTACGGCAACACCCACAACCCGTGGGACCTCGACCGGATCCCCGGCGGCTCCGGCGGCGGGTCCGCCGCGGCGGTCGCCGCGTACGAGGCCCCGCTGGCCATCGGCACGGACACCGGCGGCTCGATCCGTCAGCCCGCGGCCGTCACCGGCACGGTCGGCGTGAAGCCGACCTACGGCGGGGTGTCCCGGTACGGGCTCATCGCGCTCGCCTCGAGCCTGGACCAGGCCGGTCCGGTGACCCGCACGGTCCTCGACTCGGCGCTGCTGCACGAGCTCATCGGCGGCCACGACCCGCGCGACTCCACGTCGATCGACGAGCCGCTGCCGGCGCTGGTCGCGGCCGCCCAGCAGGGCGCGAAGGCCGACCTGTCGGGCGTGCGCGTCGGCGTCATCCGTGAGCTGCAGGGCGAGGGCTACCAGCCCGGCGTGCTCGCGCGGTTCGAGGAGTCGCTCGAGCTGCTGCGCGGCGCGGGCGCCGAGATCGTCGAGGTCTCCTGCCCGCACTTCACGTACGCGCTCGCGGCGTACTACCTGATCCTGCCGGCCGAGGCGTCGAGCAACCTGGCCAAGTTCGACGGCATGCGCTTCGGGCTGCGCGTGATCCCCGAGGACAACCCGACCGCCGAGCGCGTCATGGCCGCCACCCGGGGCCAGGGCTTCGGCGACGAGGTCAAGCGCCGGATCATCCTGGGCACCTACGCCCTGTCCGCCGGCTACTACGACGCGTACTACGGCTCGGCGCAGAAGGTCCGCACGCTCATCCAGCGCGACTTCACAGCCGCGTTCGAGGCGGCCGACGTGCTGGTCTCCCCGACGGCGCCGACCACGGCGTTCAAGCTGGGCGAGAAGCTGGACGACCCGTTGGCCATGTACCTCAACGACGTCGCCACCATCCCGGCCAACCTCGCGGGCGTGCCCGGGCTGTCGCTGCCGAGCGGCCTGTCCGACGACGGACTGCCGGTCGGGTTCCAGGTGCTGGCACCGGCCAAGGCCGACGACCGGCTGTACCGCGTCGGTGCCGCGCTCGAGGCGCTGCTGGAGAACGAGTGGGGCGGGCCCTTGCTGCTCAAGGCTCCTGAGCTGGAGGTGGCCCGATGAGCACGCTGGTCGACTACGACGACGCCGTCGCGCGCTACGACACGGTCATCGGCATCGAGGTGCACGTCGAGCTGGGCACGCGTACCAAGATGTTCGACGGCGCCGAGGTGACGTTCGGCGCCGAGCCGAACACGCAGGTCACGCCGGTGAGCCTGGGCCTGCCCGGCGCGCTGCCGGCCGTCAACGGCGTCGCCGTCGAGTACGCGATCCGCATCGGGCTCGCGCTGAACTGCTCGATCGCCGAGACCTGCCGGTTCGCGCGGAAGAACTACTTCTACCCGGACGTCCCGAAGAACTTCCAGACGTCCCAGTACGACGAGCCCATCGCCTACGAGGGCTGGGTCGACGTCGAGCTGGACGACGGCAGCATCTTCCGCGTCGAGATCGAGCGCGCGCACATGGAGGAGGACGCCGGCAAGAACACGCACATCGGCGGCTCCGACGGGCGCATCCACGGGGCCGAGTACTCGCTGGTCGACTACAACCGCGCCGGCATCCCGCTGGTGGAGATCGTCACCAAGCCGATCACCGGCGCGGGGGAGCGGGCGCCCGAGGTCGCGCGCGCCTACGTGCAGACGCTGCGCGACATCTTCCGGGCGCTCGACGTCTCCGAGGCGCGGATGGAGCGCGGCAACGTGCGGGCCGACGTGAACGTCTCGATCCGACCGACGCCGGACTCGCCGCTGGGTACCCGTACGGAGACCAAGAACGTCAACTCGTTCCGGTCGGTCGAGCGGGCCGTGCGCTACGAGGTCAGCCGCCAGGCGGGCGTGCTGGACGACGGCGTCGCGATCATCCAGGAGACGCGCCACTGGCACGAGGACACCGGTACCACGGCGTCCGGCCGCGTGAAGTCGGACGCCGAGGACTACCGGTACTTCCCGGAGCCGGACCTGGTCCCGATCGCCCCGGACCGCGCGTGGGTCGAGGAGATCCGCGCGGGGCTGCCCGAGCTGCCGGCCGCGCGACGCCGGCGGCTGCAGGGCGAGTGGGAGTACGCCGACGCCGAGATGCGCGACGTCGTCAACGCCGGGGCCGTCGAGCTCATCGAGACCACGATCGCCGCGGGTGCCAGCCCGGCCGCCGCGCGCAAGTGGTGGATGGGCGAGCTGGCCCGCACGGCCAAGCAGCAGGAGGTCGAGCTGGCGGACCTGCCCGTGACGCCGACCCAGGTCGGGCAGCTGCAGAAGCTGGTCGACGACGGTCGGATCAACGACAAGCTGGCCCGTCAGGTGCTCGAGGGCGTGCTCGCGGGCGAGGGTGACCCGGAGACCGTGCTCGTCGCGCGCGGGCTCGAGGTCGTGTCCGACGACGGCCCGCTGCTCGAGGCCATCGACGCCGCCCTCGCCGCGCAGCCCGACATCGCCGAGAAGATCCGGTCGGGCAACCTCGGCCCGGTCGGCGCGATCATCGGCGCGGTGATGAAGGCGACCCGCGGGCAGGCCGACGCCGGCCGGGTCCGCGAGCTGCTGCTGGAGCGCATCAAGGCCTGAACCACATCGGCAGCGCCCCACTCTGCTCACACAGGGCGGGGCGCTGACCGCTACCCGTGATCGCCCGGTAACGTCCCTGGCACACCCACGCCGTAGCGTTCGCGGTCGGCGACAGGAGGCAGCGATGGAGAAGCCCACGCTCCAGGGCGAGATGATCGTGCTCCGACCCATCCGGGCGAGCGACGCGGACGGGATGTGGGAGTCGGTCAACGACGCCGACGGCAACCGGCTCACGGGCACGACGCGGGTGTTCACGCGCCAGGAGATCGACGACTGGTGCGCGACGATCTCGTCGGTCGACGGCCGGATCGACCTCGCGGTGACCGCGAACGCGTCCGACGAGTACCTCGGCGAGATCGTGCTCAACGAGATCGACGAGGTCGTGCGGTCCGCCAACCTGCGGCTCGCGATGCGGCCCGGCTACCGCGGCCGCGGGTACGGCACCGAGGCGATCCAGCTGATCCTCGGGCTGGCCTTCGACGGGCTCGCTCTGCACCGCGTGGAGCTCGACGTGCTGAGCATCAACGCCCGGGCCAAGTCGCTCTACGAGAACCTCGGGTTCCGGGTCGAGGGCCGCAAGCGCGACGCCTACCGCGACGGACCCGGGTACTGCGACGCCATCATCATGTCGCTGCTCGAGGACGAGTTCCGCGCGAGCCAGATCCCGTAGCCACGGTCAGCGGGGCAGGTACTTCTCCACGCTGGCCAGGTAGGCCTCTCCGTCGAAGTCTCGAACGATCGACGCCTGGACGACGTAGCCCTGCACGGCGGAGATGAGCAGCGGCACCTGCTCGTCGGCGAGCGCCGCGGCCTCGTCGGCGGGTGTGCCGTGCGTCCGCTGGTGCCAGAGCGACACGTACGCGGTCAGGGTCGCGCGCAGCCGCACGATCACGTCGTAGGCGAGCGCGTGCACCTCCGGGTCCGACATGCCCTCGCCCCACAGCTGCAGCATGATCCCCGGGCTGCCGAGCGAGCCGAGCATGCCGTCGATCAGCACGCGGGGGAGGGCCGGTGGCGGCGCCATAGGATCCACCTGCGCGAGCCGCTCGATGTCCTGGATCCGGGTGCCGACGACGCGGGTCGCCACGTCGACGACGATCGCGCTCTTGCTCGGGTAGTGCCCGTAGATGGCCCCGGCGGACAGCCCGGACTCCCCGATGATGTCGGCCATCGACGTGGCCTGGAACCCCTTGCGACGGAACGCTCGCAGCGCGGCGTCGGCGATCTCGTCGCGGCGGGCGGTGCGGTACTCCTCGGTGACCTTGGGCACATCTCACTATAAAAACGAATGATCGTTCTTGACAAACGAAGGTCAGCGGGTCGACGGTTGTCTAGAAGAAGGAACGTTCGCTTTTAGTGAAAGGACCCGTCATGCACACGCAGCCGCACACCCCGTGGCGTCGTCTGCTCGGCCTCGGTGCCGGGCTCGCCGCCGTCCTCACCGTCCTGGCACTCGCCTTCCTGTGGCCGGCCGTGACGTCCGAGCCGCGCAACCTGCCGGTCGCGGTCGCCGGGCCCGCCGCCGCGGTCGCGCCCGTCGCGCAGGGGCTCGACGAGCGCGCGCCCGGCGCCTTCGACGTCGTCTCCGCCACGGACCGCGCGGCGGCCGTCGACCTCATCGAGACCCGGGAGGTCTACGGCGCCGTCGTCCTCGGCGCGCAGCCGGAGATCCTCGTCGCGTCGGGCGGCAGCCCGATCGTCGCGCAGCAGCTCACGGCGCTCGCGCCGGTCCTCGCGGAGCAGACGGGCTCGACGGTCCCCGTCACGGACGTCGTTCCCCTGAACGCGGGAGACCCCCGCGGCGCGATCCTCGGTGCACTCACGTTCCCGCTGGTCATCGGCGGGATGATCGGCGGCATCGCGATCTCGCTGCTGGTCGTCGGCGTGTGGCGCCGGGTCGCCGCGGTCACGGCCTACTCGGCGCTCGGCGGTCTCGCGGTCGCGGGCGTCCTGCAGGGTTGGTTCGGTGCGCTGGCCGGCTCGTACCTGGTCAACGCCGGGATCATCGGGCTCGCGATCCTGGCCATCGGCGGCGTCATCGTCGGGTTCGTGTCGGTCGTCGGCCGCCCCGGCATCGCGATCGGACCGGTGCTCTTCCTGCTCGTCGCCAACCCCATCGCGTCGGCCGCCCAACCGTGGCAGATGCTCCCCGCGCCGTGGGGTGCCATCGGCCAGTGGATGCCCCCGGGCGCCGCCGCCGCGCTGCTGCGCGACGAGTCGTACTTCCCGGCCGCGGACACGACGAACCTCTGGATCGCGCTGGCATGCTGGGCACTCCTCGGGCTGCTGCTCGCGACCGTCGGCCACTTCCGCAACACCGGCGCCGCCACGCACGCCGCCCTCGAGGAGGCGTCCGAGGACGCCACCCCGGAGCTGGTGGACGCCTAGTCCCGACGTCCGCGGTGGAAGTCGTCGAGGGCCACCTTGCGCTCCGCCGCGTGGTCGACGATCCGGTCCGGGTACGCCCCGGGCGCCTCGAGCCCCAGCCGCCACGGCTGGTGCACGGCGCGCCCGGGGATCCCGCGCAGCTCCGGCACCCACTGCCGCACGTAGGACCCGTCGGGGTCGAACTTCTCGCCCTGGGTCACCGGGTTGAACACCCGGAAGTACGGCGCGGCGTCGCGACCGGTGCCGGCCACCCACTGCCAGTTGAGCTGGTTCTGCGGCACGTCGCCGTCCACCAGCCACTGCATGAAGTGGGCGGCGCCGCGCTGCCAGCGCACGTGCAGGTCCTTGACCAGGAACGACGCGACGACCATGCGCACCCGGTTGTGCATCCAGCCGAGCGCACGCAGCTGGCGCATGCCGGCGTCGACGAACGGATAGCCGGTCCGTCCGGCCGCCCACGCCGCGAACGAGGCGTCGCCGTCGTCCCACGAGTCGTCGGGCACGACTGCCCGCAGCGACCGGTGCGTCGCGCCGGGGTGGTGCCAGAGCACGTCCGCGTGGAACTCCCGCCACGCGAGCTCGGACCGGAACGTCGCGACGTCGAACGGCGCGGCAACGAGGTCGGCCAGGAGCGTCCGCGGGTGCAGCTCGCCGTACTTCAGCGGGATCGACAGCATCGAGGTGGCGTCGAGGTCGGGCCGGTCACGCAAGGTCGCGTACTCCGCCAGGTCGCCGTGCAGGTAGGACGCCCAGCGGTCGTGCGCCGCAGCCTCGCCGGCGTGCGGGAGACGCACGTCGGTCGCGGGGGCGTCCGGGACGCCGTCGGATCGGACGTCGGCCCACCGCGCCTCCGGGACCGGAGCCGGGGATGCCCAGCCGTGGTCGAGCCACGCGCCGCGGAACGGGGTGAACACCTGGAACGGCGTGCCGCCCTGCGTGGTGAGGCGGCCGGGAGCGACGGCGTACGGGGAACCGGTGCGGACCAGGGGGACGGAGAGCGCCCGCTCGACGGCGTCATCCCGGCGGCGACCGTAGGCCTCCGTCGCCGCGGTGACGTGCACCGCCGGTGCGCCGACCTCGCGAGCCACCTCCGGAACCACGTCGACCGGGGACCCGTGCCGCACCACCAGCCGCCCGCCGATCGCCGCGTCCAGCGCCCGCAGGCTGTGCGCGAGGTACGCCAGGCGGGGCGCGCCGGACGAGCGCCACAGGGCGGGGTCGACGACGAACAACGGCACGACCCCGTCGTCGTCGGCCCGAGCCTGCGCCACCGCCGCGAGCAGCGCGGGGTTGTCCGCGAGCCTGAGGTCGCGGCGGAACCAGTGGATCGAGGGCACCCGGCGACGGTAGCCGCGGCCCGATCGGGGCGCGCGGTGGTGCACCACCCCGGCGGCGAGGCCGCGATGGGCCAAGGAGCGGCGCGCAGGCGTGCGGCCCAGGGGGCTCGGCGCAGACGCCGCCGCAACGCGATCGCCGCCCAGGTCATCCACGGCACGCCGGACGCGTACTTCGGCACGATCGCGCTCATCGCGCTCGCGTTCGCCGGCGGGATGTTCGCCCTGGCGCCCTGGGTCACGCGGCACATCAAGGCGGGCGCCGACTCGGAGTCCGAGGCCGCGCTGCAGCACTGAGCGACCGTGGGTGACGGGTGGCAGGGTGGACGCCATGGCTGACACCACGCTCCTGCGCCACGCCGCCGTCACCGAGGCCGTCGACCCGCGGCACTGGCGGGTGCTCCTGCGGACCCTGCGGGCCACGTTCACGGCTCCCGACTTCACCACGGCCGCCGCGTTCGTCGCGCGGATCGCGTCGGCCGCCGACGAGGCGAACCACCACCCCGACGTCGTCCTGCGGTGGGGTCAGGTCACGGTGACGACGTCGAGCCACGACGTCGGCGGCCTCACGCAGCGCGACGTCGATCTGGCGGCCGCGGTGAGCGCGGCGGCCGACGAGCTGGGCCTGGCGGGTGACGTGGCCCGCAGCGAGATCCTCGAGCTGGCCATCGACGCCCTCGACATCCCGGCCGTGCTGCCGTTCTGGGCGGCCGTCATGGGATACGAGGTGACGGGCGACGACGAGGTCACCGACCCCGCGGGGATCGGCCCGGCCATCTGGTTCCAGCAGATGGATGCGCCGCGGCCGCAGCGCAACCGGATCCACTTCGACATCACCGTCCCGCACGACCGGGCGCAGGAGCGCATCGCCGCGGCGATCGCCGCGGGAGGTCACCTGGTCAGCGACACGCGTGCGCCGGCGTTCACGGTCCTCGCCGACGCCGAGGGCAACGAGGTGTGCGTCTGCACGTGGCAGGACCGGGCGCAGGCCTGAGATCAGGCGCGAGAGCAGCGGATCGGCTTGGAGGGTGACCCGGGGCCTTCGGGCCGCGCGGCGGCGGGCACCGTCCAGCCGCACCGTCACGGGCAGCAACAGCGTGGTCGACGTCGCGCCGGGGAGCTGACATCGTTATTGATAACGTTATCGAATCGTGAGGCCCGCGCCGCTGCCCGATCCCGGGTCGGCCGGGGCGCCCCGGCCGACCGTTGCGCCCGGACCGCGACACGAGCGTTAGTAAAACGTTATCGATAACGTTTGACGATGCGCCCGGGTCGATGCCAGAGTGGCGAGTGCGCCCACCGTCAGCGGAGACCGGGCGTATGTGAATGAAGAGACTGCACCACTTACAACGGTGGTGCCGCCCTTGCCAGGCGGGCGCAGAACCGGCGGCGATGCCGGCCTGTGGCGGTGACGAGCAGTGCGGGCAGCACGGCTGACCCGGGTCCGCCCGGGCGCAGCGGCGGTTCGCCCAGCAAGGGGCCAGCTTTCCACTCTGTGCAACTCGACGAAGAGGACAGATCTCATGATTGCTCGCAAGCTCCTGGCGGTCTCAGCCGCCATGGTGATGGGTGCCGCTGGGCTCACCGCCTGTAGCGGTGGCGATGACGGCGGCGACGGCGGGTCGTCCGGCAGCGGCGACACCCAGATGACCTTCTGGCACAACTCCACCACCGGTGAGGGCAAGGCCTACTGGGACTCGACCGTCAAGGACTTCGAGGCCGCGAACCCCGGCGTCACCATCAAGATCCAGGCCATCCAGAACGAGGACATGGACGGCAAGCTCCAGACCGCCCTCAACTCGGGCGATGCCCCCGACATCTTCATGGCGCGCGGTGGCGGCAAGCTGGCCGACGTCGTGGAGGCCGGGCAGGCGCAGGAGGTCCAGGTCGACGACGCGACGAAGACCGCGGTCGGCGACGCGGCGTTCAAGGCCTTCACCATCGACGACAAGGTCTACGGCATGCCGATGTCCATCCTTCCGGGTGGCATCTACTACTCGAAGGACCTGTTCACCCAGGCGGGCATCACCGACACGCCGAAGTCGATCGAGGACCTCGAGGCGGCGGTCGACAAGCTCAAGGCCGCCGGCATCCAGCCGATCGCCCTCGGCGCCAAGGACGCCTGGCCCGCCGCGCACTGGTACTACTTCTTCGCCCTGCGCGCCTGCACGAAGGACACGCTGGACAAGGCCGCGGCCGACATGACGTTCGACGACCCGTGCTGGAAGAAGGCGGGCGACGACCTCGAGGCGTTCTCGAAGACCTCGCCGTTCAACGAGGGCTTCCTGACCACCTCCGCCCAGCAGGGTGCTGGTTCGTCGGCCGGTCTGGTGGCCAACCACCAGGCCGCGATGGAGCTCATGGGCGCCTGGGACCCGGGCGTGATCGCGTCCCTCACCCCGGACAAGAAGCCCCTGGGCGACCTGGCCTGGTTCCCCTTCCCGACGACGAGCGGCGGCAAGGGTGAGGCCGGCGCCATGATGGGTGGCCTCGACGGGTTCTCCTGCTCCAAGGACGCCCCGCCGGAGTGCGCGAAGTTCCTCAACTTCGCGATGCAGAAGAAGTACCAGGAGGGCTACGCCAACGCGTTCCACACGCTGCCCGCCAGCCAGGAGGCCCAGGGCGTCGTCACCGAGCCGGCCCTGAAGGACGTCCTCGCGGCGTACAACGACGCGCCGTACGTCTCGCTGTGGCTGGACACGCTGTACGGCCAGAACGTGGGCAACGCGCTCAACACCGGCGTGGTGAACCTGCTCGCCGGCCAGGGTGACTCGGCCGCGATCGTCAAGGGCGTCGAGGACGCCGCAGCGAAGGAGTAACACCCACCATGAGCAACTCCTCGGGCGAGGGCAATCTCGCCGTGACATCCTCGCCCGAGGGTTCCTCGGCGATCGGGGACGGCGCCGACACGGCGTCGTCCCCGGTCTACCGGGTCGGGACCTCGCCGTGGCGGCAGCGCTTCGAGATCTCCCTGCTCGCGGGCCCCGCCGTCCTGATGTTCCTGACGTTCGTCATCTTCCCGGTGATCCTGGGCGGGTACTACGGCTTCTTCAAGTGGAAGGGCTTCGGCCCGCCGACGGACTTCGTCGGGCTGCAGAACTACGTCACGATCCTGCAGGACACGACGTTCCACGACGCCGTGCGGCACAACTTCGTCATCGTGATCCTGTCCCTGGTGCTCCAGGGCCCCGCCGCGGTGCTGCTCGCGCTCCTGCTCAACCAGAAGATGCGCGGCCGCTCGCTCGTGCGCGTGCTGATCTTCGTGCCCTACGTCATCTCCGAGGTGATCGTCGGCACCGGCTGGAGCCTCATGCTCCAGACCAACGGCGCGGTCAACGACCTGCTCACGAAGATCGGGTTCCCGAACTGGACGGTGGACTGGCTGTCCGACCCGAAGGTCGCGATGGCCTCGCTGATGGTCATCATCACGTGGAAGTACATCGGCTTCGCCGTGATCCTGTTCCTGGCCGGGCTGCAGAGCATCCCGGAGGAGCTGTTCGAGGCCGCGGCGATCGACGGGGCGAGCTACTGGCAGACCCAGCGGCGGATCACCCTGCCGCTGCTCGGCCCCACCATCCGGATCTGGGCGTTCCTCTCGATCATCGGAGCCCTGCAGCTCTTCGACCTCGTGTACATCATCTGGGGCCAGTACGTGGCCGCGACGGCCGGGACCTCGACCATGGCCACCTACATGGTGGTCAACGGCCGCAACGCCGCGAACTACGGCTACGGCAGCGCGGTCGCGGTGGTCCTCTTCATCATCTCGCTCATCGTCGCGCTGACCTACCAGCGGTTCGTGCTGCGGCGCGACACCGAGGGTGCCCTGACGGAAGGAAAGAAGTGATGACGGCGACTACGGCGCCCCCGCTGAGCCCGACGGCCCCGCGCCCGGTGGCCGGCCGCAAGCGGCCGAGCCTGTCCCGTGCCGGCTGGGCCACCTACGTCGTGGCGTGGGCGCTGGTCGGCCTGTGCATCGCTCCGGTGCTCTACATCATCATCGGCGGCTTCCGGACGAACGCCGAGATCACGGTCGACCCGTCGGGCTTCCCGTCGAAGTGGCAGCTCGTCAACTACACCGAGGTGCTGAGCAGCCCGATCTTCTGGCGCCAGCTGAGCAACTCGGTGATCTGCGCCGTCGGCACCACGATCGGCGTGGTCGTCCTCGGCGTGGCGGCCAGCTTCGTGCTCGCGCGCTACAAATTCTCGGGTCGGGCCGCCCTGTACGCGCTCTTCGCCGCCGGGCTGATGTTCCCGATCACCGTGGCCATCACGCCGCTCTACATCATGATCCGGGGCCTTGGCCTGAGCGACAGCCTGGCGGGCATCATCCTCCCGCAGATCGCTTTCGCCCTGCCGGCGACCGTCATCATCCTCGTGCCGTTCCTCCGGGCGATCCCCAAGGAGCTCGAGGAGGCGGCGTCGATCGACGGCGCGAGCCGGCTCGGATTCTTCTTCCGCATGGTGATCCCACTGTCCATCCCGGGCGTGGTGACCGTCGGGATCCTCGCGTTCATCGCCAGCTGGAACAGCTACATCCTGCCGCTGTTCATCCTCAACAACGAGAACAGCTACACGCTCCCGCTGGGGGTCCAGGCCTTCGCGTCGCAGTACTCCGTGGACACTGCGAGGGTGCTCGCGTTCACGTCCCTGTCGATGATCCCGGCCCTGTTGTTCTTCACGCTCTTCGAGCGCCGCATCGTCGGCGGCCTCACCGGCGCGGTCAAGGGCTGACCGGGCAGGAACCGGCGTCCGACGACGGGCGCGGCCGGCGCCGCGTCCGTGGTCGCGCGGCCCGTGCCGTCCGCCGACCAACGCACCACCACGTCATGACGAAGGAGAAGGACCCCGTGGCCGACGCCGTACCCGCCATCCCTCACGTGTCCGAGCGCGTGCGCGCCCTGCACGCGCAGATGACTCTCGAGGAGAAGCTGGCCCAGCTCGTGGGCTACTGGCTCGACCAGAACGGCACGGTCGCGCCCATGCAGTCCGAGATGGCGGCGGGCCAGAAGGCCTCCAGCGCCCTCGGGGACGTGACGCGCGACGGCATCGGCCACTACACGAGGGTGTACGGCACCCGCCCGGTGGACCCGGCCGAGCGCGCAGCCTGGCTGTGGGCCGAGCAGCGCCGCCTCAAGCGCGAGACGCGTCTGGGCATCCCCGCGCTGGTCCACGAGGAGTGCCTCACTGGCCTGGCCGCGTGGCGGGCCGCGACCTATCCGACCCCGCTGGCCTGGGGTGCGTCGTTCGACCCGGAGCTCGTGCACGAGGCCGCGCGCGAGATCGGCGCCTCGATGCGGGAGCTGGGCATCCACCAGGGCCTCGCGCCGGTGCTCGACGTGGTGCGCGACCCGCGGTGGGGGCGCGTCGACGAGTGCATCGGCGAGGACCCGTACCTCGTCGGCACCATCGGCACCGCGTACGTGCAGGGCCTCCAGGAGGCCGGCGTGCACGCCACGCTCAAGCACTTCGTCGGCTACTCGGGCTCGAGGTCCGGCCGCAACCACGCTCCGGTCAGCGCGGGTCCGCGCGAGATCGCCGACACGTACCTGCCGCCGTTCGAGATGGCCGTCCTCGACGGCGGTGCCCGCTCGGTGATGAACGCCTACGTCGACGTCGACGGCGTGCCCCTGGCGTCGAGCACGCAGTACCTGACCGAGGTGCTGCGGGAGCGGTGGGGCTTCGACGGTGTAGTCGTGGCCGACTACTTCGCCGTGGCGTTCCTGCAGGTCATGCACGCCATCGCCGGCGACCGCGGCGAGGCGGCCGCCCTCGCGCTCGAGGCCGGCATCGACATCGAGCTGCCCACCGGCGACGCCTACCTCCAGCCGCTGGCTGACCGGGTCCGCGCCGGCGCCTTCGACGAGGCGTTCGTCGACCGTGCCGTCCTGCGCGCCCTCGCCCAGAAGGAGGAGCTCGGTCTGCTCGACCCCGACGCCTTCGAGGACGAGCCGCCGACGGACGTCGACCTCAACTCGGCCCGGCACCAGGAGCTGGCCCGGCGCCTCGCCGAGGAGTCGGTCGTCCTGCTGTCGAACGACGACCGCGTGCTCCCGCTCAACGGGTGGGCCTCCCCGCCGGCGCGTGTCGCCGTCGTCGGCCCGAACGCGCACCGCGCGGAAGCCCTCATGGGTTGCTACTCGTTCGCCAACCACGTGCTCGCGCACCACCCCGAGCTCCCGATGGGCTTCGAGATCCCCACGGTCCTCGAGGGGTTCGACACCGCGTTCGACCGCGCCGGCCTGGCGCGCCCCGAGCTCGTGTTCGCGGAGGGCTGCACAGTCGAGGGCGACGACACCTCCGGGTTCGCCGACGCCGTCGCCGCCGCCCAGGGTGCTGACGTCGCGGTCGTCGTCGTCGGCGACCAGGCGGGCCTGTTCGGCCGAGGGACCGTGGGCGAGGGCAACGACTCGGAGTCGCTCGACCTGCCGGGCGTCCAGCGGCAGCTCGTCGAGGCACTCGTCGCGACGGGAACGCCGATCGTCATGGTGCTGCTGACCGGTCGGCCGTACGCCGTCGGTTGGGCGCTCGACGGCGTCGGCGCACGCCCGCGCGCCGTGCTCCAGGCGTTCTTCCCCGGTGAGGGCGGCGGGCTCGCCATCGCCGAGGTCCTCACGGGGGCGGTCAACCCGTCCGGTCGGCTCCCGGTGTCGATGCCGCGCTCGACCGGCGCGCAGCCGTACTCCTACCTGCAGCCGATCCTCGGTGGGCCGTCCGACGTCACCTCGACCGACTCCACGCCGCTGCGCCCGTTCGGGTTCGGCCTGTCGTACACGGACTTCGCCTACTCCGACCTGGCCGTCGACGCGTCCGTCGCGTCGAGCGGCACGTTCACGGCCGCGGTGACCGTGACCAACACGGGCTCCGTCGCGGGCTCCGACGCGGTCCAGCTCTACGGCCACGACGTGCAGGGCACGATCACCCGGCCGGTCGCGGCCCTGCTGGGCTACGCCCGTGTCGAGCTCGAGCCCGGCGCGTCCAGCCGGGTGACGTTCTCCGTGCCCACCACCCGGTTCGCCTTCTCCGACCGGCGCATGGTCCGCGTGGTCGAGCCGGGCGACGTCGAGGTATGGGTGGGCTCGCACGCGGCGTCGTCGCTCGCGGGGACGAACGTCAAGGAGTCCACCGGCGGGGTGATCTCCAACGGCAGGGCCACCGAGACGCACGAGATCCCTGGAACTGCGACGGCCCGCGCCGTGGTGGCGATCACCGGCGACGTCCACGAGGTCACGACCGCCGACTCGCGGACGGTGGAAGTCAAGATCGTCGGCGCATGACGCTCGTCGGCAACCCCCTGCTGCCGGGGTGCTACCCGGACCCGACGATCTGCCGGGTGGGGGAGGACTTCTACCTCGTCACCTCGACCTTCGAGTACTTCCCCGGGCTGCCGGTCTTCCGCAGCACCGACCTGGCGAGCTGGAAGCAGATCGGCCACGTGGTCGACCGGGCCGGCCAGCTCGACTACGACGGGATCGCCTCGTCGGGCGGCCTGTACGCGCCCACGCTCCGGTACCGCGACGGCACGTTCTGGCTCGTGTGCACCCTCGTCGACCAGCGGGACGCGACGCGGGGCGGCAACTTCGTGATGACGGCCTCCGACCCGGCCGGGCCATGGTCCGACCCGGTGTGGCTCGATGCCGACGGCATCGACCCGTCGATCTTCTTCGACGACGACGGTCGGGTCTGGGTGCACGGCGCCCGGCTTGCACGCGCGCCCGAGTGGCACGACCAGACCGAGATATGGGTGCGGGAGCTCGACCCGGAGACCATGGCGCTCGTCGGGCCGGAGCACATCATCTGGAACGGGGCGCTGCGGAACGTCGTCTGGGCCGAGGGTCCGCACCTGTACAAGGTCGACGGCACGTACTACCTCCTCGCCGCGGAGGGTGGCACCGAGTTCCACCACGCGGTCTCCGTCGCGCGAGCCGACACGGTGACCGGGCCGTACGTGGGCAGCAAGGGCAACCCGGTCCTCACCCACCGGCACCTCGGGATCGGGTCGGACGTCGTCGGCGTCGGGCACGCCGACCTCGTCCAGGCGGCGGACGGGAGCTGGTGGGCCGTCCTGCTGGGCATGCGGCCGTACGGTGGCTACCACTACAACCTCGGCCGTGAGACGTTCCTGGTGCCCGTCGTCTGGGAGGACGGGTGGCCGGTCTTCGCCCCCGGTGCCGGGCAGGTCATGCCCGAGGTCGAGGTGCCGTTCGCCGGGCACCCCGCCCCCGGTGTCGCCCAGGGTCACGCGTCCGGGACGGTTCGACCCGACGACCGGCGGTGGACCTCGGTGCGCGGGYCGGCGGCCGAGTTCGCGTCGGCGCGGGGTGACGGATGGGACCTGAGGATGCTGCCGAGCACCCTGTCCGATCCGGTCACGCCCGCCTTCCTCGGAGTCCGGCAGCAGCATGCCGACGTCGACGTGCGGGCGGTCGTCCGTGCCTCGGTCGGCTCGGGGGAGGAGGTCGGCCTCGCGGTGCGGCAGTCGGAGAGCAACCACGTGCGGCTGTTCTTCACCGGGCTCGAGCGCCGGGTGGTTGCCGTGCACCGACGGGGTGGCGTCGAGTCGACCCTCGGAGAGCTGTCGCTCCCGGCGGGCGGCGGGCCCGTCACGCTGACCGTGCGCGCCAGAGGGCAGGACTACTCCTTGCTGGCTGGAGCAGAGGGCGCCGAGCCGGTGACCGTCGCGGTGGTCGACGGGCGAGCGCTCGACTCCGTCGCGACCGGCGGGTTCCTCGGGTTGTGGATCGGCGCGTACGCCACCAGCAACGGGCGGCCGACGGCGACGGTCGCGCACGTGGAGCGGTTCGAGTACCTGCCCTCGAGATGACGGCAGCTCCGGCGCGGCGCGCAGTCGCCTGGTCGCCGTGGTCCAGGTGGGTCGATAGCATCGCCTCGTCCCCATGATCCAGGGGCCAGGGAATCTGCAATATCAAACGTTATCGATAACGATTTAGTTGCAGTACGCTCCACACATGGGTCAACGGGTGACGATCACGGATGTCGCGCGGCGAGCGGGAGTCTCGACCGCGACGGTCTCGAAGGTGATCAACGAGCGCTACGGCGTCGCCAGCCGGACGACCTCGCACGTGCAGGCCGTGATCGAGGAGCTCGGGTACGAGTCGAGCCTCGTGGCCCGGAGCCTGCGGTCCCACAAGACCAACGTGATCGGCATCCTCGTCGCCGAGTTCGAACCGTTCAGCGCCGAGATCCTCAAGGGTGCCTCGATCGGGCTCGGTGACTCCGGCTACGCGCTCCTCGCCTACACCGGTGGCCAGCTGACCGGCGGGGTCGGCTGGGAGCGGCGCTACCTCTCCCGGCTCAGCGGCACCCTGATCGACGGTGCGGTCCTCGTCACCCCGACCGTCCTGGAGGCCGACGCCGGCATCCCTGTCGTCGCGATCGACCCCCACGCGGGGCCATCGGGGCTGCCGACCGTGGACTCCGACAACTTCACCGGCGCCGTCCACGCCGTCGAGCACCTCCTCGGTCTCGGCCACCGGCGGATCGGTTTCATCGGCGGTCGCTCCGACCTCGAGTCCTCACGGCTGCGCGAGGCCGGCTACTGCAAGGCCCTCGCCGACGCCGGGATCGCGGTCGATCCCGGCCTCATGCGGGCGGGCGACTACCGCAAGGACTCGACCCACGAGCCCGCCCGCGAGCTGCTGACGCTGCCGGAGCGACCGACCGCCGTCTTCGCCGCCAACGACCTGTCCGCGATCGGCACGCTCGAGATCGCGCAGGAGCTGGGGCTGGACGTCCCGGGCGAGCTGTCGATCATCGGGTTCGACGACATCCCCGAGTCGACCCTGACCACCCCGGCACTCAGTACGGTCCACCAGCCGATCCAGCAGATGGGTGCGGCGGCCATCGCGTTGCTCATCACGCTCATGGCCGGGGAGCCGGTCGACAAGACCCACATCCAGCTCGTGACGTCTCTCGTCGAGCGAGGATCGACCGCGCCGCCTCGTTGACCCGACGTCCGGCGGCGGCCGTCGTCCGCAGGCTGACCCTCCCGTCGCCGCGCCGGAGCGCAGTCATACACTCGCGAGCATGACCGTGACGTCGGACAACGCCCCCACCTCTGCTGCACCTTCCGTCGACATCAAGCCCCGCTCGCGCACCGTCACCGACGGTCTGGAGGCCACGGCCTCGCGCGGCATGCTCCGCGCGGTAGGCCTCGGTGACGACGACTTCGCGAAGCCCCAGATCGGCGTCGCCAGCTCCTGGAACGAGATCACGCCCTGCAACCTGTCGCTCCAGCGGCTGGCCCAGGCGGCCAAGGCGGGCGTGCACGCCGCGGGCGGGTACCCGCTGGAGTTCGGCACGATCTCGGTGTCCGACGGCATCTCGATGGGCCACGAGGGCATGCACTTCTCGCTGGTGAGCCGCGACATCATCGCGGACTCGGTGGAGACCGTCATGCAGGCCGAGCGCCTCGACGGGTCCGTGCTGCTGGCCGGCTGCGACAAGTCCCTGCCGGGCATGCTCATGGCGGCGGCCCGCCTCGACCTGGCGAGCGTCTTCCTCTACGCCGGCTCGATCGCGCCGGGCTGGGTCAAGCTCGAGGACGGCACCGAGAAGGACGTGACCATCATCGACGCGTTCGAGGCGGTCGGCGCCTGCGCGCGCGGGCTCATGAGCCGCGAGGACGTCGACCGCATCGAGCGCGCGATCTGTCCCGGGGAGGGCGCCTGCGGCGGCATGTACACCGCCAACACGATGGCGTCGGTGGCCGAGGCGATCGGCATGTCGATCCCCGGCTCCGCCGCCCCGCCGTCGGCCGACCGCCGCCGCGACGCCTACGCGCACAAGTCCGGCGAGGCCGTCGTGGAGCTGCTGCGCAAGGGCATCACCGCGCGCCAGATCATGACCAAGGAGGCGTTCGAGAACGCGATCGCCGTCGTCATGGCGTTCGGCGGCTCCACCAACGCGGTCCTGCACCTGCTGGCGATCGCCCACGAGGCGGAGGTCGACCTCACGCTCGCCGACTTCTCGCGCGTCGCCGCCAAGGTGCCCCACCTGGGCGACCTCAAGCCGTTCGGCCGCTACGTCATGAACGACATCGACCGCATCGGCGGCGTGCCCGTCGTCATGAAGGCGCTGCTCGACGCGGGCCTGCTGCACGGCGACTGCCTCACGGTCACCGGTAAGACGGTCGCGGAGAACCTGGCCGACGTGAACCCGCCGGACCCCGACGGCAAGATCCTGCGGGCGATGAACAACCCGATCCACAAGACCGGCGGCATCACGATCCTGCACGGCTCGCTGGCGCCCGACGGCGCCGTGGTCAAGTCGGCCGGCTTCGACTCCGACGTGTTCGAGGGCACGGCCCGCGTGTTCGAGCGCGAGCGCCACGCGATGGACGCGCTGGAGGACGGCACGATCGTGGCCGGCGACGTCGTGGTCATCCGCTACGAGGGCCCCARGGGCGGACCGGGCATGCGCGAGATGCTCGCCATCACCGGCGCCATCAAGGGCGCCGGCCTGGGCAAGGACGTGCTGCTGCTCACGGACGGCCGGTTCTCGGGCGGCACCACGGGCCTGTGCGTCGGCCACGTTGCACCCGAGGCGGTCGACGGCGGCCCGATCGCGTTCATCAAGGACGGCGACCGGATCCGGCTCGACGTGGCCAACGAGACGCTCGACGTGCTGGTCTCGGAGGAGGAGCTCGAGGCCCGCAAGGTCGGCTGGGCGCCCCTGCCCCCCACCTACACGCGCGGAGTGCTGGCCAAGTACGCGAAGCTCGTGCAGTCGGCGTCGAAGGGCGCCGTGCTGATCTGACCGGTACGAACGACGGGCCCGCGCCTTGAGGGAGCGGGCCCGTCGGTCGTCGCGGCTACTTGATCGACCCCCGCGTGACCCCGGAGATGACCCAGCGCTGGCTGAAGACGTAGACGACCAGCAGGGGCGCCATGGCCATGAGGTAGGACGCGAACGCCACCGTGTAGTCGGTGTTGAACTGGCCCTGGAAGACGTACTGCGCGAGGGGCAGGGTCCGCGCCCCGGGATCGGTGAGCACGACGAGCGGCATGATGAAGTCGTTCCATGCCCATACGCAGGTGAGGATGCCGACCGTCGCGTTCATCGGGGTCAGCAGCGGGAAGATGATCTGCCGGAACACCCGCCAGGTCGATGCGCCGTCGACCCGTGCCGCCTCTTCGAGCTCGATCGGGATCGAGCGGATGTAGGCGGTGTAGATGAAGATGTTCAGCGACAGCCCGTAGATCGTGTAGAGCAGGATCATGCCGGCCTGGTTGTCGAGGCCCAGGAGCGCGGTCTGCTTTACCAGCGGCAGCATGATGATCGGGAACGGGATGAACAGGGCCGCGAGCAGGTAGAAGAACACGCCCTTGAAGAACGGTCGGTGGATGTTCCGTGCGATGGCGTAGGCGACGACCGAGCTGGTCAGCAGCGTGAGGACGACGGACCCGACGGTGATCATCGCCGTGTTCATGAGCGCCTGCGGGAAGTCGGTCCGCGTCCAGGCCTCGCTGAAGTTCTCCCAGCGGATCGGGTTCGGCAGCTCGAGACCGGTGCCGGCGGCGAGCTGGTCGGGTGTCTTGAGCGCGACGACGACGGCGAGGTAGAGCGGGACGAGGATCGTCAGCGAGCACACCGCGATCAGTGCGGTCACCCACCAGTTGATCTTGCGGGTGTCGTCGTCGGCGACTGCCTTGGTGCGTCGACGTCGGGGTTCGGGAAGGACGGCCTCGGCCTGGCCGAGGGCGGTTCCTGCGGTGGTCATCAGAAGTCCGCCTCTCTGCGCTGAAGAACCTTGAACTGGAAGAGCGAGACCACGGTGATGACGATGAAGAAGATCACCGCGTTCGCGGACTGGTAGGCGAACTCCCCGCCGGAGAACCCGCCGCGGAAGATGAGCAGGGTGACCGACTCGGTCGCGGTGCCCGGCCCGCCGTTGGTCAGGGCGACGATCTGGTCGAAGACCTGCAGGAAGCCCTTGAGGCTCAGCACGATGTTGATGGTGAAGAACGCGCTGATCAGCGGGAAGGTGATCGACTTGAACTGCCGCCACGCCTTGGCGCCGTCCAGGGACGCGGCCTCGTAGAGCTCGCGCGGGATCGTCTGCAGGCCGGACAGGTAGATGATGATCGTGAAGGCGCAGGCCTGCCAGACGGCCAGGGCGACGATCGCGGTCCATGCCCAGGTCTCGTTGGTGAGGATGTTGTCGGCGAAGAGCGGGATGCTCGCCAGGATCTTGGGCAGCGAGCTCGAGAAGAAGAACTGGAAGACGTAGCCGATGACCAGGGCCGCCAAGACGTACGGCACGAAGTACACGCCGCGCCAGAAGTTGCGCGCCATGATCTTGGTGTTGAGGCCCATCGCGATGGCCAGCGAGATCGCGTTGGTCAGCACGGTCGCCGCGATGGCGAACAGGAACGAGAACCCGTAGGCGGCCAGGACGCGGTCGTCCTTGAACAGGTTGACGTAGTTGGACAGGCCGACGAAGTTCCAGGCGCCGTAGCCGGCGTAGTTCGTCAGGCTGTAGAAGACGCCCACCAGCACGGGGATGGTGTGGAACAGGGCGAAGGCGATGACCGCGGGCCAGACCATCCAGTAGAAGGTGGACTGTGCCCGGCCGATCTTGACGCGCCGCACGGTGGGTGCGCTCGAACGGTCGGCTCCGGGTTCCGCGGGCAGGACTTGCGTGGAGGACGTCATCGTCATTCTCCCGTCACGGGGATGGTGCGAGCGGCGACCTTGCTCCACTCGCTGTCGAGGGTGGCGAGCGCGGCGTCCGCGTCGCCGCTGAACAGGAACTGCTGGTCGATGGCGGCGAGCGGGATGCTCGGCGGGATCTGGTGGTCGATGAAGCCGGCGATGCGGCCCTCGTCGAAGTACGGCTTGACCGACTGGATTGCGGGTTCGTCGCTGAGCTCGGCGCCCTTGACCGACGGGACCATGTTCTGCGAGGCGGCGAACGCCTCGATGACGTCCTTCTGGAACAGGTAGTCGATGAACCGCAGCGCCTCCTTGGGGTGCTTCGAGTCCTTCGGCATGGTGACCGCGACGTCGACGCCGGAGACGAGCATGCGGTCGGCGGGGTCGTCTGCGGCCGGGTACGGGAAGATGCCGGTCTGGATGTCGGGGTTGATGCCCTTGATCGGGCTCAGCGCCCAGATGCCCTGCAGGAGCATCGCGACGTCGCCGTTGGCGAACGCGGCGTTGCCGTCGTCGTAGGTCGCCCCTCGGTAGCCGTCCTGCATGTAGCCGAACAGCTGGGCCTGCTGGTCCATCGCCTCGGCGAAGTTCTTCTGGAACGAGACCTCGGAGTCGGGTCCGGTGTCCTCGCCCTGCTCGCGCATCGTGTCGAAGAAGCCGTCCTGCGCGGGGTATGCCCCGAGTCCGTTGAACGAGGGCAACCCGGTCCACGAGTCGGCGAGGGTGCCGTAGAACGGGGTGATGCCCGCGGCGTTGAGCTTGTCGCACACGGCGATGAGCTCGTCCCATGTCTCGGGGACCTCGAGGCCCTGCTGGGCGAAGATCTCCTGGTTGTAGAGGATCCCGTTGGCGTTGTTGACGTAGCCGAGGCCGTTGACCTCGTCGCCGTACGTGCCGAGGTCCTTGAGGATCTCCTGCACCGCAGGGTTGATGGTGTCGAGCACGGGCTCGTCGGAGAAGTCGTAGAAGACCCCGGCCTGCGCGAGGCGGCCGAAGTTGCCGCTGGCGTTGAGGGTGATGACGTCCGGTGCCTTGTTCTTGACGAGGAGTGTCCGGATGACCGTGTCGGCATCTGCGACCTGGTTCTGCACGACGCGGATGTCGGGGTTCTCCGCCTCGAAGTCGGCGATGATCTTGTCGAAGTCTTCGAGTGCCTCGCCCTTGAACTGGAAGAAGTTCAGGGTGGTCACGCCGTCGGACGGTTCGTTCGCGCAGCCGCCGACGGCGGCGAGCAGGGCGACCGCTGCGGCCGCTGCCGTCATGCGAACGCGTCGTGGGTCTCGGTGTCTCATCGTGCGCCTCCTTGCGCCGGGATCTGGCTGCTCAGTCCTGAGCGACCAGCTCGATGACGGTGGATCTCTGGGGGTACTGGACCGGGGGTCGCAGGCCGACGGCGTCGAGCTCACGACCCGTCAGCGTGGTGTCGAAGGCCAGCCACTGGAGCTCCGACTGGGCGGCGGCGTTCGTCGCGCCCCCGACGAGCCGGAGCTGGTAGATCCGGCCGGGGTCGAGCCCGGGGATCCGGACCCGTCCCGGCGGGTAGGCGGCGGTCGTGTCGGTCTGCGTGATCGTGAACACGGCCGACGTACCGTCCGGGGCGACGACGCCGCGGACATCGATCCCGGGCTCGCTGTCGTCGACGTTGACGGTCAGGCCCGTGGCGACCAGCGGGCGGATGCGCTTGGCGTACTCCACCCACGCCGCGATCCGGCCTCGGGTGTCGTCGTCGGTCGCGGTCAGGTCCCACTCGATCCCGAAGTGGCCGAACAGCGCGACCGCCGCACTGAAGTCGAGGTCCACGGTCCGGCCGGTGGAGTGCACGACGGGACTGGTCAGGTGCATGCCCATCATCTCGGGGGGCACCACCAGCGCCGTGTACCGCTGGTTCACCAGCCGCTCGAGCGGGTCGAGGGTGTCGCTGGTCCAGATCCGGTCGGTGCGCGCCAGGATCCCGAGGTCGACGCGGGCGCCACCGGAGGCGCAGCTCTCGATCTCCAGCGCGGGGTTGGCCGCCTTGAGCTCGTCGAGCAGCCGGTAGAGGGCCAGGGTGTGCTCGCGGACCCGGGCACCCCCCTCGGGGCCGCTGCCGGCATCGAGCAGGTCGCGGTTGTGGTCCCACTTGAGGTACGCGATCGGGTACTCGTCGAGCAGCGCGTGCAGGCGGGCGGCGACGTAGGCGTAGGCGTCCTCGTGCGCGAGGTTGAGGACCTGCTGCTGGCGCGCGGCCGGCGGCAGCGCCGTCCGCGCCCGCAGGATCCAGTCGGGGTGCCGCCGGGCGACGTCGCTGTCCGGGTTCACCATCTCGGGCTCGACCCACAGCCCGAACTCCATGCCGCGGGCGAGGACGTGATCCACGAGCGGGTGCAGCCCGTCCGGCCACACCGTCTCGTCGACGTACCAGTCGCCGAGACCCGCCGTGTCGTCGCGGCGCCCGTCGAACCACCCGTCGTCGAGGACGAACCGCTCGACGCCGACCGTCGCGGCGGCGTCCGCGAGCGCGGTCAGCCTCTCGAGGGAGTGGTCGAAGTAGACCGCTTCCCACGTGTTGAGGGTGATCGGCCGCGGCCGGCGAGGGTGGGCCGGGCGGCGGCGCCACTCGTCGTGGAAGCGGTGCGCGAGCTCGCTGAGCCCGTCGCCCCACGACCCGACGACCTCCGGCGACGTGAGCGACTCGCCCGGCGCGAGGACGACCTCTCCGGGTGCGAACAGCTCACCGCCGGCGAGGACCGCGTCGCCGGTCGCGGAGCGCTCCGCGAGAAGGCGGTGGTTCCCGCTCCACGCGACGTGGACGGCGTGGACCCGACCGCGTTCGAAGCCGAACCCCGGTCGGCCGGCGGCCAGCACGAGGGTGGCGTCCGCACCCGGCCGGCCGCGACGGCTCTCGCGCAGGTACGTGCCGTACCCGAACGGGTGCCGCTGCGGCGTGCGTTCCCGCAGGTGTCGACCGGTGGTGTCGAGGATCTCGGTGGCGTCCCACGGCACCGGGAACGCGAGGTGCATGACCTGGACGACGTAGGGGGAGTCCCCGTCGTTGCGCAGCGTGATCCGCTGGTGGAACAGCCCGGCGGTGCCCACGCGCAGCTCCAGCTCCGCGCTCAGCCGGGCTTGGGAGTCCACGAGCGACAGCCGCGCCCCGTGGTCGTCGGCCTCGATGCCGACGAGCTCCATGCGGACGCTGAACGAGACTCCGTCGCGGTGCCCCTCGAGGCCCGGGGTGCCGAGCCATCCGCCGGCCTGCGAGGCGACGAGCGTGGCGCGCGCCGGCTCGTCCAGGCCGCCCGAGACACGCTGGGGGCGCGCCGCGATCGCCAGGCTGTGCAGCGTCTGCTCGCTCGAGTCGGTGAGCTCCTCGCCCCAGTGCACGATCGCCGGGTGCGGCTCGGCGTCGACATCGATCACGACGCTGGTGCCACCGCGACGCAGGTGCAGAACCCGTTCCGGGATTCCGGGCAGCGGGGCAGCCGGGCGGTCGGCGGCGGTCACCTCGTCGTGGAAGAGCATGGGTTAGTTCTAACACGGAAGAAACAAGACCCACAAGACGCGCAGAGCGCCGATTCGCACCGCAAGGAAGCCTCGTTCATGCCATGATGGAACCAATGAACGGGTCGAGTGCATGTTGAGCGACAGCGAGGGCGCCCTCGCGCGCGCGGTGCTGATCCACGGGCCGATCTCGCGCAGTGAGCTGACCAGCCGGCTCGGGCTGTCACCGCCGAGCCTGACGCGCCTCGCGAAGCCCTTCCTCGACCGGGGTCTGCTGGTCGAGCTCGACGACCGGTCCGACGGCTCGGTCGGTCGCCCTGTTCGCCCGCTCGACGTCCGGCCGGGCCTGGCCCACTTCGCCGGCGTCAAGGTGACGGGGGAGTCCCTGCACGTCGTCGCGACCGACGTGCGAGCGGCGCTCCTCGCCTACGAGGAGCGCCCTCTCAGCACCCGCGACCCGGAGGGCGTCGCGGCCGAGATCGCCCGCGCAGTCCGTGGGCTCGGCGTCGACCGCATCGCGGGGGTGGGGGTGTCGCTCGGCGGCGCTGTGCGGGACGGCCGGGTGGAGTTCGCCCCGTTCCTCGGCTGGACAGATGTGCCGTTCGCCTCGCTCGTCGAGGCAGAGCTGGGGGTCCCCGCGTCGCTCGAGAACGACCTCGTCGCGCTCGCCGAGGCGGAGCTCTGGTTCGGGCTGGGTCGCGACATCCCAGGTTTTGTCGTCATCACGATCGGTGCCGGCGTCGGGTACGCGCTCGTGGTGAACGGACAGGTCGTGCACTCGCGTGAGGCGGGAGTCGGCCTCGGAGGGCACATCCCGCTCAGCACGACCGGCCCGGTGTGCCACCTGGGCCACCGCGGGTGCGCGGAGGCGATGCTGGCCTCGGGGTCCATCGCGGCTCAGGTGTCGGCGGCGCACCAGAGGCCCCTCGACTACGCCGAGGTCCTGCGGCTCGCGCGCGATGGCGACCCCGCGGCGACGACCGTGGTCGACGAGGCTGCGACGGCCCTCGGGCGCCTCGTCGCCCTGTCGGTCAACCTCACGCTGCAGCCCGCGGCCGTGCTCGCCGGCGAGGGCATCGGGCTCCTCACCGTCGCCGAGGAGCGAGTGCGCGCGGCGATCGCCGCCGACCGCGACCCGCGCGCCGAACCCGTCCGGCTCTACGTCGACGAGTCCGGCTTCTCGGCGTGGGCCCGAGGGGCCGCGACGATCGCGATCCAGGACGCCGTCGAGCGCATCCGGCTCGACCAGCCCGAGCAGGACCTGCTGCCGGCGAGAGGAGCCATCGCATGACCTTCACCCCCGAGAATGCCCCGTGGTGGACCCGGGCCGTGGTGTACCAGGTGTACCCGCGCTCGTTCGCGGACTCCGACGGCGACGGCATCGGCGACCTCCCCGGCATCCTCGGGCGGCTCGACCACCTGTCCGCCCTCGGTGTCGACGTCGTGTGGCTGTCGCCCATCTACGCGTCCCCGCAGGACGACAACGGGTACGACATCAGCGACTACCAGGCGGTCGACCCCGTGTTCGGCACGCTCGAGGACCTCGACGCGCTGGTCCACGAGCTGCACGCCCGCGGCATGAAGCTGGTCATGGACCTCGTCGTCAACCACACGTCCGACGAGCACCGGTGGTTCGTCGAGTCGCGCGACCCGGCCAGCCCGAAGCGCGACTGGTACTGGTGGCGACCGCCCCGCGACGGCATGGCCGCCGGGGCGCCGGGCGCGGAGCCGACCAACTGGCGGTCCTTCTTCGAGGGGTCGGCCTGGCAGCTGGACGAGGCGAGCGGCGAGTACTTCCTGCACCTGTTCAGCCGCAAGCAGCCGGACCTGAACTGGGAGAACCAGGAGGTCCGGGACGCCGTCTACGAGATGATGCGCTGGTGGCTGGACCGGGGGGTCGACGGCTTCCGGATGGACGTCATCAACCTCATCTCCAAGGACACGACGCTGCCCGACGGGGTGGTCTCCGACGGCCTGCTCGCCGACGGATCGGCGTCGTACGTGTGCGGCCCGCGCATCCACGAGTTCCTGGCGGAGATGCACAAGGCGGTCTTCGCCGACCGGCCCGAGAAGCTGCTCACCGTGGGGGAGATGCCCGGCGTCACGGTCGACCAGGCGCGCGACTTCACCGACCCGCAGCGGGAGGAGGTCGACATGGTCTTCCAGTTCGAGCACGTCGGCCTCGACCACGGCCCGGGCGGCAAGTTCGACGTCCGCCCGCTGCGCCTGCTCGACCTCAAGGCCTCGTTCGGGCGTTGGCAGGCGGGGCTGGCCGACGTCGGCTGGAACAGCCTCTACTGGGACAACCACGACCAGCCCCGGGTGGTCTCCCGCTTCGGCGACGACGGCGCTTTCCGACGAGAGTCCGCGACGATGCTCGCCACGGTCCTGCACCTGCACCGCGGGACGCCGTACGTCTACCAGGGCGAGGAGCTGGGGATGACGAACGCGCACTTCACGCGGTTCGACCAGTACCGGGACATCGAGACGCTCAACCACGTGGCCGTCGCGAAGACGGTCGGCACCGGCAGCGACGAGGACCTGCTCGCCGGCATCGCCGCGATGGGCCGAGACAACGCGCGCACGCCGATGCAGTGGGACGGCTCGCCGCACGCGGGGTTCACCACCGGCACGCCGTGGATCGAGGTCAACGAGAATTACCCGTCGCTCAACGCCGCCGCCGAGCGCGCGGATCCCGAGTCGGTCTTCCACTACTACCGCGCGCTCATCGCCCTGCGGCACGACGACCCGGTGGTGTCCCTGGGCGACTTCACCATGCTGCTGCCCCAGCACGAGCACGTGTACGCCTTCACCCGTCGGCTGGGCGACGTGACGCTCACCGTGCTGGGCAACTTCTCGGGGGTCGTGCAGGACGTCCCGCTGGGTGACGACCTGGGCGAGCTCGTGCTCGGCAACTACGCCCACCCCGCGGGCCCGCACCTGCGCCCGTGGGAGGCGCGGGTCCACCGGGCGGTCACCGCCTGATCCCGAGGTGGGGTCAACCCCCTGGTGAGCCGGGGGGCTGACGGTACAGACCGGGCCATGCACCGCTCCCTAGCGTCGAGTCATGACCCTGGCCCCGGCGCGACCCCGTCCTCGGACCCGCACCCGGCACCGCGTCGGCTGGACGTGGATCGCGCTCTCGTCGCTGGCCATCGCGGTCTACGCCGTGACCCCCTACGTCACCGCTCCGCTGCACGAGCTGGCCGGCGACGCCGTCGGGCTCGCTGGAGCGTACGAGGACAAGGCCGCCTGGGTGCACGCCGCGTTCTACGTCCACATCGTCGGTGGCGGCGTCGCGCTCCTGCTCGGCCCGTTGCAGTTCTGGCGGTCGCTGCGTGAGCGCGTGCCCTCCGTGCACCGGGCCATCGGCCGGACGTACCTCGTCGCGGTGCTGGTCGGCGGGGTCGCCGCGCTCGCGCTCGCGCCGGTGAGCTCGGCGGGCATGGTCGGGTTCTTCGGCTTCGGCACGCTCGGCATCCTCTGGATCTGGACCGGGTGGCGCGGGTACCGGGCCATCCGCGCCGGCGAGGTCCGCAGCCACCAGGCGTGGATGATCCGCAACTTCGCCCTGACCTACGCGGCCGTGACGCTCCGGCTCTGGACCGGCATGCTCGTGGCCGTGCAGACCCCGTGGATCGCGACGGCTGCCGACGCCGACGCCGCCTTCACCAACGCGTACACCGCGGTCCCGTTCCTGGCCTGGATCCCCAACCTGGTCGTCGCCGAGCTGCTCCTCCGCCGCCGCGGACTGCCCGCCCTGCGGATCGTGGACGACCGCTCGACGGCTCGTGGCTACGCTCGGGCGGAGGTCGTCGAGAGGTAGGAGCGGGCGTGGGCAAGGTTCACGAACGGATCGACGGTCGGTTGCGCGCATTCGTCGAGGCGCAGCCGATGTTCTTCGTCGCGACGGCACCCAGCGGCCCCGACGGGCACGTCAACCTGTCGCCCAAGGGCATCGCCGGCTCGTTCGTGGTCCTCGACGAGCACACCGTCGCGTACATCGACCTCACCGCGAGCGGCTCGGAGACGATCGCCCACCTGCGGGACAACGGCCGCATCACGCTCATGTTCTGCGCGTTCGAGGGCCCGCCCAACATCGTCCGGCTGTACGGCCGCGGCCGCTTCGTCACGCTCTACGACGAGGGTTTCGACGAGCTCGCGGCGCTGTTCCCCGAGACGCGCGGCGCCCGCGCCGTGATCGTCGTCGACGTGGACCGCGTCTCGGACTCGTGCGGCTACGGCGTCCCGCGGATGGCGCTGGAGGGGGAGCGGGACCTGCTGCCGCAGCACATGGAGCGCAAGGGCATCGAGGGCCAGGCGGACTACCGGCGCCTGAAGAACCGGGTGAGCATCGACGGGCTGCCGGCATTCGACATGGACCCGGTCGTGGGGCCCGACCCGTCCAACAGTTGATCTCGTGAACCACGATGTGAGACGCGCGGGAGGCGGCGTGACACAGCGGAAACGTGGGCGTAGTGTCCAACGCGTGCAGACGACCCTTCTCGTAGTACTTCCTGAGCGCGCCGGCTAGAGGCCTCCCGCACAGGCCTCGTCAGCGCGCTCGCCCCTCGTCCAGCCCGTACGTGGCTCGAGGGGCTTTTCTGTGTTCGGACCGCAGTGAACCGGCAATACCCAGCAGCACGATCCAGGGAGACATCGATGGTCCAGGGCCCTCACCCGGCACCGCCGCGAACGCCCACGCCCACGGCCGCCACCCCGCGCGTCGCCGCCGCGGCGACCACCAGCGCGATCGGCCCCGAGCAGGTCACGGGCGCCAAGTCGATCGTCCGCTCGCTCGAGGAGGCCGGGGTCGAGGTCGTCTTCGGCATCCCGGGCGGCGCGATCCTCCCCACGTACGACCCGCTGATGGACTCCACCCGGGTCCGCCACATCCTCGTGCGGCACGAGCAGGGCGGCGGCCACGCGGCCGCCGGCTACGCCGCCGCGACAGGTCGGGTCGGGGTCTGCATGGCGACCTCCGGGCCGGGCGCGACGAACCTGGTGACCCCGATCGCCGACGCCCACATGGACTCGGTGCCGCTCGTCGCGATCACCGGCCAGGTCTCGGCGTCCATGATCGGCACGGACGCGTTCCAGGAGGCCGACATCGTCGGCATCACGCTGCCCGTGACCAAGCACAACTACCTGGTCACCAACCCGGACGACATCCCGCGCGTCATCGCCGAGGCGTTCCACATCGCCTCGACCGGCCGCCAGGGACCGGTGCTGGTCGACATCGCGAAGTCGGCGATGCAGTCGCAGACGACGTTCTCCTGGCCGCAGGAGCTCACGCTGCCCGGCTACCACCCGGTCACCAAGCCGCACGCCAAGCAGATCCGTGAGGCGGCCCGCCTGCTGGCGACCGCCCGGCGCCCGGTCCTCTACGTGGGTGGCGGCGTCATCCGCGCCCGTGCGTCCGCCGAGCTGCGCGCGCTGACCGAGGCGTCCGGCGCACCGGCCGTCACCACGCTGATGGCTCGCGGCGCGCTGCCCGACTCGCACCCCCAGCACCTCGGCATGCCCGGCATGCACGGCACCGTGTCCGCCGTCGCGGCGCTGCAGAAGGCCGACCTGATCGTCGCCCTCGGCGCCCGGTTCGACGACCGCGTGACCGGCCTGCTGTCCAGCTTCGCGCCGAACGCCACGGTCGTGCACGCGGACATCGACCCGGCCGAGATCGGCAAGAACCGCCACGTCGACGTGCCCATCGTCGGCGACCTCAAGGAGGTCATGGCCGACCTGCTGCCCGAGCTGGCCCGCGAGCACACGCAGCACGGCAAGCCGGACCTCGAGGAGTGGTGGCGACAGCTGGACGACTGGCGCTCGACGTTCCCCCTCGGCTTCGACGTGCCGGCCGACGGTCACCTGGCTCCGCAGCACGTCATCCAGCGGATCGGCGAGCTGTCCGGGCCGGAGTCGATCTTCGCCGCGGGCGTGGGGCAGCACCAGATGTGGGCCGCACAGTTCATCAAGTACCAGCGGCCCAACTCGTGGCTGAACTCCGGCGGTCTGGGCACCATGGGCTACGCGGTGCCGGCGGCGATGGGCGCGAAGGTCGGGGACCCGTCGCGGACCGTGTGGGCCATCGACGGCGACGGCTGCTTCCAGATGACCAACCAGGAGCTGGCCACCTGCACGATCAACGAGATCCCGATCAAGGTCGCGATCATCAACAACTCGTCGCTCGGMATGGTGCGGCAGTGGCAGACGCTCTTCTACGAGTCCCGCTACTCCAACACCGACCTCAACACCGGGCACGGCACCGCGCGGATCCCCGACTTCGTCAAGCTCGCCGACGCCTACGGCTGCGCCGGCCTGCGCTGCGAGACGCTCGGCGACGTCGACGCGACCATCAAGCGGGCCCTCGAGATCAACGACCAGCCGGTGGTCATCGACTTCACCGTGTCGCGCGACGCGATGGTGTGGCCGATGGTCGCCGCGGGAGTCTCCAACGACGACATCCAGTACGCACGGGGCATCTCCCCGGCGTGGGACCGGGAGGACTGAGCCATGTCCCGTCACACCTTGTCGGTCCTCGTCGAGAACAAGCCCGGCGTGCTCACGCGCGTCGCGGGCCTGTTCGCGCGGCGCTCGTTCAACATCCACTCGCTCGCGGTCGGTCCCACCGAGCACGACGAGATCTCGCGCATCACGGTCGTCGTGGACGTCGACGCCCTGCCGCTCGAGCAGGTGACCAAGCAGCTCAACAAGCTGATCAACGTCATCAAGATCGTCGAGCTCGAGGACGCCGCGTCCGTGCAGCGCGAGCTGCTGCTGGTGAAGGTCAAGGCGGACACCACGCAGCGGACCAGCGTCCTCGAGGTCGTCCAGCTGTTCCGGGCGCACGTCGTCGACGTCGTGCCCGACACGGTCGTCATCGAGGCGACCGGCGGTCCGGGCAAGCTCGACGCCCTGCTCGCCGCCCTGGAGCCGTTCGGCATCCGGGAGATCGTGCAGTCCGGCACCGTGGCCATCGGCCGTGGGTCGCGCTCGATCACCGACCGCGCCCTCGAGCGCGTCAACCGCTCCGCCTAGCTCTTTCCCGTTCCTGAAGCAGAAGCAGAATCACACACCGAGGAGACCCATCGTGGCCGAGCTGTTCTACGACGACGACGCCGACCTGTCGATCATCCAGTCCAAGAAGGTCGCCGTCATCGGCTACGGCAGCCAGGGGCACGCGCACAGCCTCAACCTGCGCGACTCCGGCGTCGACGTGACCGTCGGCCTGCGCGAGGGCTCGGCGTCCCGCGCCAAGGCCGAGAACCAGGGCCTCAAGGTCGCCTCGGTGGCCGACGCGGTCCGCCAGGCCGACGTCGTCGTCATCCTGGCGCCCGACCAGGTGCAGCGCATCGTCTACCGCGAGGAGATCGAGCCCAACCTGCAGGACGGCGCCGCGCTCGTCTTCGGCCACGGCTTCAACATCCGCTTCGGCTACATCAAGCCGGCCGCCGGGCACGACGTGCTCATGGTCGCGCCCAAGGGCCCGGGTCACCTGGTCCGTCGCGAGTACGCCGACGGGCGCGGAGTGCCGGTCATCGTCGCCGTCGAGCACGACGCCTCGGGCGCCGCCTGGGATCTCGCGCTCTCCTACGCCAAGGCGATCGGTGGCCTGCGCGCCGCCGGCATCAAGACGACGTTCACCGAGGAGACCGAGACCGACCTGTTCGGTGAGCAGGCCGTCCTCTGCGGTGGCGTCTCGCAGCTCATCCAGTACGGGTTCGAGACCTTGACCGAGGCCGGCTACCAGCCCGAGGTCGCGTACTTCGAGGTCCTGCACGAGCTCAAGCTGATCGTCGACCTCATCTTCGAGGGCGGCATCACCAAGCAGCGCTGGTCCGTGTCCGACACCGCCGAGTACGGCGACTACGTGTCCGGCCCGCGCGTCATCACGCCCGACGTGAAGACCAACATGCAGGCCGTCCTCGCGGACATCCAGAACGGTGCCTTCGCCGAGCGGTTCATCAACGACCAGGACGCCGGCGCGCCGGAGTTCAAGGCCCTCCGCGAGAAGGGCCAGAACCACCCGATCGAGCCCGTTGGCCGCGAGCTGCGCAAGCTGTTCGCCTGGGTGAAGCCGTCGGAGACCGACTACGTCGAGGGCAGCGCGGCGCGCTGACCGGAGGTAGGGGCCGCCCGAAGGGTGGCACCTGCCGTAGGTCGGGGCAGAGCGCTGCCCGACCACAAGTACGAGGGCAGCGCGGCGCGCTGATCTGCCCCACGCTCACCGAACGGCACCCCTCCGGGGTGCCGTTCGGCGTTTCAAGCGTCGAGCAAGCCATGAGTGCCGTGATCGACGGCCATGCCGTCGCTCATGGCTTGCTCACCAGCCGGTGTGCCGCTGGGCTGCGGGTACGCAAGGATGGGCGGACGACGACGGAGGGACGACGATGACCGACGAGCTGGTGGACCGACCCGAGGACGGCGTCGAGGGCGCCGTCGAGGACGTGCGCGTCGCAGCGTTCTGGCAGGCGGCCCGTGGCCATGTCGGGTTCGGCAAGCTGGACAGCGTGCTCGGTGAGTCGCCCGAGGACGTCGTGCCGCCGCCGTCGTGGTCCTACGGCGACGACGCGGAGGCGGCCGAGCTCCTGGCCCGCGTGCTGGACGGCCGCAAGACGGCCACGGCGCTCGCGGTCGCCGAGCTCGAGCAGGTGGGTCTCGAGGTCCCGCGCGTCGGCGACCTGTCGATCGTCGTGGACGGCGCCGGCACCCCGCGGGCGCTCCTGCGCACCACGGACGTCGAGGTCGTCCCGTTCGACCAGGTCGACGCCGAGCACGCGGCGGCCGAGGCCGAGGACGACGGCTCGCTGGAGTCGTGGCGCACCCACCACGAGGCGTCGTGGCGCCGGGTGCTGGGCCAGGACTTCTCCCCGACGATCCCTGTGATGCTCGAGCGCTTCGAGCTGATCTACCCGACGACCGGCCCGACGCCCCCGGTGGACTGACCGCAGGATGAGACATCCGTCCCGAGCGGTGGGACGGGGTTTAGGCTCGCTCCATGGTCGAGACCTCTGCTGCCCGGGACATCCGCCTCGCCGTCGTCGCTGGTGACGGCATCGGCACGGAGGTCGTCGAGCAGGGCCTGCTCGCCTTGGAGACGGCGCTGCACGGCGGCCCGGTCACGGTCTCGACGACGGACTTCGACCTGGGCGCGCGCCGCTGGCACGCGACGGGCGAGACGCTCACGGACACCGACCTCGAGGCGATCCGCGCGCACGACGCGATCCTGCTGGGCGCCATCGGCGACCCGAGCGTCCCGTCGGGCGTGCTCGAGCGGGGGCTGCTGCTCAAGCTGCGCTTCGCGCTGGACCACTACGTCAACCTGCGCCCGAGCCGGCTCTACCCGGGCGTGGCCTCCCCGCTGGCGAACCCCGGCGAGATCGACTTCGTCGTGGTCCGCGAGGGCACGGAGGGCCCGTACGTCGGCAACGGCGGCGCGATCCGCGTCGGCACGCCGCACGAGGTGGCCAACGAGGTCAGCGTGAACACGGCGTTCGGCGTCGAGCGCGTGGTCCGCGACGCGTTCGCCCGCGCCGCCGCCCGCCCGCGCAAGAAGCTCACGCTGGTGCACAAGCACAACGTGCTCGTGCACGCGGGTCACCTGTGGCGCCGCACGGTCGAGGCCGTGAACGCCGAGTTCCCCGATGTGACGGTCGACTACCTGCACGTGGACGCGGCGACCATCTTCCTGGTCACCAACCCGGCGCGGTTCGACGTGATCGTCACCGACAACCTCTTCGGCGACATCCTCACGGACCTCGCCGCCGCGATCACCGGCGGCATCGGCCTGGCGGCCTCGGCGAACATCAACCCGGACCGCACGGCGCCGAGCATGTTCGAGCCCGTGCACGGCTCCGCGCCCGACATCGCGGGCCAGGGCAAGGCCGACCCGACGGCCACGGTGCTGTCGGTCGCCCTCCTGCTCGAGCACCTCGGCCTCGCCGACGAGGCCGCGCGGGTGGAGAAGGCCGTCGCCGACGACATCGCCGACCGCAAGGGCGCCGAGCGAGTACGGTCGACGGCCGAGGTGGGCAAGGACCTCGCCGCGCGCATCGCCGGCTGAGCCGTATCCGTGGGGCCCGAGCGCCCCACCTCGGATATCCACCCGGCCGTCCTCACCGGTACCGTCAAACCTGACTCTGGTGAAAGGCCCCCGCAGATGAGCACCCTGGCAAACCCGACGTCCGCCGACCTCTTCGAGATCACGCGGACCGACACCCCCGTCCCCGACGAGCAGCGCGAGGCAGCGCTGGCGTCGCCGAAGTTCGGCACCGTGTTCACCGAGCACATGGCCCGCATCTCGTACTCGCAGGAGAGCGGCTGGACCGGCCGCCGCATCGAGAAGTACGGCCCCCTGCTGCTCGACCCGGCGACCGCCGTCCTGCACTACGCGCAGGAGATCTTCGAGGGCCTCAAGGCGTACCGGCACCCCGACGGCTCGGTCTGGACGTTCCGCCCGCAGGCCAACGCCGCACGGTTCGCGCGGTCGGCCCAGCGCCTGGCCCTGCCGGAGCTGACCGAGGCGGACTTCCTCGGCGCCATCCAGGCCCTCGTCGCCACGGACCGTGCCTGGGTGCCGTCCGGCGAGGAGACGAGCCTCTACCTGCGCCCGTTCATGTACGCGTCCGAGAGCTTCCTCGGGGTGCGCCCGTCTCTCGAGGCCGAGTTCCTCGTCATCGCGTCGCCCGTGGGCCCGTACTTCGCGGGCGGCGTGCGTCCCGTGGCCATCTGGGTGGACCAGGAGTTCCACCGCGCCGGCGCCGGCGGGACGGGTGCGGCCAAGTGCGGCGGCAACTACGCCGCCAGCCTGCTGCCGCAGCAGGAGGCCTACGCCAAGGGCTTCGAGCAGGTCTGCTTCCTCGACGCGTCGACGAACACGCAGCTCGAGGAGCTCGGCGGCATGAACGTCTTCATCGTCCACGCGGACGGGTCGGTGGCCACGCCGCCCATCTCGGGGTCGATCCTCGAGGGCGTGACGCGCATGTCGATCCTGCGCCTGCTGACGGACGCCGGGCACGAGGTCTCGGAGCGCCCGATCCCGCTGGCCGAGCTCCAGGCAGGACTGGCCGACGGCTCGGTGCGCGAGGTGTTCGCGTGCGGCACGGCCGCCGTCATGACGCCCATCGGACGCATGGCCAGCGACGACTTCGACCTCACGGTCGGCGACGGTGAGGCCGGTCCGGTGACCACCCGCATCCGCGCGGAGCTGACCGACATCCAGTACGGTCGCGCGACCGACCGGCACGGCTGGCTGCACCGCCTGGTCTGATGGATCTCCAGGGGCTCGTCGACCGGACCGCCGCCGAGATCGGCTTCTCGGGGGTGGTCCGCGTCGACCGGGCGGACCGCACGGAGCTGAGCGCGGCGTACGGTCTGGCCGACCGGCGGCACGGCATCGCGATGTCGCCGGACAGCCAGGTGGCGATGGCGAGCGGGACGAAGGGGCTGACCGCGCTCGCCGTGATGAGCCTGGTCGAGGACGGCACCCTCGCGCTCACGACGACCGCGCGCTCGCTGCTGGGCGCGGACCTGCCGCTGATCGCCGACGACGTCACGGTCGAGCACCTGCTGGCGCACCGGTCGGGCATCGGCGACTACTTCGACGAGGACAGCGACGCCCCGATCAGCGCGTACGCGTTGCCGGTGCCCGTGCAGGACCTGGCGACCGTCGAGCAGTTCCTGGCGGTGCTGGACGGCTTCCCGACGAAGTTCCGGGCGGGCGAGCGGTTCTCCTACTGCAACGGCGGGTTCGTCGTGCTCGCACTCCTCGCCGAACGAGCGTCCGGGGTGCCGTTCCACGACCTGGTCCGGCAGCGCGTCTGCGCGCCCGCGGGGCTGGTCGACACGGACTTCCTGCGGTCGGACGCGCTGCCCGGCCGCGCCGCCGTCGGGTACGTCGAGATGGACGGCGCGTGGCGGACCAACGTGTTCCACCTGCCTGTGCTCGGGAGCGGCGACGGCGGCATGTACACGACGGCTGCCGACGTGCACCGGTTCTGGACTGCGCTGTTCGAGGGCGCGATCGTCGGCACCCCGACCGTCGCGCGGATGATCGAGCCGCGCAGCGACGTCCCCGAGGAGGGCAGACGCTACGGGCTCGGGTTCTGGCTGCACCCCACCCGCGAGGTCGTGCAGCTGGACGGCTACGACGCCGGCGTGTCGTTCCGCAGCCTGCACGACCCCGCGGACGGGCTGACCGTGACCGTGGTCGGCACGACGTCCGAGGGCGCGTGGCCCGTGGTCAGGGCGCTCGAGAAGGAGCTGATCGGCTAGTCGACAGCCGTCCCCGGGCGCAGCGTCCGTCCCAGGACGCCGACGAGCAGCGACCAGATGGCGATGCCGATGAGCGCGTTGACGATGCCCGCGGAGATCGACGCCTCGAGCGCGTCGGTCCAGGTGAGCGGCAGGAGCGCAGCGGTCAGCGTGCCGAGGAACATGATCCAGCCGAAGAACGCCTTGGGCTTCGGGGTGGTGAGCACGAGCAGCTGCAGCAGCCCACCGGCGAGCACCGCGAAGAGCGCGGCACCGACCACGTAGGTCGCCCCGGTCGAGTCCGTGCCGAAGATGTACTTGACGGCGGTCTCGAACGTCTCGATGTTGAGGATCTGGTCGACGATCACGACGCCGACCAGGCCGATGAGCGCCGCCACCAGCGCGGTCGCGACGACCCCGGCCCAGTAGCGCCCGGCATCCACCGACGGACCCGCCGGTGCGGCGGGGACAGGAGCCGGCGCCGGAACGGGGGCGGGCGCCGGGGGGACCTGGGCGGGCTGTACCGAGACGGGGTAGACCATCGTGGGGTCCGCCACCGGGGGCGGTGGTGGGACCGGCGCCGGGGCGGGCGTCGAGTGCGGGTAGGCGGACTGGCGCTCCGGAGGGGGAGTGGGGGTGGACATGCTGCCTCCTGGTAGGTCGACCGACCTGCGTACCGCCGGTGACGGTATCCGTCCACGGTAGCGAATCGGACAGCCCGGGCACGGGCGAGCGGGCATCCACGCCGTCGACGGCGTGTCCAAGGCGTGGAACGCGTGACCACGGATGGTGACGTGTGCCACGATGCACTGGTGACCCGCTCCTCCCTCATTATCGAGTAGCGCGTCGGCTCACCAGCTGACGCGCAGACCTCCCGTACCCCGGGGGGTCTTTTTGTTGGTCGGAGCACCACCCCCGCCCCGACTACCGTCGACTGCACCGGCACACCCCGCCCACGAGCAGGACGACGAAGCAGAGCCAGCACGAGGTCACGTCGCCCGTCCCAGCACCGAAGAGAGCCCATCGTGTCCGTCCCCGCCAGCACCCCGTTCCAGGTCTACGACACGACCCTGCGCGACGGTGCACAGCAGGAGGGGATCAACCTCTCCGTCTCCGACAAGCTGGCCATCGCGCCCCTGCTCGACGAGCTCGGCGTGGGTTTCATCGAGGGCGGCTGGCCGGGCGCGGTGCCCAAGGACACCGAGTTCTTCAAGCGGGCGGCCAAGGAGCTGGACTTCCGCAACGCAGAGCTCGCGGCGTTCGGCAGCACCCGCAAGGCGGGCACGCGCGCGGTCGACGACCCCCAGGTGCGCGCGCTCGTCGACTCGGAGGCGCCGGTCGTCGCGCTCGTCGCCAAGCACGACCTGCGGCACGCGGAGCGGGCGCTGCGGACCACGGGCGACGAGAACATCGCGATGATCGCCGACACGGTCGCGTTCCTGGTGCGCGAGGGGCGCCGGGTGGTGGTCGACGCCGAGCACTTCTTCGACGGCTACCGCTTCGACCCGGCGTACTCCCGTGCCGCCGTGCTGGCCGGGTTCGAGGCGGGCGCCGAGGTGGTCGCCCTGTGCGACACCAACGGCGGCATGGTGCCCTCGTGGGTGGCCGACATCGTGCACGACATCCGCGGTGCCGTCGGGCCCGACGCCATCCTGGGCATCCACGCGCACAACGACTCCGGCTGCGCGGTCGCCAACACGCTCGCTGCCGTCGAGGCCGGGTGCACCCACGTGCAGGGCACGGTCAACGGGTACGGGGAGCGCACGGGCAACGCCGACCTGCTGGCGGTCGTCGCCAACCTGCAGCTGAAGTACGGGCTGCCCGTGCTCAAGGTGACCGACGGGCTTCCCGGCGGTCTGCCCGAGCTGACGCGCATCGCGCACGCCATCAGCGAGATCACCAACATCTCGCCGTTCGCCCGCTCGCCCTACGTCGGGGCCAGCGCCTTCGCGCACAAGGCCGGCATCCACGCCTCGGCCATCAAGGTGGACCCGGACCTCTACCAGCACACGGACCCCGCCGAGGTGGGCAACGACATGCGCATGCTGATCTCCGACATGGCCGGACGCGCGTCGATCGAGCTCAAGGGCCGCGAGCTCGGGTTCGACCTGTCGGGACGCCCGGAGCTGCTGGGCCGGGTCACGGACCGGGTGAAGGACGCCGAGGCGCGCGGCTACACCTACGAGGCTGCCGACGCGTCCTTCGAGCTGCTGCTCCTCGAGGAGATCGACGGGCAGCGTCCGCTGTACTTCCGCGTCGAGTCGTGGCGGACGATCGTCGAGCGCTCGGGCGGGCGCGGGACCCCGGCGACGGCCGAGGCGACGGTCAAGCTGCACGCCGGCGGCGAGCGGATCGTCAGCACCGGCGAGGGCAATGGCCCCGTCAACGCGCTCGACCACGCGCTGCGGCTCGCCCTCCTGCGCGTGTACCCGGAGCTCGAGGACTTCGAGCTCATCGACTTCAAGGTGCGCATCCTCGACTCGATGCACGGCACCGATGCGGTCACGCGCGTGCTCATCGAGATGACCGACGGCCAGCGCTCGTGGAGCACCGTCGGCGTCGGGCCCAACCTGCTCGAGGCGTCGTGGGAGGCGCTCACGGACTCGGCCATCTGGGGGCTGCGCAACCGCGGCGTGCTGCCCCGCTGAAGTTCATCCCTGCACACTCGACCGCGGCGGCTTAGCCTCGGAGCAACGGCCGCTGCAGCGCGGCCGCCGACGTGCGGAGGGAGCGGTCGTGTCCGGCAGTGCGCCGCAGCCCGTCGACCCGGCGCCCGGGGACGGGCCGCAGGTGGGGGCACGGTCCCGGTCACGGCGCGGCTGGTGGTGGCTGGTGCTCGCCCTCCTCGCGCTGGCCCTCGTCACCGCGCTCGTGGCCCAGCCGTGGGAGCCGGTGGAGACGGAGCCGACGCCCACCGCGACGGTCTCGGTGTCGACGCCCGCGAGCACGCCGTCACCTTCGGTCTCGATCGGGCCGCCCGGGGCGGACGCCGTCTTCGACCCCACGACGGCCACCGCGCTGTTCGTCACGCCGGAGGACCTGGTCGCCGACATCCCGGCCGCCGAGCCCGGCGTGCAGCCCCTGATCCCGTCGGGCCAGATGACGTGGGGGCTCCCCGCCGGATCCACGGTCGAGCCGCCGGAGTGCCTGACCGCGGTCACGGTCGTCGCCGCGCCGCCGCCCTGGTACGACTCCCGCATGTGGGGGAACAGCGCCCTGAGCTTCGAGCAGGAGGTCGTGCTGATGCCCGACCCCGCCGCGGCCCGCGAGGCCTTCCGCGCGCTCGTCACCACCGTCGACGCGTGCCCGAAGTACAGCCAGGTCAACGAGGGGGTCGACGGCGCGACCTGGACCGCCGAGCCGGCGATCGAGGGCCAGGGCGTCTTCCCGTCGATCGTGCAGGAGATCACCCACTCCGCCGAGGCCGCGACGCTGCCCGCGTACCGGGGCCACATGCTCGTCGGCAACGCCATCGTCACCTGGACCGCCGAGTCTCTGGCGACCATCGACCCGGACGCGGCGCTCGCCACCCTCGGCGACCCCGAGACCCTCTCGGCGATGGTGCAGGGCCGCGCGCAGTCGGCCGTGCAGGCGCTCGGCTGACGCGCACCTACGCTGGGCTCCGTGCACGGTGAGTACAAGGTCCCCGGCGGCAAGCTCGTCGCGGTCGACCTCGACGTGGTGGACGGGCTGCTGAGCGGCGTCAGCGTGAGCGGCGACTTCTTCCTGGAGCCCGACGAGGCGCTGCCGGTGCTGTCGTCGGCGCTCGACGGCCTGCCCCGGGACGCGCCGGTGAGCCGGCTGGCCGACGCCGTGACGTCCGCCCTCGCCCGCGAGGAGCAGCCGGTCACCATGGTCGGGTTCGACGCGCACGCGGTCGCCGTGGCGGTGCGCCGGGCGCTCGGCCTCTCGACGGCGTGGAGCGACCACACGTTCGAGCTGATCCACCCGGGTCCGCTGCCTCCCGCCCTGCACACCGCGCTCGACCAGGTGCTCACCGAGGAGCTCGCCGCCGGTCGGCGTGGCCCCACGCTGCGGTTCTGGGAGTGGGTGGAGCCGGCGGTGATCATCGGCTCGTTCCAGTCGCTGCGCAACGAGGTCRACCTCGAGGCCACGCAGCGCTACGGCATCACCGTGGTTCGGCGGATCTCGGGCGGCGGCGCGATGTTCATGGAGGCCGGCAACTGCATCACGTTCTCGCTGGTGGTGCCCGCGTCGCTGGTCGACGGCATGACCTTCGAGGAGTCCTACGCGTTCCTCAACCAGTGGGTGCTCGGCGCGCTCGCGGACGTGGGGGTGCAGGCGTTCACCAGCGGGCTCAACGACATCGCGTCACCAGCCGGCAAGCTCGCGGGGTCGGCGCAGAAGCGCATGGTGGGCGGTGCGGTGCTGCACCACGTGACCATGTCCTACGACATCGACGCCGACAAGATGCTCGAGGTGCTGCGGATCGGCCGCGAGAAGCTCTCGGACAAGGGGACGACGAGCGCGAACAAGCGCGTCGACCCCGTCCGCTCGCAGACCCAGCTGCCGCGCGAGGCCGCCATCGCGGCGTTCGCGGCGCACTTCCGGAGCCGGTACCCGACGGTCGACGGCGCGCTGCGGCCCGAGGAGCTGGAGCGGGCGACCGAGCTCATGCGGACCAAGTTCACCGATCCGGGGTGGACCGCCCGCGTGCCGTGACTCAGGCGCCGTGCAGCAGCACKAACGCCCCGGCGGCGACGCCCATCACGACCAGCGAGAACGCGCAGACGGTCACCAAGCGCCCGCCGGGAGGCAGCGAGCGGCCCACGAGATGGCGTCGGTGCGACGAGATCGTGAGGGCGGTGGCGGCGACGAGGCCCAGGACGGCGATGCTCCACGCGGAGAGCCCGACGTACTCCTGGAGCAGGTGGGCGGCGGCGATCCCCCCGCCGAAAAGCCCCAGCGCCGTCCGACGCCACGCGAGGTGCGTGCGCTCGACCGCGAGGGTCGTCGGGGCCGCGTCGGTCACGCCAGCGCCAGCCCCACGAGCACGAGGCCGCCGGCGACGCACACGCCGACGACGAGGAGCCCGAACGCCGAGGGTGCCGGCAGAGGGGTGCTGGTCCGCACCGAGCGCTCGGCGCGGGCCCAGCCGAGCCAGGCGAGCACCGGCGCGACCGCGCCCAGCGCGACGAGCACCATCGCCGCCGCGAACCGCAGGTCGGTCTGCACGGGCAGGTTCAGGGCCTCGAGCGCCACGCCGCCGGCCAGCAGGGCCAGCGACGTGCGGATCCAGGCCAGGAACGTCCGCTCGTTGGCGAGCGAGAACCGCGCGTCGGGGTCGGTCCCGGTGCCGTAGACCCACCGGGGGAACCGGCGCTCGTCGCTCATGGGCCCATCCTGCCGTCAGAGCCGCCGGGAGAGTACGACGTTCGCCACGACGAGCACCACGAGCAGCGTCGCCTCGATGGCGCCGATCACGGTGGAACCGTCGGCGCCGAGCGCCACGGCGGCGAGCCCGATCGCGTTGGCCAGGAACGCCGCGAGTCCCACCCACGCCAGGGAGGCGGTCTGGATCGTCTTGTCGCGCTCGTCGGCCGTGCCCAGCAGGGCGCGGCCGACGCCACCCTCGGGCGACGCCCCCCGGCGCCGGGCGCGCCAGCGGATCGCGAGCGCAACAGCGACGACGAGTCCGCCGCCCACGAGCGCACCCGCGGCGGTGTCGGGCTGGCCGGCCAGCGTGAACGCCAGCCAGAGGAGGCCGACGGCGACCAGCGCGGCCCCGCAGCTGGCCAGGAAGCGGCGGTCCGAGAGTGCTCGGGTCTGCCGTGTCGGGCGGCCGGGCTCAGACGTCGTCATGGAAGATCTCCTCGATCGTGGTGCGGAAGTAGCGGGCCACGGCGAACGCCAGCGGCAGCGAGGGGTCGTAGCGGCCGGTCTCCAGGGAGTTCACGGTCTGCCGGGACACGGCCAGGGCCTCGGCGAGGGCCGCCTGGGAGAGGCCCGCCTCCTCGCGCAGTCGCCGGATCTCGTTCCTCATGCGTCGGCGGGCACAGGCGCGTCGGGCCGCGTGCGGGTCAGCAGCGGCCGGAGGTCGACCAGCAGGTGCAGGACCATGGGAAGCAGCAGGCTGCCCGTCAGCAGGTACAGCTGGGCGAAGACGGCGCCCAGGGCCCCTGTCGCCAGCATTCCGAGCCGACCCTGGTACCAGTGCGCCACCCCGAAGAGCGCCGCGGCGGCGGCGACCACCCAGCCGTGGCCGAGCGAGGGCAGCCCCACCGCGAGGGCGAGCACGACCAGCCCGCGGTAGGTGATCTCCTCGGTCACGCCGGCGCTCACGGCGAGCCCCGCCCAGCCGCGGCGGGCCGCCGGTGTGGTCGGGAGCATGACGTCGACGGCGGCGAGCACCGGGCGGACCCGGGCCGAGGACCGGCGCAGGACCACGGCCAGCGCACCGGCCGACAGCGCGAGGCCCACCGCCGCGCCGAGGACCATGGCGAGGGCGTCGTCCCCGCCCTCGCTCAGACCGCCGAGGTGGGGGAGGCGCAGGCCCAGCTCCGCGACCCCGACGCCGGGGAGCGCGAGCACCAGGGCGACGGCGACCGCTCCGGCCAGCCAGCCCAGCCACGTCCAGCTCCGGTAGAAGCGCCGGCGGACGGCGTCCCGGGTCACCTCGTCGTCGGCGGCGGCGAGGTCGTGGACGAGCCGCCGGTGCTGGCGACGACCGAGCACGGGGTCGAGGGCGACCAGCGCGGTGGCGGCGAGCACCAGGACGAGCGCGGTCGCCGTGGGGACGTCCAGGGCGTGCAGGGTGTCGAGCGTGTCCGGCACGAGAGTCCTCCGATGCGTCGTTCCGATGTCAAGCGTGCTTGACGTGACAAGCGTGCTTGACATCGAACCGGCTGTCAAGCGACCTTGTCATCGGGCGACGTATCAGGCGTCTCGGTCCGCACTCCTGACCGTCGACGAAGGAGTGACATGGACCTCGACCTGGACCGCCAGCTGCGCCGCCTGACCGTGCTCCGTGCCCGCGAGCTCGCTGCCCACCAGCGCGCCTCTGTCCGGACCGCGCAGGTGCTGCTGCTGCGCAGGGGTCATCCCCGGGCGCCGAAGACCGCGCTGCCGACGCGCACCAAGGTCGCGCCCTCCGCGATGGCGAGCTCGAGGTCCCCGCTCATGCCCATCGACAGCTCCGTGGCGGTCTGAGTCCCCGACGCCACGACCTCGTCCCGCAGGGTGCGCAGCAGGGCGTACCCGGCCCGCACCACGCCGGCGTCGTCGGACCGCGCCCCCACGGTCATCAGCCCGGCGACGCGAAGCAGCGGCAGCGCCGCGACCTCGGCCGCCAACGCCACGGCCTCGGCCGGAGGCACCCCGTGCTTGGTCGCCTCGCCCGAGACGTTCACCTGCAGGTACACGTCGACCGTGTCGCCCGCCCGTGCCGACAGGCGCTCCGCCAGGTCCAGGGACGCGACCGACTCGATGCACGAGGCCCACCGCAGCGCCGCGTTGACCTTGTTGGACTGCAGAGGGCCGATGAGGTGCAGGCTCGCCAACCCGTCGAGCTCCGGCGCCTTGGCGACGAGCTCCTGCACGCGGTTCTCGCCGACGAGCACGGCCGTGAGGGTCGGGTCGGCGGCGCGGGCCTCGCGATCGGCCTCGAGGGCGGCGCGCACGAGCGAGACGGGCTGGGTCTTGGTCGCCAGCAGCAGTCGCACCTCGCGGGGGCCGCGTCCCGCGGCGTGGGCGGCCACGGCCACGCGCCGCCGGACGTCCGCCAGCCGACCGGCGAGGGTCAGCCGGTCTGCCGCGTCGTCGCCCATGGCTGCAGAACCTACCGGCGGTCAGCCCCGGGCGATGTCCGCGACCACGGCCGACGTGAGCCGGACGAGGTCGTCGGGGGCGAGCTCGACGTCGAGGCCGCGCCGGCCCCCGGACACGAGGACCGTGTCGAACAGCCACGCGGTCTCGTCGACGACCGTCGGATGGGTGGTGCGCTGCCCGAGCGGGGAGATGCCGCCGACGACGTACCCCGTCGCCCGCTCGGCGTCCGGCTTGGCGGCCATGGCCGCCTTCTTGCCGCCGACGGCGTGCGCGAGCGCCTTGAGGTCCAGCTGCCCGGTCACGGGGACGACGGCGACCGTGAGCGTGCCGTCGACCGTCGTCATGAGGGTCTTGAAGACCTTCTCGGCCGGCACGCCCAGCGCCACGGCGGCCTCCAGGCCGTAGCCGAGGGTGCTCGCCGGGTCGTGCTCGTAGGCGTGCGCCGTGTGCGGGACGCCGGCGGCGGTCAGCGCGACGAGGGCGGGGGTGCCCGAGGGGGCGTGCTCTTTCTTAGCCACGGAGCCACGATAGGGGCCGATCAGGGTGGTCCCGGATACCGCCGGCCGAGGCGCAGGGTGCAGGCTGGCTCCGTGAAGACACTGCTCAACATCATCTGGCTCGTGCTGGCCGGCCTCTGGCTGGCCCTGGGCTACGTGCTCGCCGGGATCGTCTGCTGCATCCTCATCATCACGATCCCCTTCGGCATCGCATCGTTCCGCATGGCCAGCTACGCGTTGTGGCCGTTCGGCCGGACCGTCGTCGACAAGCCGACGGCGGGCGCGTTCGCGGTGATCGGCAACATCATCTGGCTCGTCATCGCCGGCTGGTGGCTGGCCCTGGGGCACATCATCACGGGCATCGTCCAGGCGATCACGATCATCGGCATCCCGTTGGCGCTGGCCAACTGGAAGATGGTGCCGATCTCGCTGTTCCCGCTGGGCAAGCAGATCGTGCCGTCCGACCGCATCATGGCGGCCTACGGCCAGTGATCGCCTACTGGCCGATGATCAGGACGGTCACCAGGTAGAGCAGCGTCCCCGCGGCGACCCCGGTGCTCGCCGCGAACCAGAGGGCCGGGTTCTTGCCGCGGGCCTGGAGCACCATCGCCGTGACCACGAGCACGACGGCCGCCACGAGCGTGAGCAGACCGAGCACGAGGAACGCGGACAGGAACGCCGCGACCAGGCAGATCACGAACACGAAGCGCGGAGACCTCGTGACGCGCACGGGCGGTTCGGTCGGCTGGGGCTGCGGGTCTCTCGCCATGCGCGAACGGTAACGCGCGCGCCGGGCCCGCCGGGCGCCGTCTCAGGCCGGCCCGTCGGGATGCTCGTCGAGCCACTGGGCGGCCAGACGCTTGGGTGCCTGCGCCAGCCACGCCTCCGTGAGCAGGTCGCGCAGCTCGGGCACGTCGATGACGTCGAGACGCACGAGGATCGCCGGGTAGCCGCGGAAGTGCGGCGTCGTGAAGTAGATGTCGGGGGCCCGGGCGACCAGCTCGTCCTTGGCCTCCAGGCCTGGCACCCGGGCGCAGAGGATCGGTCCCTCGGGCGCCGACGCGCCGAGCGCTTCGCGGTCCTTCGGGCGCAGTGGGCGGTCCCACGCGAGCGGCTTCGACCCGACGCTCCAGTCCAGCCCCGACCCCTGGGACGTCTCCGGCAGCGCGGCCACCTCGCGACGGACGTCGTCCCAGGTGGCCATGGCTCAGCCTGACAGGTCGCCGAGCGGCCCGACCACCGCGATCCGGAGCTGGACCTCGCCCGTCTCGTCGGAGCCCGCGAGGTCGACGACCGCGTCGATGCGCCAGTCGTGGTCGTCCTCGGGGTCGTCCAGCAGCTGGCGGACCTGCCACGTGCCCCGACCCGGGGTGACCTGGAACAGGGCCGGGCCGCGCGCGGGGGCGCCCGTGAGGATCTCGTCGTGGTCGTCGTAGAACGGGTCGAGTGCGGCCCGCCACCGGTCGGCGTCCCACGGGACCTCGTCGGTGTCGAGATCGCCCAGCTGCGCGAGACCGCCGTAGTACTCGCGCGCCGCGAGCTCGACCCGGCGGAACAGGGCGCCGCGGACGAGCGCCCGGAACACGCGCGGGTTGGCGGTGATCGGCTCGGGGACGTCCTCGTCGATCCCGCCGGGGGCGTCAGCACCGTGCTCGTCCAGCGGGTTGCTCAGCCGCTCCCACTCGTCCAGCAGGCTCGAGTCGGTGCGCCGGACCAGGTCGCCCAGCCACTCGATGATCTCCCACAGCTCCTCGGTGCGCGCCTCCTCCGGGACCGTCTGGCGCAGGGCACGGTAGGCGTCGGCGAGGTAGCGCAGCAGCACGCCCTCCGTCCGGTCCAGCTGGTAGTACGCGACGTACTCGGCGAAGCTCATGGCGCGCTCGTGCATGTCGCGCACCACGGACTTGGGGGACAGGGCCAGGTCCGCCACCCACGGGTTGGTCTGCCGGTACGTGACGAACATGGCCTCGAGCAGCTCCGCGAGCGGCTTGGGGTAGCCGACGTCCTCGAGCAGGGCCATGCGCTGGTCGTACTCGAGCCCGTCGGACTTCATCTGCGCGACGGCCTCGCCGCGGGCCCGGTTCTCCTGCGCGGAGAGCACCTGGCGGGGGTCGTCGAGGGTGGCCTCGATGACCGAGACGACGTCGTGCGCGTAGGCGGGGTCGTCGCGGTCGAGCAGGTCGAGCGCCGCGTACGCGAACGGGGACAGCGCCTGGTTGAGCGCGAAGTTGGGGGCCAGCTCCGCGGTCAGCTGCACGGCCCGACGACGCCCGTGCGGAGCCGTCGGGTCCTCGACCCACGGGCGCTCGATGACGCCCGCCGCGCGCAACGAGCGGTACACGGCGATGGCCTGGCGCACGTGCCTGCCCTGCGCGCCCGGCGGCTCGTGGTTGTCCGTCAACAGCTTCGTCATGGCGGCGACCGGGTCGCCCTCGCGGGCCAGCACGTGCAGCACCATGGCGTGCGACACGGCGAAGCTGCTGGTCAGCGGCTCGGGCGGGGCGTCGCGCAGGCGCTCGAAGGTGCTGTCGGTCCAGTTGACCTGCCCCTCGGGGGCCTTCTTGCGGACGATCTTCTTGAGCTTGCGAGGGTCGTCGCCCGCCTTCTCCAGCAGCTTGCGGTTCTCGATCACGTGCTCGGGCGCCAGGACGATGACCTCGCCGACGGTGTCGAAGCCGGCCCGGCCCGCCCGGCCGGCGATCTGGTGGAACTCGCGCGCGGACAGGTGCCGCATCCGCACCCCGTCGTACTTGACCAGGCTGGTGAGCAGGACCGTGCGGATGGGCACGTTGATGCCGACACCGAGCGTGTCCGTGCCGCAGACCACCGGCAGGAGGCCCTTCTGCGTCAGCCGCTCGACCACGCGGCGGTACTTGGGCAGCATCCCCGCGTGGTGCACGCCGACCCCGTGCCGGAGCAGCCGGTTGAGGGTGCGGCCGAAGCCCGGCCCGAACCGGAAGCCCGCGATCTCGTCGGCGATCCGGTCCCGCTGCTCGCGGCTGGCCAACGGCGTCGACATGAGCGACTGCGCCCGCTCGACGGCCTCCTTCTGCGTGAAGTGCACGACGTAGACGGGGGCGCGACGGGTCTTGACCAGCTCGTCCAGCAGCTCGTGCAGCGGCTCGATCGCGTAGGTGAACGTCAGCGGCACAGGCCGTTCGGCGTTCGCGATGACGGCGACGGGCTGGTGGGTCCGGCGCGTGATGTCCTCGGCGAAGAACCCGACGTCGCCGAGCGTCGCGGACATGAGCACGAACTGGACCTTGCTCAGCTCGAGCAGCGGCACCTGCCACGCCCAGCCGCGCTGTGGGTCGGCGTAGAAGTGGAACTCGTCCATGACGACCTGGCCGACGTCGGCGTCGTCGCCGTCGCGCAGGGCCACGTTGGCCAGGATCTCCGCCGTGCAGCAGATGATCGGCGCGCCGGGGTTGACCGCGGAGTCGCCGGTCATCATGCCGACGTTCGCGGAGCCGAACGCCTCGACGAGCGCGAAGAACTTCTCGCTGACCAGCGCCTTGAGCGGGGCGGTGTAGTAGGTCCGGCGGCCCTGGGCCAGGGCGACGAAGTGCGCGGCGACCGCCACGAGCGACTTCCCCGAGCCCGTCGGCGTCGACAGGATCACGTGCGCGCCGGTGACCAGCTCGAGCAGGGCCTCGTCCTGGTGCGGGTACAGGGTCAGGCCCTGGTCGTCCGCCCAGCCGACGAAGGCCTCGTACAACGCGTCGGGATCGGTGGGATCGGCGGGGATGCGGTCGGCCAGCGTGGGGGTGCTCATCGTGCGTCGATGGTCCCATGCAGCCGTCTAGGGTGTGGCCCGTGAGCGAGCGACCGACGGTGGAGATGTGGACCGACGGCGCGTGCAAGGGCAACCCGGGCGTCGGCGGCTGGGGCGCGTGGATGCGCTACGGCGAGCACGAGCGCGAGCTGTTCGGCGGCGAGCCGCTCACCACCAACAACCGCATGGAGCTCACCGCGGTCATCGAGGGCCTGCGGGCGCTGACCAAGCCGTGCGCCGTGACCCTGCACGTCGACTCGCAGTACGTGATGAACGGCGTCACCAAGTGGATCGCCGGGTGGAAGCGCAACGGCTGGCGCACAGGCGACAAGAAGCCCGTGAAGAACCAGGAGCTCTGGGAGGCCCTCGACGCGGAGGTCGCCCGCCACACGGTCACCTGGGTCTGGGTCAAGGGGCACGCCGGGGACCCGGGCAACGAGCGGGCCGACCAGCTGGCCAACCGGGGCGTCGACAAGGTCCGCGCCGAAGCCTGAGGTCAGCTCCAGCGCCAGGACGCGATCATGGCCTCCACCGTGGGTCGCCACGTGTCGTCGTCCGGGCGGTGCATCCACTCGACCAGGTACAGGTGGTCGCCGTGCTCCACGGCCCACTGCGTGATCGTCAGGCCGTCGTTCATGACCAGGTCCTTGCGGACGGCCGCGCCGAGGGCGCTGTGCTCCACGACGGGGTCGTCGACGACGTGCGAGTCCTCGGCGTGCCGGCGCTGCCAGTCGGTGTAGTGCTCGAGCGAGTCGAACCCGCCGCTCCGGGGGACCGAGACCACGCCGACCGACGACGCCGACGGAGGCGCGGCCAGCGGCACGGTGAGCAGGTCCCCGCCCAGCTGCCCGTCGACGGGGGAGTCGAAGGCGAACGCCGACCCGTCCACGCGCGCGGGCAGCGAGATCCCGGTCGGTGGCGCGAGCGTCTCGACGGCGAGGGGCGGCAGGGGCTCGGGTCCGCGGTTCATCCAGACCGCGGCCACCGTCCCGGCGGTCCCGGCCAGCACGAGGCCGCCGACGAGGGGCCCGACGACCCGGTGGTTGACGCGCACCCGCTCATGGTGGCGGCGCCCAGCACGCCGGACGCGTCGCTCGAGCGGCTGTCACCCGATCAGCCGACCTCCGTGGGCCGCCCGATCTCCAGCCAGCGGACGTCTGCCTCCGTCCCCGCGAGCGCCGGTTCGAGGACGTCGCGCCCCTGCCGGAAGTGCGACCAGCCCTCGTAGTGCACCGGCACGACCAGCCGCGGCGTCAGCAGGTTCACCATCTCGACGCCCTCGCGCGCGCTGAACGTGAAGCGGACCGGCCCGGTCACCCCGAACTGGACCGCGCCGAGGTGCAGCACCGCGACGTCGACGGTCAGGCGGCGCGCAACCTCCCGCAGGCCCTCGAACATCACGGTGTCGCCGGAGATCCACACGGCGACCTCGTCGGCACCCGACCGCCGGACCGCGAACCCGGTCACGTCGCCCACGATCGAGCGGGTGAGCGGCGGTCCGTGGCGGCCGGGCGTCGCGGTCACGGTGAGGGACGGACGGTCGCCGTCCTCGAGGGTCGTGGTGCGCCACGGCTCGAGCCCGACGGCGTTGCCGCCCAGGCGCCGCGCGGCCGGGACCGTGGTGAGGACCGTGCCGACCGATGGCAGGAGCGCCCGGCCGGCGTCGTCGAGGTTGTCCGCGTGCTGGTCGTGGGTGAGCAGGACCGCGTCGATCCGGCCGAGGTCCGCCAGGCCGACCGACGGCCCCGCGACCTTGGTGCCGTGGGTGCCCCAGCCAAAGGCGTACCCGCGCCCGGGTGCCTCGAACGTGGGGTCGGTGAGCAGCCGCCAGCCGTCGATCTCGATGAGGAGGGTCGGCCCTCCGATGTGCGTCAGCCTGGTCATGGTGGCCAGCATGGCCTGGCCGGGCGCACTCCGGACAGGGTCGACCTACCATCGAACACGCAGGGAGCGCCGATCGGGAGGACCCATGGTGCAGAGCCTTCGCGCGATGCGAGACCGGGCCGGCACGAACCTGTTCCTGCGCGTCGCCGGGCCGGACGGGCTGGCCAGCCGCGAGCGCATCCACGGCACGCCCGGCCCGCGCTGGTTCCCGCCCGGCTCTGCCATCCGGACGGTGCACGGCGACGCGTCGATGTTCGTCGGCGGCATGCGGGCGCTGCTCCTGCAGTCGCTGCACCCGGCCGCGATGGGCGCGGTCGCGGCGCACTCCGGATACCGCGGCGACCCATGGGGCCGCCTCGCGCGGACCAGCACGTTCCTGGCCGTCACCACGTTCGGCACGATCGAGCACGCGACGGAGGCGATCGACCGCGTCCGGTGGGTGCACGAGCGCCTCCGCGGCGTGACGGCCGACGGGCTCGAGTACTTCGCCGGCGACCCCACGCTGCTGCGCTGGGTGCACGTCGCCGAGGTCGACAGCTTCCTGCGGGCGCACCGCGCGTACGGGCAGCGGCGTCTCGACGATGCCGGTGCCGACGAGTACGTCGCGCAGGCGTCGCGGGTCGCGATCGCGCTCGGGGCGGAGCGGGTGCCCGAGTCGGTGGCCGAGCTGGCCAAGGCGCTCGACGAGTTCCGTCCCGCGCTCGCGGCGTCGACGGCTGCGCGCGAGGCGGCCGACTTCCTGCTGCACGAGCCGCCCGTCCCTCGCGCGCTGCGGCCGGGCTACACGTTGCTCGCGCGGGCGGCGGTCGCCTCGATGCCACCGTGGTCGTTCGAGCTGCTTGGCCTCGACCGGCCGGGCCGCGTCGGGCTGGCGGCGGCCCGCGCCGGCGGGTCCGTGGCCACGCGCTCGATCCGCTGGATGCTCGGTCCCGACGACGCCAGCCGGGTGTCGGTCGTGCGATGACCCGCTTCCTGCTCCTGAGCTCGCGCGCCGAGGACGTCGCCGCGGTGGGGGAGCACGCGGCCTTCCTGAGGTTCGGCGGTCTGCGCGCCGACGAGCTCGAGCAGGTCCGGATGGAGGCGGCGCCGTTCCTGCCCGTCGACCTCGACCGGTACGACGGCGTCATCGTGGGCGGCAGCCCGTACGACGCGAGCAAGCCGGAGGACGAGAAGTCGCCGGTGCAGCGCCGGGTCGAGGCCGAGGTGTCGGCGCTGCTGGACGACATCGTCGACCGGGACCTGCCGTTCCTCGGTGCCTGCTACGGCGTCGGCACGCTCGGGGTACACCAGGGCGCGGTCATCGACGGCACGTTCGCCGAGCCGATCGGCGCGGTGACGGTGACGCTCACCGAGGCGGGCCGCGCGGACCCGCTGCTCGCGGCGCTCCCGGAGGCGTTCGAGGCCTTCGTCGGCCACAAGGAGGCGTGCCGCGTGCTCCCGCCCGCGGCGGTGCTCCTCGCCTCGTCGGCCACGTGTCCGGTCCAGATGTTCCGCGTGCGCGAGAACCTCTACGCCACGCAGTTCCACCCCGAGCTGGACCTTGCCGGGATCGTCACGCGCATCGGGGTGTACCGCGACTACGGGTACTACCGGCCGGGGGAGTACGACGAGGTCGTCGCCCGGGTCCGCGCCGCCGACGTGTGGGCGCCACCGCTGATCCTTGAGGCCTTCGTGCGGCGGTACGCGCGCCGCTGAGCAGGTGAGCCGCCTGCACAGCGTGCTGACAGGAGTCTCGGAGAAACCTCTGAGATCGCGTCGCCAGACTCGGTGACATGGCCACGACCACCTGGGAAGCACCGACGATCGCACCGATCGCCGCGCCGGCGTCCGTGCGCGCACGCGGCGGGGTCCTCCCGGTGCTCTGGCTCGGCGTCGTCGCGGTGCTGGTGTTCTGGTGGACCGGGACGGACGCAGCGGCCGGGGCGACGCCCGGCGGAGCGCTCATGGCGCTGGGGGAGCTGGCGGGTCTGCTCGCCTCCTACCTCGTCTGCGCCCAGCTGCTCCTGGTCGGCCGCGTCCCGTGGTTCGAGCGAGCGGTCGGCTTCGACCGGCTGGTCGCCTGGCACCGCTCGCTCGGCACGTCGGTGGTGCTGCTGGTGATGACGCACGTGGCCCTCATGATCGTCGGCGGCGCGCTGCTCGACGGCGTGACCGTGTGGTCCGAGGTCCCGGGCGTGCTCGCCCGTCAGCCGTACCTGTGGCCGGCGCTGATCGGGACGGTGCTGTTCCTGGCCGTCGGGCTGTCGAGCGCCCGGCTCGCCCGCCAGAAGCTCTCCTACGAGGTCTGGTTCGCGGTGCACCTCACGATCTACGTCGGGGTGTTCCTCGCCTTCGCCCACCAGGTGGCCGGCGGCACCCACTTCGTCGGCTCGCCCGTCGCGCAGGGCCTCTGGATCCTGCTGTACGCGGGGACCGCGGCGGCGTTGCTGACCTGGCGGGTGGCGCTGCCGCTCCTGGCGCAGCGTCGGCTGGCGCTGCGGGTGTCGGCCGTGGTGCCCGAGGGGCGCGGGCTGGCCAGCCTGTGGCTGGAGGGACGCGGGCTCTCGTCGCTCGGCGCTCGCGGCGGCCAGTTCTTCCTCCTCCGGTTTCTCACCCCGGGACACCGCGGGACCGCCCACCCGTACTCGCTCTCGATGGTGCCCACCGGGGATCACCTGCGGTTCACGATCGGCGCGCTGGGTGACCACTCGTCGGCCGTCGCGGAGCTCCGGCCGGGCACCCGCGTGCAGGTCGAGGGGCCGTTCGGGCGCTTCACGGCGGACCGCGCCACCACCCGCAAGGCTCTCCTGGTCGCCGGCGGCGCCGGCGTCGGACCGGTGCGGGCGCTCGCGGAGGACCTGCTCGTCCGTGGCCACCAGCTCGTCGTCGTCCATCGGGCGCATGACGCCGCCGGGCTGGCACTGGCCGCCGAGTTCACGCCGTCGCCGGGACTGCACTACGTGCCGGTGCCCGGCCGTCGCGCGCAGCTGGGCTACGACCCGCTCGACGCGCCGTACCTGCGCTCGCTCGTGCCCGACATCGCCTCGCGGGACGTGTTCGTCTGCGGCCCGCCGGCCATGACCGACGCGGTCGTGCGCTCGGCGCGGGCGCTGGGCGTGCCGCGCACAGCCATCCACCGAGAGGAGATCGAGTCATGACGACGCGTTGGCGGGGAACTCTGATCTACACCGGGGCCGTGGCGGCGATGGGGGCGGCGGGGTTCGCCAAGTTCGCGGTGCTGGCGCCGGCGGACACCCCGGCGGGCGCCGACACGTCGACGTCGACCTCGTCGTCCGCGGACGCCGGCTCGCCTTCCGGCTCATCCTCGGCGGACTCCTCGGGGTCCAGCGCCAGCAGCACCGACTCCCGCGCCTCGACGACGAACAACGACACCGTCACGGTCGTCGGCACGTCGGTGCAGACCCGGTACGGCCCCGTGCAGGTGTCGGTGACGTTCACCGCGGGCCAGATCACCGACGTGCAGACGCTGCAGGCGCCGGGCGGTCACCGCGAGAGCGTCCAGATCAACGCGCGGGCCACGCCGATCCTCGCCCAGGAGGTGATCGCCGCCCAGTCGGCGCAGATCGACACGGTCTCGGGCGCGACCTACACGTCAGAGGCCTACGCGCGGTCCGTGCAGGCCGCCATCGACCAGCAGGGCTGACGCATGCGACACCTGGAGCTGGTGATGGGCGTGCCGATGTCGGTGGACGTGCGGCACGGCGGAGAAGACCGAGACGACGCCGACGTTCGGCGGGTGGTCCGCGCCGCGTTCGACGCGATGCACGACGCCGACCGACGGTTCAGCCGGTTCCGCCCGGACAGCGAGGTGAGCCGGCACGACCGCGGGGAGCACGACGAACCGAGCGACGACCTGCGCGAGGTGCTCGCCATCGCCGCCCGCTACGGCGCGGCGTCCGGCGGCGCGTTCAGCGTGCGGCGCCCCGACGGCTCGCTCGACACCGACGGCGTGGTCAAGGGCTGGGCGGCGCAGCGCGCGGCGGACACCCTGGTCGCGGCCGGGCTGACCACGTTCTGCCTCAACGCCGGGGGCGACGTCGTCGTGCGCGGGGAGCCGGAGCCCGGGAGGGGCTGGAACGTCGGCGTGCGCGACCCCGCCGATCCACAGGCGTTCCTCACGGTGCTCGAGGTACGGGACGGCGCCGTCGCGACGTCCGGCACGTACGAGCGGGGCGAGCACGTCTGGGACGGCCGCACGGGCGAGGCGGCTACCGGGCTGCTGGCGGCGACCGTGGTCGCGGCGGACCTCACCACGGCCGACGTGCTGGCGACCTGCGTCCTCGCCCTCGGCACCGACGGCGTGGCCTGGGCGTACGAGCACGGGGCCGCCGCGGTCGTCGCCGTGCGTGCCGACGGCGAGATCCTCACGGGGCTGCAGGCAGCTCCAGCGTGATGACCGCGCCCGGCCGTCCGTCGTCGCGCGACGCGGCCGACACCGTGCCGCCGTGCTGCGCCGCGACCTCGGCGACGAGCGCGAGCCCGATGCCGTAGTGCCGACGGTCGCCCTCGGTGTCCCGGTGCGAGGCGAAACGCTCGAACAGCCGGTCGCTGTCGGGCAGCCCGGGACCGTCGTCCCGCACCCGCACGGCCACGCGCCCGTCGCGGTTGAGAACCACGACCTCGACAGAGGTGGTGGCGTGGTCGATGGCGTTGTCCACCAACGCCGTGACCGCGCGGCGCAGCGCGACCGGGGAGGCGAGCGCGAGCGCGGTCGGGTCGCCCTCGCGGGCGATCTGCACGCCCCGCTGCAGCGCGGTCGCCCGGGCGGCGTCGACCACCTCCTGGGCGAGGGCGACCGTCTCCACGAGCACGGAGTCGACCGACCGGGCATCGGCCGCCAGCAGCATGTCGTCCAGGACCGCGGTGAGCGCCGCCGCGTCGGCGAGCAGGCCGTCGACGTCGTGCTGGACCCGCTCCGGCGAGGCGCCGCCCCAGTCCGCGCTCATGTGCCGGTCCAGCAGCTGGGCCCGGGTCGCCAGCAGGGTGAGCGGGGTGCGGAGCTCGTGGCTGGCGTCGGCGACGAACCGCCGCTGCAGGCTGAGCGCGGCCACCATCGGCTGCACGGCCCGACGGGTCAGCCAGACGGCGCCCAGGCCCGCGAGGAGCACACCCACAGCGCCCGCGACCAGCAGCGCGACGACGAGCCGCGCCAGCTCCTCGCGGGACTCGTCGGGGTCCAGCGCCGCCTGCACGACGGTCGCGTCGTGGCTGCCCGTGAGCACGCGGACCCTGCCCGAGGGCGTCGACGCGGTGGTCCACACGTCCTCCCCGGACCGGGCGACCTGCCGCATCGCGTCGAGGTCGGGGAGGCTGTCCGGCAGGTCGTCCGAGGCCGAGAGGCCGCGCTGCGACGCCACGGCGACCCACATGCCGGGAGGGGCGTCGTGGGCATCGTCGATCGAGTGGACCGCACCCTCGAGCCGGGAGGTCGCCGACTCGGCCTGGGCTCGGACGACCACCAGGAGCACGGCGGCGCCGACGACGACCAGACACCCGAGGACCAGGAGCGCGGTCTGCACGCCGAGCCGACGGGCGGTCCGTCGCAACGCGTCGCGCTCGGATCCGGTGGTGGGTTCTGTGGTCACCCGGCCCCCAGCCGGTATCCGGCGCCCCGGACCGTGGAGATGCTCGCCCGGCCGAGCTTGCGGCGCAGGTAGTAGACGTAGGTGTCGACGACCCCCTCGTCCTCGGCCTCGGTGAACACCCTGTCCAGGATCTCCGCGCGGGTGAACACCTGCCGCGGGTGCCGGGCGAGCAGCTCGAGCAGCGAGCACTCGCGCTCCGAGAGGTCGACCAGCTCGCCGGACGCGCGCGTGACCTGTCGCGTGCCCAGGTCGAGCGTCCCCGCGGGGAGGGGGAGCGACGCGGCGTGCTCGTACCGTCGTCGCCGCAGCGCCCGGAGGCGGGCCGCCAGCTCGTCGACGTCGAACGGCTTGCTCATGTAGTCCTCGGCACCGGCGTCCAGCCCGGCGACCCGGTCCGCGGGGTTGCCCAGCGCCGACAGCACCAGGGCGGGCGTGATCACGCCCTTCGACCGGAGCCGGCCCAGCAGGTCGAGGCCTTCGATGGCCGGGAGCCCGCGGTCGAGCACGATGACGTCGTACGTGCGGGTCAGGCCGAGGTGCAGCCCGCGCTGGCCGTCCCGCGCGACGTCGACCTGGTACCCCTCGCCGACGAGGATCTGCTCGAGCATCGAGGCGAGCTGCCGGTCGTCCTCGACCAGGAGCAGCTGCGCGGGTTCGGGCATCGCATCCTCCCTGCTCAGCACGTCCTCGCATCGTACGGTGGCCTTGTCGGCGCCGACGGACGGGGCCGACGACACGAGGGGACGCCATGAACGCACGGCGACGCTGCATCGCGGGGATGGGCCTCGGCGCGATCATGCTGCTCGCGTCCTGTGCAGGCGGTGGGCGGGCGACTCCGTCGCAGACCTCGACGACGCCCTCGACGACGACCGCGACGGCGACTTCGCCGCCCACGACACCCTCGGTCGCTGCCGAGTCGGACGCGCCCGTCCCGTTCCCAGCGGACGTCGAGCCCGACGAGCAGCCGTCCTCCGACGGCGCCGCGATGACTCTCACCGACGTGTCCACGGGTCAGCACGAGGGCTACGACCGCGTGGTCTTCCGGTTCGAGGGGACCGGGACGCCCGGGTGGATGGTGCGCTACGTGGACACCGCGACCGACGACCCGGCCGACACGGTCCTCGACATCGCGGGGGACGGCACCCTGCAGGTGGTCCTGCTCGGGGTCCAGCTGCCCGACACCACGGGTGTCGCGGAGTGGAGCGGCACCAACCCGGTCCTCACGCCGGGGTACCCCGTGCTGCGGGAGGTGAACGTGCGAGGACAGTTCGAGGGGCAGGAGCTCGCGTTCGTCGGCGTCGACACCGCCGACCACCCGTTCCGCGTCTTCGCACTCACGGACCCCGCCCGCGTCGTCGTCGACGTGCGGCACGACTGACCCGTCAGACCGTCAGCGCCTCGCACACCTCGACCAGCCGCCCGCGCAGCACGTTCCCGCGCTCGGCGAAGCCCCGCTGCTGCGCGACGTACTCGGCCTTGCCGTCGGACGTCTCGATCGCCACGGGGTCCAGGCCGTACGTCGTCACGTCGTACGGCGACGCCCGCATGTCGAGCGTCCGGATGTCCCGGGCCAGCGCGAAGCAGTCGAGCAGCAGGTCCCCGGGGACGGCAGGCCCGAGCTTGGTGGCCCACTTGTAGACGTCCATCCCGGCGTGCAGACATCCCGGCTGCTCCATCGCGGTCATCGACTCGCGTGTCGGCCGCCGGGTGTTGCGCTCGACGGCCTCGGGCGTGAAGAACCGGTACGCGTCGAAGTGCGTGCAGCGGATCTTGTGGGTCTCGACCACCGCGTCGGTCCCGGCCGACCCGAGGCGCAGGGGGAGCGGGTGCCGGTGCTCGTCGACCTCGCGGTAGACCATCGCCCACTCGTGCAGGCCGAAGCAGCCGGTGAGGGCCGGGCGGCCGAGCGTCGCGGCGAGCAGACCGTGGATGAACCGGACGGCGTCGCCGCGGTCGGCGACGAACGCGTCGACATCGAGCGCGACCACGCCGTCCGTCTCCCGGTACCAGCGCCAGCCGTCGTGCGGTGCGGGTGCCTCCAGCGCGACGCCGACGCCGGGGTGCCAGCGGCGCAGCGCGGCCGGCGTCACCGGGTAGTACTCGAACAGGAAGTCCTCGATGGCGTGCTTCTGCTGACGCGACCGGCGCTCGCGGCGACCGGCGGTGAAGGCGTCTGCCCGGTCCGCGTGTGCCTCGGCGAGGGACTGCCACGTGGTGGCGTCGAGCGCGGAGGCGGCGGTCACGGGCATGCCCCCAGGGTAGGCGAGGCTGACACACTGCCTCCGTGACCATCCTCGCGGCCGTCTTCGCCATCCTCGCTGCCCTGCTGCACGTGCTCTTCTTCGCGTACGAGTCGGTGCTCTTCGAGCGCCCCGACGTGCACGCGCGGTTCCAGACGCGGACGGAGGACGTCCCCGCGGTGAAGCCGTGGGCCTACAACCAGGGCTTCTACAACCTGTTCCTCGCCGTCGGCGCCCTGGTGGGCGCGGTGCTGGCGCTCGCGGGCCAGGAGACCGTGGGCCTGGCGCTGATCCTGTTCGCCTGCGGCTCGATGGTGTCCGCCGCGCTCGTGCTCGTCGTCACCAACCGCAGCATGGCCCGTGCAGCGGCCACCCAGGGCGCGTTCCCGCTGCTGGCCGTGATCTTCGCCGTGGTCGCGCTGGTCAACGGCTGACCGGTTGGTCGGGCCCGGTCAGGGCCGGCTCCGGCAGCTGGTCCGGCGCGACGTCGGCCGCCCGCGTCGACACCCGGTGCAGCGCCCACTCGAGCGGCCCGCGCCCGAGCGTGGTGGCCCACAGCCAGCACAGCGCGATCGTCGTGAGCACGAACGCCAGCCAGACCGCGACCGTCGGGTGGTAGACGACCGTCCGCCCCAGGGCCGCGATGACGACGACGTGCACGGTGTAGGCCGTCAGGGCGAGCGACCCGACGGCGGCCAACGGCGAGAGGGCGCCGGGCCAGCAGTCGGCGAGGGCGAGCGACGCGCTGATGACCAGCAGCGCGACGCCCACGTTGCCGACGACCTCGAACGTGGTCGACGAGTGCGGCTCGCTGGTGGCCAGCCCGGTCGGCCAGTGCAGGACGTGGAGCGCGACCCAGGACCCGCCGTGACCGAGGAGCACCAGGCCGACCCCGACCAGGGCGGCGACGGCTCGCCGCGAGCGGTCGCGCAGGTCGCTGCGGCCCAGCGAAAGGCCGACGAGCAGGTACGCGAGCCAGACGATCGCGGGGTAGAAGTGCCCGGTCGCGAGCGTGACGAGCGTCGTGGCGGGCCGGCCCTCGAACTCGGCGGCGATGGTCCCGCCGAGCGGCGGCCCGAGGACGGCGACGATGCCGGCGGCCGTGAGCAGCGCGGCCCGCGACCAGCGCAGCGCGAGGCAGCCGAGCGCGAACAGCAGGCCGTACGTCGGCAGGATCACGGCGACGGGCGTCGCGAGCAGGACGAGCAGCTCCCCGATCGTGAACAGCAGCAGCGCTCGCACGAGGATCCGGACGCGCGCCTGCACCAGCCGCGTCCCGACCACCGGCGAGGCGCCTCCCGAGAGCAGCCCGAGCGACAGCCCGGCGAGCACGACGAACAGTGACGCGGGCCGGCCGTCAGCCAGCTCTGAGAAGCCGTACGGGTCGTCGGGACCCACGTGCGCGGTCATCATCCCGAGCACGGCGAGCCCCCGGGCGACGTCGATCCCCACGATGCGGCGCATGCCCGGATGCTAGCGAGCCACGGAAACTCGAAATCTCGCATGTCGAAACCGTTCGTCCCGATTCTTGAAATTCGACCCCGTCGGGTGATTACAGTTCGATGTGAACTCCCCGACGCACCCCGACGTGTACACCCACGGACACCACGAGTCCGTGCTGCGGTCGCACCGCTGGCGCACGGCCGAGAACTCCGCCGGGTACCTGCTGCCGGCGCTCGTCCCGGGGACCCGACTGCTCGACGTGGGCTGCGGCCCGGGCTCCGTCACCATCGACCTGGCTGCCCGCCTCGAGCCGGGCGAGGTCGTCGGAGTCGACACGTCGGCGGCCGTCGTCGAGATCGCGCAGAAGGCCGCCGCGGACGCCGGCGCGGACAACGTGACGTTCCAGGTGGCCGACGCCTACGAGCTGCCGTTCCCCGACGACGCGTTCGACGTGGTCCACGCGCACCAGGTGCTCCAGCACCTCACCGACCCCATCGCCGCCCTGCGCGAGATGCGCCGCGTCACACGCCCGGGCGGGATCGTCGCGGTGCGCGACGCCGACTACTCCGGCATGACCTGGTTCCCGCAGTCGAACGGCCTGGACGAGTGGCGCGAGCTCTACCACGAGGTCACCCTGGCCAACGAGGCCGACGCCAACGCGGGCCGCAAGCTGTTGTCGTGGGTCCGCGAGGCCGGCTTCGACCCGGCCGGGATCGTGCCCTCGGCCGGTGTCTGGTGCTACGCCACGCCCGAGGACCGCACCTGGTGGGCGGAGCTGTGGGCGGACCGGTCGGTCGCCTCGAACTTCGCCAAGCAGGCCATCGCCCACGGCCTCGCCGACGAGGTCGGCCTTGAGCTGCTGGCCGACGCCTGGCGCGAGTGGGGCACGCAGCCCGACGGCTGGTTCGCGGTGCTCCACGGCGAGGTGCTCGCTCGCGCCTGACCTAGGCTTCCGACATGCGCATCGCGAGGTTCACCACCGGGGGAGACCCCCGCTACGCCCTGGTCGACGGAGCCCCCGGTTCCGAGGAGCTCGTGGTCATCACGGGTGATCCGCTCTACACGCCCGTCCAGCCGACCGGGGAGCAGATCCGGCTCGACGACGACAGCGTCCGCCTGCTGGCCCCCGTGATCCCACGCTCCAAGATCATCGGCGTCGGCCGCAACTACGCCGCGCACGCCGCCGAGCTGGGCAACGAGGTCCCCGCGGCGCCGCTGCTGTTCCTCAAGCCCAACACGTCGATCATCGGTCCGGACGACCCGATCGTCTTGCCCGACTGGACCGAGCACGTCGACCACGAGGCCGAGCTGGCCATCGTCATCGGCAAGGTCACCAAGGACGTCACGCCCGACCGCGCCCTGGACCACGTCTTCGGGTACACGGTGGCCAACGACGTCACGGCACGCGACGTCCAGCGCGCCGACTCGCAGTGGACCCGCGCCAAGGGGTTCGACGGCTCCTGCCCGATCGGCCCGTGGATCGTGCCCGGCCTCGACGTCGACGACCTGTTCGTCCGTGCCCGCGTCAACGGCACGACGACGCAGGACGGCCGCACGTCGCAGATGATCTTCGACTCCGCGTACCTCGTGTCGTACATCTCCGAGGTGTTCACGCTCCTGCCCGGCGACGTCATCCTCACCGGCACCCCCGCGGGCGTCGGGCCGATCGTGGACCGCGACATCGTGGAGATCGAGGTCGAGGAGATCGGCACGCTGCGCAACCCGGTGCTGCGCCGGCACTGAGGTTCGGGAGACCGCGAGCCCGCCAGTAACCTGGAGCCCGTGACTTCCTCCGCCGTGTCCGGCTCTGCCGTGCGTGTCCGCTTCTGCCCCTCGCCCACCGGCCTGCCGCACGTCGGCATGGTCCGCACGGCACTCTTCAACTGGGCGTACGCACGCCACACGGGCGGCACCTTCGTGTTCCGCATCGAGGACACGGACGCGGCCCGTGACTCGGAGGAGAGCTACCTGCAGCTGCTCGACGCGCTGCGCTGGCTGGGGCTGGACTGGGACGAGGGCGTCGAGGTCGGCGGCCCGCACGAGCCGTACCGGCAGTCGCAGCGCATGGACCTGTACGCCGACGTCGCCCGCCGCCTGCTCGAGGGTGGCTACGCCTACGAGTCCTTCTCCACGCCGGAGGAGATCGAGGCCCGCCACAAGGCGGCCGGCCGCGACCCCAAGCTGGGCTACGACGGCGTCGACCGCGACCTCACGGACGAGCAGAAGGCGGCGTTCCGCGCCGACGGCCGCGAGCCTGTCTTGCGCCTGCGGATGCCCGACGACGACCTCACCTTCACGGACCTGGTCCGCGGCGACGTGACGTTCAAGACCGGCTCCGTGCCGGACTTCGTCATCGTCCGCGCCAACGGCCAGCCTTTGTACACGCTGGTCAACCCGGTGGACGACGCGATCATGGGCATCACCCACGTGCTGCGCGGCGAGGACCTGCTCTCGTCGACCCCCCGCCAGATCGCGCTGTACCGGGCGCTGCTCGAGCTCGGCGTCGCCACCGTCATGCCGGTCTTCGGCCACCTGCCGTCCGTCAACGGCGAGGGCAACAAGAAGCTGTCCAAGCGCGCGCCCGAGGCGAACCTGTTCCTGCACCGCGATCGCGGCTTCACCCCCGAGGGCCTGCTCAACTACCTCGCGCTGCTCGGCTGGTCGATCGGCCCGGACCGCGACATCTTCACGATGGCGGAGATGACGGCCGCGTTCGACGTCGCGGACGTGAACCCCAACCCGGCGCGGTTCGACGAGAAGAAGGCCGAGGCGATCAACTCGGCGCACATCCGGATGCTCGCGCCCGACGACTTCCGCGACCGCCTGGTCCCGTACCTGCACCGCGCGGGCCTGGTCCCCGCGGACTCCTACGCCGACCTCGAGCCGACCCACCGCGCGCTGCTCGACGCGGGGGCGCCCCTGATCCAGGAGCGCATCACGCTGCTGGGTGAGGTCGAGGGGATGCTCGGCTTCCTATTCGTCGGCGACGACGCCCTCGAGATCGCCGACGACGCCCGCGGCGCGCTGCGCGAGGAGTCCCCGGCCGTCCTCGACGCCGCCGCGGACGCGCTGGCGGGGCTCACGGACTTCACGACGACGACGACGCAGGAGGCCCTGCAGGCCGCGCTCGTCGACGGGCTCGGCATCAAGCCGCGCTTCGCCTTCACGCCGCTGCGTGTCGCGCTGAGCGGTCGCCGCGTCTCGCCGCCGCTGTTCGAGTCGATGGAGATCCTGGGCAAGGAGTCCACGCTCGCGCGGATCGCCGCCCTGCGCGCCACGTTGTGAGCGGGCTCGAGGGCGTCCTCTTCGACATCGACGACACGCTCGTCGACACCCGCGGGGCCTTCGTCCACGCGCTGGCCGGCGTCGCCCGCCGCTACCTGCCCGCGCTCCCCGAGCACCGGCACGGCGAGCTGGTCTCGGTCTGGCGCGCCGACGTCGGCGGCCACTACGCGGCGTACACGCGCGGCGAGGTGAGCTATGCCGAGCAGCGCATGGCGCGCGCCAACGAGCTGCACGAGCGGTTCGGCGGTCCCGCGCTGGACGACGCCGGGTTCGCGCGCTGGGACGAGACGTTCGAGGCGGAGTTCTCCGGGGCGTGGTCCGCGCACTGGGACGTCGACGCGGTCGTCGACCGGCTGCTCGCGGCGGGCCTGGCCGTCGGTGCCCTGTCCAACGCGGCCGTGGCGTACCAGACCCGCAAGCTCGACCGGGCGGCGCTGCTGGACCGGGTTCCCATGCTCGTCGGCGTCGACACCCTCGGCTTCGGCAAGCCCGACCCGCGCGTGTTCGCCGAGGCGTGCCGCCGGCTGGGCACCGACCCGGAGCGGACCGCGTACGTCGGCGACGAGCTCGACGTCGACGCGGCAGCGGCCCGAGCCGCGGGGCTGGTCGGCGTCTGGCTCGACCGCCCGGGGAGCCGTCGGATCCCGATCAGCGACGAGGGGATCGCCGACGCCGGCGTGCTCGTCGTGACGTCCCTCGACGAGCTCCCGGCCGCGCTCGGGCTCTGACCCAGGACACGCGAGAACGTCACCTCGCCGCGAGAACGTCACCGCGAACTGCCGTTCTCGCGGCGAGCTGACGTTCTCACCGCTCCCGGCCGCCGTCGGGCCCTAGCGCAGCCGCGCGCGGTAGCACTCCGTGCGGTACGGCACATCGACGACGTCGCGTCCGCGCAGGTCGGGGTGGGTGGCGACGAGCTCGTCGACCTCGTCGAGCAGGGCCTCGCGCTCGTCGGGCGGCAGCAGGATGAGGTGGCTGCGGCTGGCGGCCAGGGCGCGCAGGTCGGTGGCGCGCAGCCGGTCGGTCCAGTGGAACGTCGCCGTCTCCGGCTCCGTGAAGCGGTGGCCCAGCGTCGGGGTGCTGTAGTCGAGGGACGGCCCGAGGCTGTCCCCGCGGTGCACGATGTCCGTCCAGCGGACCACCCAGTCGACGGAGAAGTCGCGGATGTTCCACAGCACCGCCAGCCGACCGCCTGGCCGCAGCACGCGCGCGATCTCCGCGGCGGCCGCCGGCGGGTCCACCCAGTGCCAGGCCTGCGCGATGGTCACGGCGTCCACGCAGGCGTCGGGCAGGTCCATCCGCTCGGCGGTGCCCGGACGGGCGTCGACGGTCGGCAGGGCCCGGGTCAGCTCGGCCCGCATGGCGTCCGACGGCTCGACGGCGACGACGTGCAGCCCGCGGGCGACCAGCCGCTCGGTCAGCTTGCCCGTGCCTGCCGCGAGGTCGAGCACGTCGTGCGCGTCGGGCGGGACCGACCAGCGGACGGCGTCGTCGGGATAGCTCGGCCGGGTGGCCTGGTACACGGACGCCCCACCCTCGAAGGAGGCGGCGCGCGCGGCGCGGTCGTCGGTGCTCATGCCCCCATCGTGCCCGGTCAGAGGTCCGGGAGCGGGTCCAGAAGCTCGAGCGCGGCCTTGTGCAGCAGGCCGTTGGACACGAGCGCGGACCCGCCGAACGGGCCGGGCACGCCGCGGATCGACGTGAACGTGCCCCCGGCCTCGGTCACGATGGGCACCAGCGCGGCCATGTCGTGCAGGGCCAGCTCCGGCTCGGCGGACAGGTCCACGGCGCCCTCGGCGACGAGCACGTGCGACCAGAAGTCGCCGTACGCGCGGGTCCGCCAGGCGCGACGGGTCAGCCCGAGGAAGGCGTCGAGCTGCCCGCGCTCCTCCCAGCCGCTGAGCGACGAGTAGGACAGCGAGGCGTTCTCGAGCCGGTCGACGCCCGACACGCGCAGCTGGCTCGCGGCCGCCAGGGACTTGCCGGTCCACGCGCCCGACCCCTGAGCCGCCCACCACCGGCGCCCCAGCGCGGGGGCGCTCACCAGGCCGACCACCACCTGGTCGCCGTCCAGCAGGCCGATCAGCGTGGCCCACACGGGGACCCCGCGGACGAAGTTCTTGGTCCCGTCGATCGGGTCGATGACCCAGCGTCGCGGTCCGTGCCCGGTGTCGCCCATCTCCTCGCCGTGCACAGCGTCGCGGGGCCTCGCCCGGGACAGCTGCCCCCGGACGATCTCCTCGGCCGTCTTGTCGGCGTCGGACACCGGCGTCAGGTCGGGCTTCGTCTCCACCCGCAGGTCCTGCGACTTGAACCGGGACATGGTCAGCGAGTCGACCTGGTCCGCGATCACGTGGGCGAGGCGCAGGTCGTCGTCGTACCCGGGGCGCAGGCTCATGCCCGACACGGTAGTGGCTCATCGGTGCACGTCAGGGACGTGCGGGCTCGCGGTTGTCCGGTTCGCCGGTGCCCAGGCGGCTGGCCAGCAGGCGGCGGAACGACTCGACGCGCGCCGAGCGGGCCTCGCGCGTGACGTCGTCGGGGGAGCCGGCCACCCACTCGTCGAGGGCGCAGTCCGGGGCGTCGTCGGCGTGCGTGCACCCGCGCGGGCACTCCTCGGCCACGGCGGCCAGGTCCGCGAACGCGCCCAGCAGGTGCTGAGGGTCCACGTGGGCGAGCCCGAACGACCGCACGCCCGGGGTGTCGATGACCCAGGTGGGCTTGCTCGTGCCGGGCACCCGCAGCGCCACGGCGGAGCTCGACGTGTGTCGACCCCGGCCCGTCACGTCGTTGACGACGCCGACCGCGCGGTACGTGCCCGGCACCAGCGCGTTCACCAGCGTCGACTTGCCGACGCCCGAGTGCCCGACCAGCACCGACGTCTTGCCCTCGAGCGCCGCGCGCACGTCGTCGAGCCCGTGGATGATCCGGCCGCCGACGGACTTCTCCGCGCTGGTGACCACCACCTCCACCCCGATCGGCGCGTACATGCCCACCAGCTCCGCCGGGTCGGCCAGGTCCGCCTTGGTCAGCGCGAGCAGGGCGTCCATACGGGCGTCGTAGGCGGCGGCGACGCACCGGTCGATCATGCGCGTGCGCGGCTCGGGGTCGGCGAGCGCGGTGACGATCACCAGCTGGTCGGCGTTGGCGACGATGATCCGCTCGATCGGGTCGGTGTCGTCGGCGGTGCGGCGCAGGACGGTCCGGCGCTCGCCGATCCGCACGATCCGAGACAGCGACCCCTCGTCGCCGGACGTGTCGCCGACGATGTCCACGCGGTCGCCCGGCACGACGCGGTCGCGGCCGAGCTCGCGCGCCTTCATCGCGATCGCCACGCGCTCGTCGGGCCCGTCGGGGTCCACCAGGATGGCGTACCGGCCGCGGTCGACGGCCGTCACCAGCGCCACCTCGGCGTCGGCGTGCTCGGGGCGCTGCTTGGTGCGCGGGCGCGAGCCGCGACCGGGACGGATCCGGACGTCCCGCTCGTCGTAGCGCCGGGTTCCCATCAGGCGAGCACGGCCGACCCGGCCAGCATGCCGCCCCAGAGGCCGACGAAGTCCGGCAGCGTCTTCGCGGTCGTTGCCACGTCCTCGACCTGCACGCCGGGCACCCGCAGACCCACCAGCACGCCGGCCGTGGCCATGCGGTGGTCCTCGTAGGTGTGCCAGGGGCCGCCGCTCAGCGGCCGCGGCGTGATGACGAGCCCGTCGGACGTCTGCTCGGCCTGCCCGCCCAGCCGCGTGATCTCCGCGGCCAGCGCGGCGAGCCGGTCCGTCTCGTGCCAGCGCAGGTGCGCGATGCCGCGCAGCCGGGTGGGGGAGTCGGCCAGGGCCGCGAGCGCGGCGATGGTCGGGGCGATCTCGCCGGCGGCGTGCAGGTCGAGGTCGACGCCGTGCACGGCACCGGTCCCGGTCACGCTCAGCACGTCGCCGTCCAGCCGCGTGGTGGCGCCCATGCGCTCGAGGATGCCGGGCAGCAGGCCGCCGGGCTGTGTCGTGTGCACGGGCCAGCCCGGCACGCGCACCGTGCCGCCCGCCACCAGCGCCGCGCAGAGGAACGGCGCCGCGTTGGACAGGTCCGGCTCGACGCGCACGTCACGGCCGGCGATCGGGCCCGGCTCCACCCGCCAGATCGCGGGGCGCGAGTCGTCGACCTCGACGCCCGCCTCGCGCAAGACGGCGACCGTCATCTCGATGTGCGGCAGGCTCGGCAGCGTCCGCCCCGTGTGACGCAGCGTCAGCCCGCGCTCGAACCGCGGCGCCGCGAGCAGCAGGCCGGACACGAACTGGCTGGACGCGGACGCGTCCACGTCAACCTGGCCGCCGACGAGCGACCCGTGGCCGTGCACCGTGAACGGCAGGTGACCGGGCTCGCCGTGCTCCTCGACGCGGACGCCGAGCGTGCGCAGTGCCGTCAGGACCGGGCCCATGGGCCGGGCGAGCGCCGACTCGTCACCGTCGAACCGGACCGGCCCGTCGGCGAGCGCCGCCACCGCCGGCAGGAACCGCATGACGGTCCCGGCAAGCCCGCAGTGGATCTGCGTCGAGCCCCGCACGGGTCCGGGCGTCACCACCCAGTCGCTGCCGTCCTCGTCGATCCCGGCGCCCAGGCTCGTCAGCGCCGCGGCCATGAGCCGGGTGTCGCGCGAGCGGAGCGCGCCGCGCAGCCGACCCGGCGAGGCGGCCAGCGCGGCAAGCACCAGGTACCGGTTGGTCAGCGACTTCGAGCCCGGGACGTCCACCAGGGCGTCGAGGGGGCCGTCGGCCAGCGGCGCGGTCCAGAGATTCATGGCACCCAGGTTAGTGGGGGTGCCGATGATCCCCGCGGATGTCTCAGTCAGACGACTTCGCCGCCGCGTGGTCCGCACGGGCCTTCTGCACGCGCCAGCCGATCCCGGGCCTGCCCTCGAGGTCGATGCCGGCGAGGAGCGCACCCCCGGTGAACGCGAGCGCCCGCACGAACCGGTCCTTGCGCGCCTTCCGGACGGCGGGGTCCTCGCCCTTGATCCGCTTGACCGGCAGGTTCACCAGGACCAGTGGAGCCGTGAGCGCGGCGAGCGCGAGGGCGGCGGTCCGCGGCGCCTTCCCGACGGCGAGCAGGACACCGGCCCCGGCGAGCGCGAAGCCGTGCACCTGGACGATGGTCGTCAGCTGGCGGTCGCTGACCTCGTACCCGAGGGCCTCGCCCGCGGGTCCCTCCTTGACGGCCTGCGGCAGGCGCGAGCGCAGGGTGGTCAGCGCGCCGCGGGCGTCGGCGGCGTGGGCGGCGGGATGGCGGACGACGTCGAGCCCCTCGCTGACGAACCACGAGGCGAACAGGGGACGCGCGAGACGGCGCAGCAGCACGGCAGCTCCTCCTACAGGGCGCCGCCGGCAGCGGACGGCGCGTCGGCGGACTCGCCGCCGTCACCGATCTGCTCCCGGGCGACGTAGTTCTCGAGGTCGAACAGGTTGTCGCCGGCACGCGTGGCGACGGTGAGCAGCGTGGTCGCCGAGGCGACCTCCTCCACCTGCTCCTTGAGGAACCACAGCAGGAACTGCTCGCCCAGGGCGTCGCCCTCGGCGCGCGCCGCCGCGAAGATCGCCTCGATCTGCGCGGTGACCTGCTTCTCCTGCTGCAGGGCGAGGCCGATCGGGTCGGTCACGCGGGTGAAGTCGTTGCGCACCGCGCCGCCGGCGGGGATCTGGACGGCGAGGTCCCGGTCGAGCAGGTACTGCACGATCATCAGCGCGTGGTTCCGCTCCTCGATCGCCTGCCGGTAGTAGTGCCGGGCCAGCTGGGGGAGGTCCTGCCCGTCGAACCAGACGGCGATCGACACGTACTGCTGGTGGGCGTCGAACTCGTGGCCGATCTGCTCGCGCAGCAGGCGCAGGAAGGTGGACTCGTCGGTGCTGCTGGTCATGCCGCCAACCTAGTGCCGCGCCTGCACGTGCGCGACGGTGGGAATGGCTCGCGCGCTGCGGCCGTTGTGCCCACCATGAGCTGCGCCACCGCGACGCGACCCACGACGCCCCCCGGGACCGGTTGGGCGATCGGTGTCCCCGCGGACACCATCCCGACCCAGCGACCCGCGCCGGCGGGTGTGGCGTCGCCCACCCCGGTCGGTGGTCCTCAGCCCGCGGGACTAGGCTTCACCGCGATGAGCGAGGACACCAACCGAGCGCCCGAGTCCGAGGACGGCGCGGCGCGCACCGAACGGTTCGAGGCCGAGGCGCTGGTCTACCTGGACCAGCTGTACGGCGCTGCCCTGCGGATGACGCGCAACCCGGCCGACGCCGAGGACCTGGTGCAGGAGACGTTCGCCAAGGCGTTCGCCGCCTTCCACCAGTACCGCCCGGGCACCAACCTCAAGGCCTGGCTGTACCGGATCCTCACCAACACCTACATCAACTCGTACCGCAAGAAGCAGCGCGAGCCCCAGCAGTCCCGGTCCGAGGAGATCGAGGACTGGCAGCTGGCCCGCGCGGAGTCGCACACGTCGAGGGGTCTACGGTCCGCCGAGGCCGAGGCGCTCGACCACCTCCCGGACTCCGACATCAAGGACGCGCTCCAGCGCCTGCCTGAGGAGTTCCGGATCGCGGTGTACCTCGCGGACGTCGAGGGCTTCGCGTACAAGGAGATCGCCGAGATCATGGGGACGCCGATCGGGACGGTGATGTCCCGGTTGCACCGCGGGCGCGCGCAGCTGCGCGAGATGCTGTCGGACTACGCGCGGGGGCGTGGTCTGGTCGCGGTGGCCCCGACCGCACCGGAGGGCGAACGATGAGTGAGAGCGACCTGTCCCAGGACCTGCCTCTGGCGTCCGGCAGCTGCGGCAACAACTGCGCGGACGCGCTGGACCGGCTCTGGGAGTACCTGGACTCCGAGCTGGGGGCGCTCGACGCCGAGACGGTCCGCGCCCACCTGGCCGAGTGCCAGGGCTGCCTGCAGGAGTACGACGTCGACGTCGTCGTGAAGACCCTGGTGCGCCGGGGCTGCCAGGAGTCGGCGCCGGACGGGCTGCGGCTGCGCATCCACGAGCAGCTGACTGTCATGCAGGTCACGCTCGACTGAGCGACCCTCACCGAGGAGTCGGGGATAGACGAAGGCCCGGTGCAGCGGTTGCTGCCCGGGCCTCCTGACTACCTGTCTCCGAACGCTCAGGCGTTGGGACGGTTGCCGTGGTTCGCTGCGCTGCCCTTGCGGGAACGGCGCTTGCGGCCTCGCTTGCTCATGGGATCTTCCTTCGTCGATACGGGGGTCGGCGCCCGTGCTGCGCGCCGGACTCGTCCCATGGTCCCACATCTCGCGCGCACTCAAGTCACGGGCCCGCCCGTCCGATGACTACGGGGTGAGCCAGCAGACACAGTCCGTGATCCCGTTCCTGCACGCCCTCGCGAGCACGGGCGGCTCCGACCTGCACTGCAAGGTCGGGTCCGCGCCGCGTGTGCGCGTCGACGGACGGCTGCGCAAGCTGCAGGTGCCCGACCTCACACCGGCGGACACCGAGCGGATGCTCGAGGAGGTCCTGCCCAACGACCTCGTCGACACGTTCCGCGACAACCACGAGGCCGACTTCGCCTACTCGGTGTCGGGCGTCGGCCGGTTCCGCGTCAACGCCTACCAGGCGCGCGGCACCTACGGGATGGTCTTCCGACGGGTCGCCGTCGGCGCGCAGTCGCTGGCCGAGCTGGCGCTGCCCGAGGTCGTCGGAGAGCTGGCGCTCGAGCCTCGCGGCCTGGTGCTGGTGACGGGCCCGACCGGTTCGGGCAAGACGACGACGCTGGCGTCGATGGTCGACCTCATCAACACGCTGCGCGAGGTCAACATCGTCACCATCGAGGACCCGATCGAGATCCTGCACCACGACAAGAAGTCGATCGTCTCCCAGCGCGAGGTCCGTCAGGACACGGCCGACTTCACGGTCGCGCTGCGCGCCGCGATGCGGCAGGACCCCGACGTGATCCTCGTCGGCGAGATGCGTGACGTCGAGACGGTCCGCGCGGCGCTGTCCGCGGCCGAGACCGGGCACCTCGTCCTGTCCACGCTGCACACCATCGACGCGGCAGAGTCGATCAACCGCATCATCGACTTCTTCCCGCCGCACGAGCAGAAGCAGGTCCGCATCGCGCTGGCCCAGGCGCTGCGCGGCATCGTGTCCCAGCGCCTCGTGCGCCTGTCCAACGGCACCGGCCGTCGCCCGGCCATCGAGGTCATGGTCAACACCGGCCGCACACGCGACGCGATCCTGGAGCCCCAGGACGCCCCGCCCCTGATCGACCTGATCAAGGAGGGCGACTTCTACAAGATGCAGACGTTCGACCAGCACCTGTTCCAGCTGGTCCGCGACGACGTCATCACCTACGACGAGGCACTCTCCGCCTCGACCAGCCCGCACGACCTCACGGTCGAGCTGCGACAGGCCGGCCTCGTCTCCTAGAGCCCTCCAGAGAAGAGCCCGTGACCACCTCGGTCACGGGCTCTTCGCGTTCCTGGACGCGATATGACGCGTGTGGGTTGCCTTCGCGCCACACGCGATATAACGTGTCTGCGGAACGAGATATATCGCGAATGGAGAGCATCATGGCTTCGGAGTCCTGGGTCGTCGCCGGCCCGCAGATCATCGAGATCGAGAAGATCACCAGCCTGCGCGTGCAGCTCGTCGCGGGCCGGGTCGACGTCGTCGCGCACGACGGGCCGGGCGCCCGCATCGAGGTGCACGACGTCGACGGGCGGCCGCTCGAGGTCAGCCTGTCCGACGGCGAGCTCCGCGTGGGCTACCAGTTCACGCTCGGCGGCTGGGACGGCTTCCTCGAGAAGTTTCGCAACTTCCGCGGCAAGGACCGCGCCGACGTGCACATCGCGGTGCCGCGCGACGTCCACGCGAAGGTGGGCACCGTGACGGCCGAGGGGCTGCTGGCCGGGATCCAGGAGGACGCGTCGGTGTCGACCGTCTCGGGCACGCTGATCACCGACGGCACGCGCGGCCGGCTCGGGGCCAAGACGGTGTCCGGCGAGATCGTCGTGCGTGACCACCACGGCGACCTCCAGCTCCACTCGGTCTCGGGCGAGCTCGCCGCCTCCGGCGAGCTGAGCCTGGTGCAGGCGAACTCCGTCTCGGGCTCGGTGACGCTCGACGTGACCTCCGGGACCTCGAGCGTCACGGCGACCACCGTCTCGGGCGACGTCACCGTGCGCCTGCCCGCCGGCAAGGGCGTCCAGGTCAAGGGCCAGTCGGTCTCCGGGCGCCTGGTCGTCGACGGCGAGGAGTACAAGGGGTCGTCGCCGGGCCATCGCAAGGTCGACCTGCGCACGGGAGACGGCGCCTGCTTCGTCTCCGCCACCACCGTGTCGGGGCACCTCACCGTGCTGCGCGGCGCGGGGACCGGGGTCGCGTGATGATGGCGCCCGTCTTCGCACACGGTCAGCTGCGCCTGTACCTGCTGTCGCTGCTCGAGAGCGGCCCGAAGCATGGCTACGAGCTGATCACCGCGCTGTCCGACCGGTTCGGCGGCACCTACCGCCCGAGCCCCGGCACGGTGTACCCGCGCCTGGCCCGCCTCGAGGAGGAGGGCCTGGTCATGCGGGTCGACGAGGAGCGCAAGAGCACGTACGCGCTCACCGAGGCGGGCTTCGCCGAGCTCGACGCCCGCCGGGGCGACCTGGCGAACCTCGAGGAGGGCATCGCCGAGTCGGTGCGCGAGCGCGCCGCGCAGGTGCGCGACGACGTGCAGGGGTCGATGCGCGGTCTGCGCGCCGATCTCGCGGCCGCGGCCCAGCAGGCTCGCGCCGACGCGGTCCCGCACACGGCGGGGGTCCCCGACGACCCGCGGCTCGCGTCGCACGTGCGGTACCAGGATGCCGAGGCGATGATCAGCCGGTTCCGCGACGAGATCCGCGCTGACCTGCGCAAGGTCGACGCCCGCGGCAGCGTCGAGCAGCTCACGCTCGACACGCTGCGGACCGTGCTGGACTCGGCGCTGACGGCCGTGCGGGGGACGTTGCGATGACCCTCTGGATCCGGTGGCTGTCAGGCGGCGTCGTCGGGCAGCCCGAGCCAGGCGTGCCAGCCGGTGTGCAGCACCAGCCAGGCCATCAGGCCGTAGCCGGCCTGCCCTGGCAGGATCCCGTCGCCCGCGGCGAGGTCGCCGAGCCACTGGTCGTGGGCGGCCAGGGGCGTGTAGGTGTCGACGAACGGCACGCGGCGCCGGGTCGCCACATCCGCGTACGCGGCTGACAGGTCGGCCAGCTTGTCGGCGTCGGCGGTGCCTCCGGGAGGGGGACCGACGACGAAGGCGGGGATCTTGCGCTGCTCCGCGACGTCGAGGATGTTCGCGAGGTTGAGCCGGCTCCGGGCGAGCGAGAGGCCTGCGGCGGCGTCCGCCCGGCCGAGCGCGACGACCAGGCGGTTGTCGGCCTCGGGGGAGAACCGGCGCGTGACCTCGTCGTCCCAGCGGGCGCCCAGGGCCGTGCTCGTCTCACCCGGCACCGCCAGCGTCATGACGGTCAGTGGCTCGGGAGTGGGCGTCCGGGCCGTCACGCGGCCCACCCAGCCCAGCCCCTTGGGGTCACCCGCGCCGGCCACCAGCTCGTCGCCGACCACCGCCAGCCTCAGCGGCAGCTCACCCACGTTGCTTCACCCTTCGCCGTCGGACCGTGCAGCGACGGCCATCGGCCGCCGTCGGCACAGTCTCTCAGGGTGTGGCGAGGAGGGCAGGTTCATCGCCGGGCCAGTCGCGAGGCTCACCCGGCCGCGCCGGGCTCCGGGCGATCAGCCGGCGGTCCGGAACGGGTGGCTCGGGAGATCGGACGAGGAGTCCGACCAGTCGGGGTGGGAGGCGGGCGGGCGGCTGCTGCCCAGCCCGTCGCGACGCAGCGTGACGACCAGACGGGCGACCAGCCAGGCCGCGACGGCGAGTGTCAGGACGATCCAGAAGGTGGTCATGGCAGAAAGTCTCCGCCCATGGAGAATGTGCCACGAGTGGCAGGACCGACGCCCACCGTTGACATTCCGCCACCCAGTGCGGATGCTGTCGAGATGCTCCGTTCCGTCGCCGCCATCGCCCTGCCGAACGTCGCACCCTTCGAGCTCGGGGTCGCCTGCGAGGTGTTCGGCATCGACCGCCGGGACACCGGCGGACCGTCGTTCGACTTCACGCTGTGCGGCATCGAGCCGGGCCTGGTCCCGACGAAGGGGGCGGGCTACTCGATCGTCGTCGAGCACGGGCTCGAGGCGACCCGGGACGTCGACCTGGTCATCGTGCCCGCGTACGGCGACACCGGTGACGTGCCCGAGGTCGTGCTCGACGCGCTGCGCGACGCCCACGCGCGGGGTGCCTGGGTGCTCAGCATCTGCAGCGGCTCGTTCGCGCTCGGCCAGGCGGGTCTGCTCGACGGGCGGCAGTGCACCACGCACTGGATGTACACCGACGAGCTGGCGCGGCAGTTCCCGGACGCGCGCATCAACCCCGCGGTCCTCTACGTCGACGACGACCACGTGATCACGAGCGCGGGCACGGCCGCGGGCATCGACGCCTGCCTCCACCTGGTCCGCCGCGAGCTCGGTGCGGCCGCGGCGTCGGCGGTCGCCCGCCGGATGGTCGTGCCGCCCCACCGCGACGGCGGTCAGGCGCAGTACGTCGACACCCCGCTGCCGTGCGACGCCGACACGCTGGCGCCGCTGCTCGCGTGGATGGTGGAGAACCTCGAGGAGGAGATGAGCGTGCCGGACCTCGCGGCGCGGGCCTTCGTCTCCGAGCGGACCTTCGCGCGCCGGTTCCGTGCCGAGACCGGCACCACGCCGGCCGCCTGGGTCACCCGGCAGCGCGTGGTCCGAGCGCAGGAGATGCTCGAGCGGTCCGACGCGAGCATCGAGGAGATCGCGCGGCTCTGCGGGTTCGGCACGGCGGCGGTCCTGCGGCACCACTTCGCGCGGACGCTGGGCACCAGCCCGCAGGCCTACCGCCGGACGTTCGCGCCGGTCGCGGTCGGCTGATACGACGGAGGCCCGCACCCCTCGCGGGATGCGGGCCTCGATCGGTCGGGCTCAGCGCTGGAAGGCGGTCTCGACGAGCGTCGCCTGCTGCGCCTGGTGCTTCTTGGCGGACCCGGCGGCCGGCGAGGCCGACTCCTTGCGCGAGACCACCCGGAGCGTGCGGCCGAGCAGCTGCGGCAGGTGCATGGACAGGAAGGTCCACGGGCCCTGGTTGCGCGGCTCGTCCTGCACCCACACCAGCTCGGCACCATCGAACGGGGCGAGCGCTGCGCGGGCCGCGTCGCCGTCGAGCGGGTAGAGCTGCTCGAAGCGGACGATCGCCGTCTGCTCGTCGCCCGTCTTGACGCGGTGGGCGAGCAGGTCCCAGTAGACCTTGCCCGAGCAGAGCAGCACGCGGGTGACCTGACCGGCCTTGGCGGCGGCGAGGTCGTCGCCGATCACCGGGCGGAACGTGCCCGAGGTGAAGTCCTCCACGTCCGACGACGCGGACTTGAGGCGCAGCATCGACTTCGGCGTGAACACCACCAGCGGGCGGCGCGGACGGGCGTACGCCTGGCGGCGCAGCAGGTGGAAGTGCGACGCGGGCGTCGACGGCTGCGCGATCGTCATGTTGTCCTCGGCCGCGAGCTGCAGGAACCGCTCGATGCGGGCCGACGAGTGGTCGGGCCCCTGACCCTCGTACCCGTGCGGCAGGAGGAGCACGACGGAGGACCGCTGGGCCCACTTCTGCTCGGCAGACGAGATGAACTCGTCGATGATCGTCTGCGCGCCGTTGACGAAGTCGCCGAACTGCGCCTCCCAGAGCACCAGGGCGTCCGGGCGCTCGACCGAGTAGCCGTACTCGAAACCGAGGGCCGCGTACTCCGACAGCGACGAGTCGTAGACCCAGAACTTCGCCTGGTCCGCCGACAGGTACAGCAGCGGCGTCCACTCGGCACCGGTCTCGCGGTCGTGCATGACCGCGTGGCGCTGCACGAAGGTGCCGCGGCGCGAGTCCTGCCCGGCGAGGCGGACCGGGGTGCCCTCGACCAGCAGCGACCCGAACGCGAGCAGCTCGCCGTAGCCCCAGTCGATGCCACCCTCGCGGGTCATCGCCTCGCGCTTGGCCAGCAGCTGCGCCAGCTTCGGGTGCACCGTGAAGCCCTCGGGCGGCCGCACGTGGGCGCGGCCGATCCGCTCGAGCGTGCCGGCGTCGACGGCGGTCTTCCAGCCGACCATGACGCCCGCGTCCTCGAGCTGCGACTCCGGGCGCTCCAGGCCCTTGACGGCCTCGGCCTCCGGGGGAGCCGGTGCGTAGCCGTCCTCGCGGGTCTCCGCGAACACCCGCTCGAGCTGGGACTGGTAGTCCTGCAGCGCCTGCTCCGCGTCGGAGATCGTGAGGTCCCCGCGCGCCACCAGGGTCTCGGTGTAGAGCTTGCGGACCGAGCGCTTCGCCTCGATGAGGTTGTACATGAGCGGCTGCGTCATCGAGGGGTCGTCGCCCTCGTTGTGCCCGCGGCGGCGGTAGCAGACCATGTCGATGATCACGTCGCGGTCGAACTGCTCGCGGTACTCGAACGCCAGCTCGGCCACCCGCACGCACGCCTCGGGGTCGTCCCCGTTGACGTGGAAGATCGGCACCTGCAGGCCCTTGGCCACGTCGGTCGCGTACTGCGACGAGCGCGACGACGAGGGGCCGGTGGTGAAGCCGACCTGGTTGTTGATGATCACGTGGATGGTGCCGCCGGTGCGGTACCCGCGCAGCTGCGCCAGGTTGAGCGTCTCGAACACGACGCCCTGGCCGGCGAAGGCCGCGTCGCCGTGGATGAGGATCGGCAGCACGGAGAAGCCGTCGCCGCCCAGGTCGATGCGGTCCTGCTTGGCGCGGACGATGCCCTCGAGCACGGGGTCCACGGCCTCGAGGTGCGACGGGTTGGCCGCGAGGTACACCGCGGTGGTCGCGCCGGACTCGGCGGTGAACGTGCCCTCGGTGCCCAGGTGGTACTTGACGTCGCCCGAGCCCTGGACCGACTTGGGGTCCTGGTTGCCCTCGAACTCGCGGAAGATCTGCCCGTAGGACTTTCCGGCGATGTTGGCCAGGATGTTCAGCCGACCGCGGTGGGCCATGCCGATGCCGACCTCGTCGAGACCGTTGTTCGCGGCCTTGGACAGGATCGCGTCGAGCAGCGGGATGACCGACTCGCCGCCCTCCAGGGAGAACCGCTTCTGGCCGACGTACTTGGTCTGCAGGAAGGTCTCGAAGGCCTCCGCCGCGTTCAGGCGGCGCAGGATCCGCAGCTGGTCCTCGCGTGGCGTGCGGGCGTAGCCGGACTCGAGGCGCTCCTGCAGCCAGCGGCGCTGGCGCGGGTCCTGCAGGTGCATGTACTCGATGCCGACCGTGCGGCAGTACGAGTCGCGCAGCAGCCCGAGCACCTCGCGCAGCTTGGCGCGGGGCTTGCCGCCGAAGCCGCCCGTGGGGAACGTGCGGTCGAGGTCCCAGAGGGTCAGCCCGTGCGTCTGCACGTCGAGGTCGGGGTGCTTGCGCTGGCGGTAGGCCAGCGGGTCCGTGTCGGCCATGAGGTGGCCGCGCGACCGGTAGGAGTGGATGAGCTCGGCGATGCGGGCCGGCTTGATCGCCTCGGCGTCGGGGTCGTTCGACTCGCGGACCCAGCGCACCGGCTCGTAGGGCACGCGCAGCGACGCGAAGACGCGGTCGTAGAACCCGTCCTCGCCCAGCAGCTTGCGGCCGATGATCCGCAGGAAGTCGCCGGACTGCGCGCCCTGGATGATCCGGTGGTCGTAGGTCGAGGTGAGCGTGAGCACCTTGGAGACGCCGATCTTGTTGAGCGCCTCCTCGGAGGTGCCCGCGAACTCGGCGGGGTAGTCCATGGCGCCGACGCCGATGATCGTGCCCTGGCCCTGCATCAGCCGCGGCACCGAGTGGACCGTGCCGATGGTGCCCGGGTTGGTCAGCGAGATCGTCGTGCCGGCGAAGTCGTCGACCGTGAGCTTGTTGCCCCGCGCGCGGCGTACGACGTCCTCGTAGGCCGACCAGAAGCCGGCGAAGTCGAGCGTGTCGGACTTCTTGATCGACGGGACCAGCAGCTGACGGGTGCCGTCGGGCTTGGCCAGGTCGATCGCGATGCCCACGTTGACGTGCGCGGGCGTCAGGACGCTCGGCTTGTCGTCGGCCAGCGTGTACGAGGTGTTCATCGCCGGCATCTCCGCCAGCGCCTCGACCAGCGCGAAGCCGATGAGGTGCGTGAAAGAGATCTTGCCGCCGCGACCACGGGCGAGGTGGTTGTTGACGACGATGCGGTTGTCGACCATCAGCTTGGCCGGGATGGCGCGCACCGAGGTGGCCGTGGGGACCTCGAGCGAGGCTTCCATGTTGGTCACCACGCGCGCGGCCGGGCCGCGCAGCTTCTGGATGTCGTCGGCGGCCTGGACCTCGGCGGCCTGGACCTCGTCGGCCTGCGTCGCGCGCTGGGCCACCTGGGCGTACGGCGCGGTGGCCGGCTGTGCCGTCGCGATCGGCGACGTCACGGCCGGCGGCTCGACGAACGGTGCGGCCTGGGCCGGGGGGAGCGCGGCCGGGGCCGCCGGAGGGGCAGGAGGCGGAGCGGCGGCCACCGGGGCCGCGACGACCGGCGTCGGCTTCGTCGCCGGGGTGCCGTTGGTCCGCGCGGGGGCCGGCTTCGTCGCCGGGGTCGATCCGTTGGTGGAGGCCTCGTCGGGCTTGTAGCCCTCGAAGAAGTCCCACCACGCGGGGTCGACCGCGTTCTTGTCCTGGAGGTACTGCTCGTACAGCTCGTCCACGAGCCACTCGTTGGCGCCGAAAACGGCACGCGTCGAGTCAGGATCCGCCTTCTGGGTCACGCTGGGATCGCCCACTTCCGCTGCGGTTCGTGACCGCGTCTCTGCTAGTCCGACTGCTGGTTCTGTTGATGACAACACTACGGCCTCGACGCCCGCCGACCCGCCTCAGGAGGCCCCTGCGGGACGGATCCACAGGTGTCTTCACCTCGTCGCGACATGTGGGTCAACGGGGGGCAACGTGCCCGTGCGGCGCGGCTCAAGGTGGGGTTGTCGGCACCCCTGGCAGGTCATGCTTGTGCACACGCGTTCCGCACGGGTGGACGCGCTCAGGTGATGTCGCGCCGGAAGGTCGTCACGCGCCCGATCGCCGCCAGCCCGATGCCGTATGCGAGCAGGACGAGAGCGCCCTGCCACCACTCGAGCAGGGTGCCGAGACCGGTCTCGGAGTAGAAGCTGCCGCCGGACACCGCTTCGCCGGCGGCGCCCGGCAGGTAGGCCGCGATGCCCGGGCCCCAGCTGGTCAGACCCAGGACGAACCGCAGGACCGGCTCGACGAACTGAGTGAACGCGAGCACGACGACGATGACAGCGACCTGGTTGGTGAGCACCGAGCCGAACCCGACGCCGACCACCGCCCAGAGGGCGAGCGCGAGCGCGGACAGCGCGATGGTGCGCCACGTCGACGCCTCGCCGAGGAACGTGGGCTGGCCGAGCACGGTGAGCACGGCGGCGCCCGCGCCGACGGCGGCGAGCGTGCCGACGACGCCGTAGACCAGCCCGAGCACCGCGGCGGCGACGACCTTCGCGGACAGCAGCACGGTCCGGCGCGGCTCGGCGAGCAGGGTCGGCGTGATGGTCTGGTGGCGGAACTCCGAGGCGACGGCCAGGGCGCCCACCACCAGCGGGAACACGTAGCCGAACGTCACGGCGATCGTGTAGACCGCCCGGACGACCGCGTCGGGCTCGAGGACGACGTCGTCGCTGCCGCCGGTCGTGCTGCTCATGCCGCCGCCCTGGGAGACGCCCCAGCCGAGCACGGCCGCGAGGAACGCCATGTAGACGACCATCGCGAGCAGCAGGATCCACCACAGCCGGGTGCTGACGAGCTTGCGGTACTCCGTGACCAGCGCGGCGCGCATCAGGACGCCGCCTGGTCGACGGCGCCGACGAGCTGCAGGAACAGGCCCTCGAGCCCGGGGTCCTGGCCGGCCAGCTCGTGCAGCTCGAGCCCCGCGGCGAACGCGGCCGCGCCGACCGTGGCCGCGTCGACGTCGAGCAGCTCGGCCACCCGGGCGTCGGTGGTCGCGGTGCGCGTCCAGCCGGACCGCTCGACGAGCCCGGCGAGGCCGGCGGCGTCGGGGGAGACCACCCGGACCCGGATCCGGGCCATGGCGGCGAGGTCGGCCAGCGAGGAGGCGTGCGCCAGCTGCCCGCGGGCGATGATCACGACGTCGTCGACCGTCTGCTCGACCTCCGACAGCACGTGGCTGGACACCAGGACGGTGCGGCCCTCGGCGGCCAGCGCGCGCAGGAAGCCGCGCAGCCAGCGGATGCCCTCGGGGTCCAGGCCGTTGGCGGGCTCGTCGAGCAGGAGCACGCGGGGGTCGCCGAGCAGGGTGGTGGCGAGGGCGAGCCGCTGTCGCATGCCGAGCGAGAACCCGCCGACGCGTCGGTCCGCCGCCGCCGAGAGGCCGACGAGCTCGAGCACCTGCCCCGCACGGGCGTCGGGCACACCGGCCTGCGGCGCGTAGAGGCGCAGGTGGTCCAGCGCCGTGCGACCAGGGTGGAAGCTCGCCGCCTCGAGCGCGGCGCCGACCGTGCGCAGGGGGCGGGGGATCTGCCCGTAGGCCAGTCCGCCGATGGTCGCGACGCCCGACGTGGGTCGGACGAGGCCGAGCAGCATGCGCAGCGTCGTCGTCTTGCCGGCGCCGTTGGGTCCGAGGAATCCCGTGACGCGGCCCGGGGCCACCTCGAACGAGAGATCCTGCACCGCGCGGACCGACCCGAACGACTTGGAGAGGTGCTCGACGAGGATCGTGCCGTCGGACGTCATGCGACCGACCGTACTGTTCTAGTCGCGATAGAACAAGAACCTCAGGCGGCGCGCGGTTTCGCCGCCGGGAGGGACACACGCATGGTGCACCCGACGTCCGTGTCGGCGACCTCGATCCGACCGCCGTGCAGCTCGACCGCCCAGCGCACGATCGCGAGCCCCAGGCCAGTGCCACCCGTCGAGATCTGGCCGGTGAGCGCCGGCGTGTTGCCGCGCACGAACCGCTCGAACACGTGCGCCCGGTCGTCGCGCGCGATCCCCGGGCCGTGGTCGACCACGTCGATCCGCACCTCCGATCCCACGCGTGACGCCTCGAGCCGGACCTCGTCGCCGTCGGGGGAGTGTCGGACGGCGTTGTGCAGGAGGTTCGCCACCACCTGGTGCAGGCGGTCCGGGTCGGCCGGGACCGTGAGGTCGGGTGGGTCGACGACGACCGGGAACCGTAGGTGCTTCGTCGAGCCGACGAGCATCGCGCCGTCGGCGGCCTCCTCGAGGAAGCCGCGCAGGTGGACATCCGCGATCTCCAGCGGGACGTCGCCCGCCTCCAGCCGCGACAGGTCCAGCAGGTACGTGACCAGCCGGCCCAGGCGCTCGGTCTGCGCCAGCGCGGCCTGCATGGTCGCCGGGTCCGGCTCCGTGACGCCGTCGACGATGTTCTCCAGCTGGGCCTGCAGCGCGGTGACGGGGGTGCGCAGCTCGTGGGAGACGTTGGCGACGAGCTCGCGCCGGAACGTGTCGGCCTGTTCGAGGTCGTCGGCCATCGTGTTGAACGCGTCCGCGAGCTGGCCCACCTCGTCCAGGCTGGTCGCCCGGACCCGGCGGCTGTAGTCGCCGCCGGCCATGCGCCGCGCCGCGTAGGTCATCTCCCGCAGGGGCGAGGTCATGCCACGGGCCAGCAGCTGCGTGACGATGAGCGAGGCGACGATCGCGAGCGGCAGCGTCCGCGTGGGGCCGAGGTGGTTGTACAGGCCGACCCAGGTGATGAAGGCGGCGAGGGTGACGGTCGCGGCCACGAGCACGCCGAGCTTGACCTTGATCGAGCGGAAGCGGTCCAACGGCCGGACGTCGGGGATCCGCGAGCGGGCGAACTCGCCGCGGACGTGCCGGGGTGCGTTCACGCGCCCTCGGAGACGTCGCCCGCGCTGTCGCTCGGCTCGAACGCGTAGCCCACTCCGTGCACCGTGCGGATGAGGTCGGCGCCGAGCTTGCGGCGCAGCGCCTTGATGTGCGAGTCGACCGTGCGGGTGCCGCTGGCGTCCACCCAGTCCCACACCTCCGCGAGTAGGCGTTCGCGCGTGAGCACGGTCCGCGGCGTCGCCGCCAGCGCGAGCAGGAGGTCGAACTCGGTGGGCGTGAGGTGGACCTCGGCGTCGCCCCGCAGGACACGCCGCTGGGCCCGGTCGACCGTGACGTCACCCAGCACGAGCGGCGGGTCGGGCTGGTCGGCCGCCGCCATCTCGGCCGCCCGGGTCGCGCGTTCCGTGCGGCGCAGCAGCGCCTTCGTGCGCGCGACGAGCTCGCGCATCGAGAACGGCTTCGTCATGTAGTCGTCGGCACCCACGCCGAGACCGATGAGCATGTCCGTCTCGTCGTCGCGTGCCGTGAGCATGAGGACGGGCACCGGCCGTTCGGCCTGGATGCGTCGGCACACCTCGAGCCCGTCGATGCCCGGGAGCATCACGTCCAGCACCACCACGTCGGGGCGCAGGCGCGAGGCGGCGCTGACGCCGGCCAGCCCGTCGGCCGCCGACTCGACCGTCCACCCCTCTGCCGAGAGCCGGTGCACGATCGCCTGCGCGATCGCCGGCTCGTCCTCCACCACCAGGACCGTCGTGCCGGCCGCACCGCCGGGTGACGTGTTCACGTTCGCCATGCCGCCAGCGTGGCACAGCGCGGCGCCGATGACGTCGCGACGGGTCCGTCGAGCCTGCGCCGACGAGGGGACCACCCGTATGATGGCGCCCACCATGAGCAGCTCAAGTAGCTGCCGGCGTCGTTCCCGGGCCGACGAGCCCGGTGGCGGCCATGCCGGCCACCTCCCCCTCTTTGTCATGACCTCCACGACGAGCGCCGGCCCCCGGGTCGGCGTTCGTCGTGCGCCCGGCGGTGCCGCGTGCTGACCGAGTGGCTGCTGGTCGGCCTCGGCATCCTGCTGACGCTCGGGACCGCGGTGTTCGTCGCGAGCGAGTTCTCGCTGGTCACGCTGGACCCGGGCCTCGTCGAAGGCCAGACGGCGCCCGACGACCGTCGCGGCCAATCCGTGCTCAAGGCGCTGCGCCGGCTGTCGACCGAGCTCTCCGGCGCCCAGCTCGGCATCACGCTGACCACCGTGCTGCTCGGCTACACCACACAGCCGGCCGTGGCGCGGCTGCTGAGCCTGCCGCTGCAGGACTCCGTGCTCGGGCAGGCGGTCGGCGGCGTCGTCGCGGCCGTGGTGGCGCTCATCGTCGTCAACGGGTTCTCGATGGTCGTCGGCGAGCTGATCCCCAAGAACCTGGCGATCAGCCGACCGATGCCCACCGCGCGCATGGTCGCGCCGCTCCAGCGCGGCTTCACCAGCGCGCTGCGACCGCTCATCACCCTGTTCAACGGCAGCGCCAACGCCCTGCTGCGCAGCGTCGGCGTCGAGCCGCGCGAGGAGCTCTCGGGCGCGCGGTCGCCGCAGGAGCTCGCGGCGCTCGTGCGCCGCTCCGCGCAGGTGGGCACGTTGGACGAGTCGACGGCCACCCTGCTCACCAACTCCATCGAGTTCACCGAGCTCACCGCCGTCGACGTGATGACCGACCGGCTGCGGCTCGTCGTCGTGCGGCGCGAGGAGTCCGCCGCCGACGTCATCGACGTGTCGCGCCGGACCGGACACTCACGCTTCCCCGTGATCGGTGACTCCAGCGACGACATCGTCGGGCTGGTGCACCTGCGCCGCGCGATCGCGGTGCCCTACGAGCGGCGGGCCGAGGTGCCCGCCGCCGCCCTCATGGTCGACGCGCCGCGCGTCCCGGAGACCGTGCACCTCGGACCGTTGCTGGTCGAGCTGCGCGAGCAGGGCCTGCAGATGGCGGTCGTCGTCGACGAGTACGGCGGCACCTCGGGCGTCGTGACGCTCGAGGACGTCGTCGAGGAGCTCGTGGGCGACGTCGCCGACGAGCACGACCGCCGACGCGCGTCGACCGCCCGGTCGGCGGACGGCTCCTGGCTGCTGCCCGGCGTGCTGCGTCCCGACGAGCTGGTGGAGGTCACCGGCCTGCACGTCCCGGCCGACGGCCCCTACGAGACGCTGGGCGGCCTGCTCATGTTCGTGCTCGGCCGCATCCCGGTCGACGGCGACGAGATCGTCGTCGACGGTGTCCGCCTCCAGGTCGAGGCGATGGCGGGCAGGCGGGTGGAACGGGTGCGCGTCTGCGCGGTCGACGCCGACGACGAGGGGGACGAGTCGTGAACTCGACCCTGGCCCTGGTGCTGGCGGCCGTGCTGCTCGCCGCCAACGCGTTCTTCGTCGGCGCGGAGTTCGCCATCATCTCGGCCCGGCGCAGCTCCATCGAGCCGCTCGCCGCCGCCGGCGACCGCCGCGCCAAGACGGTGCTGTGGGCCATGGAGCACGTCTCCCTGATGCTCGCGTGCGCCCAGCTGGGCATCACGGTCTGCTCCACGAGCCTCGGTGTGGTGGCCGAGCCGGCGATCGCGCACCTCATCGCCGACCCGCTCGCCGCGCTGGGCGTCAGCGAGGACCTCACGCACCCGATCTCCTTCGTCCTGGCGCTCGCGATCGTCGTCTACCTGCACGTGGTGCTCGGCGAGATGGTGCCCAAGAACCTCGCCGTCGCGGGGCCCGACCGCGCGGTGCTGATGTTCGGGCCGCCGCTCGTCTGGGTCGCCCGCGTGGTCGGGCCCGTCATCACGGTGCTGAACTGGATGGCCAACCACGCGCTGCGGCTGTTCGGCGTCGAGCCCAAGGACGAGGTGTCGTCGGCGTTCACGGCCCAGGAGGTCCAGTCGATCGTCGAGCGCTCGCAGGCGGAGGGGCTCCTCGAGGACGAGCAGGGGCTGCTCGCCGGGGCGATCGAGTTCTCCGACCTCACCGCGCACGACGTCATGATCGGGACGGGTGAGCTGGTGGCCGTCGGACCGGGCAGCACCCCCGAGGACGTCGAACGGCTCGTGGCGCGGACGGGGTTCAGCCGCTTCCCGGTCGTCGACGCGGCCGGCGCCCTCACGGGGTACCTGCACCTCAAGGACGTCCTGTACGCCGACCAGACCAACCGGGCCGTGCCCGTGCCCGCCTGGCGCGTACGCGCGCTGGCGGTCGTCGGGCCGCAGGACGAGATCGAGGACGCGCTCGCGGCCATGCAGCGGTCGGGCTCGCACCTTGCGCGGGTCGACGAGGGCGCCCAGGCCGTCGGCGTGGTGTTCCTCGAGGACATCCTCGAAGAGCTGGTCGGCGAGGTCCGGGACGCCATGCAGCGGGGGCAGATGTCCTGACCGCTGCCAGCGGATGGGGGGATCGCGTGCGCCTCTCGGCGTGTCGCCCCGCGTGTCGCCCGGTATGTCCGCTCGATGGACTGGACATCCGTCCAGGGGCTTGGAAGCGCGCCCGCGAGCCGTTATGGTTTCGTGACCGCAGTCGCCGGGACGTGCCCTGCCGCGTGCTCGACGACGACGTCGCGGCAGATCAGACGCGTGAGAAGAGACTGGAGGTGTCGTGGGGTCGCACAGCGAGGAGCCCGTGACGGGCCTTCCCACACGCCGCAGCCTCCGTGAGGCCGAGCGGCGTTCCGCTGTCGAACCCGTCTCGACGCCGGTCCCCGCGACTGCCCCGCGCACCGATCCTGACTCCCCGACGGCCGTCCACCACGTGCCGACCTGGGCCGCGCACCGTGCGCCCATCGCACCCGCCACCGAGCAGCTCGCGCACGTCGCGCAGCGGTCGGTCGCTCCGTCGGCCCGCACTGCGGCACCCGTCGCGCCGGAGCCGGTCGCTCCGTCGGGCCGCCCCGCGGCACCGGTCGCGTCGCAGCCTCTTGGTGCCCCGCAGTGGGCTGCCGCTCCGCAGGCTCCGACGTGGTCCTCCGAGCCTGTTTCTCCTCCCGCCGGGCGCCGGGTCGCCTGGGCGGCCGCCCCGCGGGACGGTGCCGCCRCTCCGGTGGCGCGGCCCGCCGAGCCCGTCGCGCTGCCGACGCTCCCCGTCGTTTTGCCGGCGCTTTCGTCGCCCCCGGTGACCGCCCCGGATCCGGAGCAGGCGGCGGTCGCTCACCCCATCGACGAGGTCCCCGAGCTCGCGGGCGTCGAACACGGCACCTCGCGGCGCCGCGCCCGTCGGCCCACCCGCACGGCAGCACGCCTCGGCGTCCTCGGTGTCCTCGCGGGCATCACGGTCGTGATCCCCGTGAGCCAGGGCGTCGTGCCCAGCCCCGTCGCTTTCGGCTCGGACGCGCTGGCGGACTCGACGTTGCCGTCGACGGTCTCCGCGCTGGCCGGCTCCTCGCTCTCGGCGCTGCCCCCCTCCTCGCTCGTGTCCGCCGACGGCGCCCTGCAGGCGCGGAGCCTGGCGGCGGCCTCCAGCCGCACCGAGGAGCGGTCCCTGCTGGCCGGCTGCGACGGCTCGGTGCGCCCGGCCGGTCAGAACGGCCTGCTCAAGGTCTCCGACCTCTGCACCCTCTGGGACAACCACACGCAGCTCCGCGCGGACGCGGCCGTGTCTCTCGCGGAGTTCAACCAGGCCTTCGCCGCGCGGTTCGGCGGCGACCTGTGCCTCGCCTCCGGCTACCGGACCCTCGCCCAGCAGCGTGCGGTCAAGGCGCAGAAGGGCGGCCTCGCCGCCGCACCCGGCAAGAGCAACCACGGCTGGGGTCTCGCCGTCGACCTCTGCCAGGACCAGACGTCCGGCGTGAAGTGGCGCTGGATCACCGAGAACGGGCCCACCTATGGCTGGCAGAACCCCGCGTGGGCCCAGCCCGGCGGCAGCGGCCCCCACGAGAAGTGGCACTGGGAGTACGAGAAGGGCGTCGAGGCCGACGGCGAGTACTACGACGGCTGACCCCGCCGCCTGAGCCTCACAGCAGCGTGAGGCCCCAGGTGATCGTGTGGCTCTCGCCCGGCGCCAGGTGCACGAGGTCGTTCCCGGTGCGGAACGCGTCCGCGATGCACGTCATCGGTTCCGCGGCTACGCCGCGGCGCGCGATGTGCACGACCGTGTCCCCGGTGCAGACCTGCCACGCCTTCGTCGCGTCGTCGGCCCACATAGCGACCGTGCGGCCGTCGGGGCAGCCCAGCCGGATCCACGAGATCCCCTCGGCGTCTCGGGTCAGGTCGATCCAGGCGTCGTCGAGGTCGAGTCCCTGCAGTCGGCGCGGCTCGCGCAGGTCGAAACCGCCGGACACCCGCTCCGAACCCGTGGGCAGCAGCCGCTCGTCGATCGTCACATGCCGCGCGGCGTCCACCTGCAGGGTGCAGTCGTCGACCTCGGCGTCGCCCGGAGACAGCCACGGGTGGAACCCGATGCCGTACGGCGCCGTCGTCGTGCCGAGGTTCGTCGCCTCCGCACGGACGTGCAGTCCGGCCTCGGTGAGCGTGTAGACGAGCTGCACCCGCACGGGCCAGGGGTAGCCGTGCGTGGGGACGATGACGTGCTCGAGGGTCACCGAGGTGGCGTCGGCGTCCACCGTCGTGAACGTCGTGCTCGAGACCAGCCCGTGCAGCGCCGTCTGGCGCAGGTGCTCCGTCAGCGGCACCTCGTACGTCTCGCCGCGGTAGCCGTAGACCCCGTCGCGCAGGCGGTTAGGCCAGGGTGCGAGCGTGGCCCCGGAGAACGCCGGGGGGATCTGCGTCTCGTCGAAGGGGAGCACCACGTCCCGGCCGTCAACCGTGTACTCCCGGAGGCTTGCGCCCACCGCCGTGATGACGGCGCGTTGGCCGCCGAGCTCGAGGACGTGCTGGCGGCCGGTGGGCAGGGGGGTGGTGATCGTCGTGGACACGCTCACACGCTAGCGGGCCGGACCCACGACCCGCGGCAGCGCGTCATGTGTCCGGCCAGCCGGCTCAGCGCGTGCGGTCGGAGGCGGTCCGCCGGCGGGCCAGCACCACGAGGGCTGCGCCGGCCGCGACCGCCAGCGCGCCGAGCGCCCCGACGGTGGCGGCCGGGGAGCCTGTCGCGGCGAGCGTGGCGCTCGAGTCGGTCGCGTCCGACGGCTCCGCCGCGAGGACCACGCTGATGAACTCCGGCTCCGTCGTCGTCGGGAGCGCCGGGTCGGCGAGAACCACGCTGTCGAACGGGTCGGTCGGCGTGAGCGGGGCCAGCGGCTCGACCGGGGTAACCGGGTCGGTGGGGGTGACGGGGGTGACCGGGTCGGTCGGCTCGACCGGGTCGGTCGGGTCGACGGGGTCGGTGGGGTCGATCGGGGTGATGGGGTCGACGGGGTCGGTCGGGTCGACCGGGGTGACCGGGTCGGTGGGGTCGACGGGGGTGACCGGCTCAATGGGGTCCGTGGGGTCGACCGGGGTCACCGGCTCGATCGGGTCGGTCGGGGTGACGGGCTCGACGGGCGGGTCGGTCGGGGTGCAGACGGGCAACTGACCGCCCTCGCCGAAGTGCTCGTTGAACAGGCTCACCTGCACCCACTTCAGGCAGTACCCGTTGGGGAAGGCAGCGGCGAAGTCCGGGTGAGCCGTCCACGGGTAGTAGCTCTGTCCGACATACCGGGCCTGCGGCCAGATCCCGTTGTCCGGCACGGACTGCTGCACGTTGAACGTCTTCTCGCCGGTCCCGTCCAGCTTGGTGACCTTGTAGTTGACGTGCCCGTTCGCCTCGAAGGTCTTCCCGTAGAGCAGCGACAGACCTTCAGCGGTGACGGTGTACGGGGTCGCGGAATCGGAGCCGCCGGCGTGCGCGGCGGTGGGCAGGAGCACGAGCGCTGCGGTGAGCAGGGCGGCGCCGAGGGCGCGAATACGCATGGGGATGTCCTTCGATGGAGTCAGGGTGCACCGGCCTCGGTGCGGGGTGACGTCGCGGGGGGTATCGGGCGCCCGGGGGCAGCCCCCTGAAAGGGCTGCGGAATCGCGCGCGTTCGTTCGTCGTCGCGCTGCTCGCCGCCCTGTTCGTCGTACGTCAATTGTCTGGGGCAAGCGGTCCGGATCCCTAGGACCGAAGTCCCAGACGAGTCCCTCCGACGGGTGAACGGGCGTCCCCCCTGTGGACAGCGGGGTGTGCTGACCGCCGGGCGTCCCCTAAGGTTCCGGCCAGCGTGCAATCGGACATGACGGATGAACCGGGCGCTGTGACCGAGAGCGAGGCGGCCCCGTGGACGGTGTGGCAATCCTCGAGACCGAGGTCCGCGAGCTCATCCGGCGTCGCGGCATCGACCCGGTCCGCGACCGGCCCGGCGTCGTGTCGCTGGTCTCGGACGTGATCGCCGACTACGACGAGCGGTCGGTCGTCGGTGCGGTCCCGCCGTTGGTGGATGCCGTCGCCGCGCACAAGGCAGTGGTGGACGCCGTCGCCGGGCTGGGGCCGCTGCAGAAGTACCTCGATGACCCCGAGGTCGAAGAGATATGGATCAACGCGCCGACGCAGGTTTTCGTCGCGCGACGCGGGGAGTCCGAGCTGACGACGACGATCCTCACGGACGGCCAGGTGCGAGACCTCGTCGAGAAGATGCTCAAGGTCTCGGGCCGTCGACTCGACTTGTCCAGCCCGTTCGTCGACGCCAGCCTGCCGGGCGGGGAGCGGCTGCACGCGGTGATCCCCGACGTCACGCGGCAGCACTGGTCCGTGAACATCCGCAAGTACGTGGTCCGGGCGACCACGCTCGACGAGCTGGTCGGCCTCGGCACGCTGACCCCGCACGCAGCGGCGTTCCTGCACGCCGCCGTCCGCGCCGGGCTCAACGTGCTGGTCTCGGGCGGCACGCAGGCAGGCAAGACCACGATGCTCAACGCGCTGGCCGGCGCGATCCCCGCGCGCGAGCGCGTCATCACGTGCGAAGAGGTCTTCGAGCTGCGGCTGAGCGCGCGCGACTGGGTGGCGATGCAGTGCCGCCAACCGAGCCTCGAAGGGACCGGGGAGATCCCGCTGCGGCGGTTGGTCAAGGAGGCGCTGCGCATGCGTCCGAGCCGGCTGCTCGTCGGCGAGGTTCGCGAGGCCGAGGCGCTCGACCTGCTCATCGCGCTCAACGCGGGCGTGCCCGCCATGTGCACGATCCATGCAAACTCGGCCCGCGAGGCGCTGACGAAGCTCTGCACCCTCCCGCTGCTGGCCGGCGAGAACGTGTCCGACCGGTTCGTGATCCCCACGGTCGCCTCGGCGGTGGACCTCGTCGTGCACCTCGACCTCGACGGCACCGGCAGGCGGCTGGTTCGCGAGATCGTCGCCGTCCCCGGCCGGGTCGAGCAGGGGATCGTCGAGACCGCCGACATCTTCCACACGCGTGACGGGCACCTGGTCCGCGCGGACGGCTATCCGCCGCACCCGGAGCGGTTCGCCCGCCCGGGCACCGACCTGGCCGCCCTGCTGCGCGGGCGCGGCTGATGGGGGTCGTGGTCGGGCTCCTGCTCGGTGCCGGGGTGGCCTGCATCTGGTGGTCGTTCTGGGCCGAGCCGCGGCAGGCCAAGGGGTCGCGGGCGGCCGGCTGGCACGCGCGGACCCAGGACACCCTCGTGCAGGCCGGGGCGAGCGGGGTGACGCCGGGCGCACTGGTGCTGACCAGCGTCGTCGTCGGGCTCGTGGTCCTCCTGGTGGGCGTGATTCTGACCCGGATCCCGTCGATCGCGCTCTGCTTCGCGGTGTTCGCGGCGCTGGCGCCGTGGGCGGTCGTGCGGGGGCGGGCGCGGCGCCGACGGGCGCGCCTGCGGCAGCTCTGGCCGGAGGTGGTGGACCACCTGGGCTCGGGGATCCGGGCGGGGCTGGCGCTGCCCGAGGCGGTCGCGCAGATCGGGGAGCGCGGTCCGGTCGAGCTGCGGCCGGCGTTCACGGCCTTCGCGGAGGACTACCGGGCGACCGGCCGTTTCGGTGAGTGTCTCGACGCCCTCAAGGCGCGCCTGGCCGACCCCGTCGCGGACCGCATCGTCGAGGCGCTGCGCCTGACCCGGGACGTGGGCGGCACCGACCTCGGCCGCCTGCTGCGCACGCTGGCCACGTTCCTGCGCGAGGACGTCCGGACCCGCGGCGAGCTCGAGGCGAGGCAGAGCTGGACCGTGTACGCGGCGCGGCTGGCGGTCGCTGCTCCGTGGGTGGTGCTCGCCCTGCTGTCGACGCGTCCGGAGGCGGCGAGCGCGTACGACACCCCGGCCGGGTTCGCGGTCCTCGTCGTCGGGGCCGCGTGCACGGCGGTCGCCTACCTGGTCATGCTCCGCATCGCGCGGCTGCCCGACGACCCGCGGGTGCTCCGGTGAGCCCGGGAGTGGTGGGCGCGCTCGTCGGGCTCCTCGGCGGTCTCGGGCTGGCGCTCGTGGCCCTGCGGCTGCGGTCCCGCCGGATCGACTTCGACCAACGCCTCGCTCCCTACCTCCGGCCGCAGCCCACCGGCTCCGGCCTGCTGCGGTCCGCGCCCAGCGAGCGCGGGCCGTTCGCCACCGTGGAGCGGCTCGTCGCCCCGATCATGAGCGACGCCGTCCGGTTGGTCACGCGGCTCGGCTCGCCGACCTCGGAGCTGCGCCGTCGCCTGGAGCGGGCAGGGCGCAGCGAGACGGTCGAGCAGTTCCGGGCTGGGCAGGTCGTGTGGGGTGTGCTCGGGCTGGCGGCTGGGCTCGCGCTCGCGCTCCTGCTCGCGGCGACGCGGGGGGCCGGCGTCGGCGCCCTGGTCGTGCTCGTCGCCGTGTGCGGGCTGCTCGGCGTGCTGGCGCGCGACTGGGCCCTCAGCCGGGAGCTCCGGGAGCGCGAGTCCCGGATGCTGCAGGAGCTCCCGACGATCGCGGAGCTGCTGGCCCTGGCGGTCGGTGCGGGCGAGGGTGCGGTCGGCGCGTTGGAGCGCGTCGTGCGGACGACGCACGGGGAGCTCACCGGGGAGCTGGCCAGGACACTCGCCGACGCTCGGTCAGGCGCGCCGCTCACGGTCGCGCTGGACAGCCTGGCCGACCGGACTGGCCTGCCGGCCCTCGCGCGCTTCGCCGAAGGCGTCGCCGTCGCGGTCGAGCGGGGCACGCCGCTCGCCGACGTCCTGCGGGCGCAGGCGCAGGACGTGCGCGAGGAGGGGCGCCGCGCGCTCATGGAGACGGGTGGGCGCAAGGAAGTTCTGATGATGGTTCCGGTCGTCTTTCTGATTCTTCCGGTCACCGTCGTCTTCGCAGTCTTCCCGAGCATGGTCGTCCTGCGGGTCGGCCTGTGACGGGCAGCGGTATCAGGCACGGCGCCCGACGGGCGCCCGACGAAGGGACGACGACCGATGACGACGGGCAGCGAGAGCCAGACGAAGGAAGGCGGCGGTGCGCCGTCGCGCACGGCGACACTGATGTGGGGGTCGCTGGTGTGGGGCTCGACCGCGTGGAGCGCCGTCCGGCACCGGGTCACCGCGCGCGGGTCGGACCGTGGCGACGTCCCGGGATGGGTGCTGGTGACGTTGATGACCGCGGGCTTGGTCACCGCCCTGTGGATCATCGCGGGCGACGCGCTCGCCCGGGTGTTCGAGGACGCCATCGACAGCGTCAAGGCGCCCTGACCGGCGACGCGGGGTCGGCGATCGTCGACTTCGCACTGGTCGGCGGGCTGGTGACCGTGCTGTTCGTGGCAGTGCTGCAGCTGACGGTCGTGCTGCACGTCCGCAACACGCTGGTCGACTCGGCGTCCGAGGGCGCCCGGTACGGCGCGCTGGTCGGGCACGCCCCCGCGGACGGCGCGGATCGGTCGCGTGATCTCATCACCCAGTCGCTCTCCGCGGCGTACGCGCAGGGCGTGAGCGCCGGCCTGGCGACGATCGACGGCCTGGACGTCGTCGAGGTCGAGGTGCAGGCGCCACTGCCGCTCGTCGGGTTGGTGGGCCCCGCCGGCACGCTCACGGTCCGCGGGCACGCCCTCCTCGAGGTCCCGTGACCGGGCGGTTCGGGGGCGACGAGGGCAGCTCGGTGGTCGAGTTCCTCGGGCTCTCGCTCGTGCTGCTGGTGCCCCTGGTCTATCTGGTCCTCGTGCTCGGTCGCATCGAGGCGGCGACGTTCGCCGGTGAGGGGGCGGCGCGCGAGGCGGCCCGCACCTTCGTGGTCGCCGACGATGCCGACGAGGGCGCGGAGCGGGCGATCGCCGCGGCCGGGATCGCGCTACGGGACCAGGGGTTCGACGACGACCCGGCCGAGGCGCTGACGATCACCTGCTCGGCCTCGCCGTGCTTGGCACCGGGCAGCGACGTGTCCGCCCGGATCGACGTGAGGGTGCCGCTGCCCTTCGTGCCGGGGTTCGTGCGCGACGTCGTCCCGCTCGAGATCCCGGTCAGCGCCGAGCGCGTGGCGCCGGTGGACGCCTACCGGGCGGGCGGATGAGGCGCGTCCGGATGAGGCGCCGCCGTAGCGGGCGCCGGGACGACGGCCAGATCATGATCCTCACGATCGGGTTCGTCGTCGTCGCGCTCTTGCTGGTGACGGTCGTGGCCTCGGCGGCGGGCGTGCACCTCGAGCGCAAGCGGCTGCTGGCGCTCGCGGACGTGCTCGCGCTCGAGGGCGCCGACGCCGTGGGCGACGACCGCTACTACGCGCCCGGTGCAGACCGGGAGCCCGGACTCCCGCTGACCGATGCGGCGGTGCGGTCGGCGGTCGAGGAGTACCTGCGCGACAACCCCGACGCCGCGGCGCAGTCGGACCAGCTCGTGGTGCTGTCGGCCAGCACGCCCGACGGCACCTCGGCGCGCGTGCACCTCGGCGCCGTGACGCACCCCGTCCTGCTCAGCTGGGTCCTCGCGGCGTGGCAGGACGGCATCGCGCTCGATGCCGAGTCGACGGCCCGCGCGTCCTGACCGCGATATCGCCCCCGGCTCGGTGCGCAGGCAGGCTCCGGTAGCCTGAGCGGTTGTGGCCACCACCGACTTTCCCTCCGCGATCCGCGATCTGCGCACCACCCTGGGCACCATCCAGGCGGTGAGCGACCCGACCGCGCTCCAGGCGAAGGTTGCCCAGCTCTCGGAGCAGGCCTYGGCCCCCGACCTCTGGGACGACCCGGAGGCGGCGCAGAAGATCACCAGCGCCCTCTCGTCGACGCAGGCCGAGCTGGACCGCATGAGCAAGCTCGACGGGCGCATCGACGACCTCGAGACGCTGGTCGAGATGGCCGCCGAGGAGGAGGACGAGGAGACCCTCGCCGAGGCCGAGGCCGACCTGCTCAAGATCAAGAAGGACCTGGGCGAGCTCGAGGTCCGCACGCTGCTGGCGGGGGAGTACGACCAGCGCGAGGCCGTCGTCACCATCCGCGCCGGCGCCGGTGGCGTCGACGCCGCGGACTTCGCCGAGATGCTGCTCCGCATGTACCTGCGCTGGGCCGAGCGCCACAACTACCCGACCACCGTGCTCGACACCTCCTACGCGGAGGAGGCCGGCCTGAAGTCGGCGACGTTCGAGGTCAAGGTGCCCTACGCCTTCGGCAACCTCTCCGTCGAGGCCGGCACGCACCGCCTGGTCCGCATCTCGCCGTTCGACAACCAGRGCCGACGCCAGACCAGCTTCGCGGCCGTCGAGGTCATCCCGCTCATCGAGTCGAACGACTCCGTGGACATCCCCGAGTCGGAGATCAAGGTCGACGTCTTCCGCTCGTCGGGCCCCGGCGGCCAGTCGGTCAACACCACCGACTCCGCGGTCCGCATGACCCACATCCCGACCGGCATCGTCGTGTCGATGCAGAACGAGAAGTCCCAGATCCAGAACCGCGCCGCGGCGCTACGCGTGCTGCAGTCTCGCCTGCTCCTGGTCCGCAAGGCCGAGGAGGACGCGAAGAAGAAGGCGCTTGCGGGCGACGTCAAGGCGAGCTGGGGCGACCAGATGCGGTCCTACGTGCTGCAGCCGTACCAGATGGTCAAGGACCTCCGCACCGAGCACGAGGTGGGCAACCCGGCCGCGGTGTTCGACGGCGACATCGACGACTTCATCGAGGCCGGCATCCGCTGGCGCCGCTCGGCCGAGTCCGCCGACGCCTGACCCCCCGCAGGCCCGGCCTCCGCTCGTGTACGCCCGGCTGACGCCCCGACCACTCGCTAGCGTCCGAATAACTGGCGGCTGTACCCCTCCGTTCCTCGGACGTCCCGCGGGGCCTCGCAGGCTCAGCGCTCGCACAGGGATTGTTGTGGCCCCGAACATGATTCGCCCAGGTGAGCGAATCGAGGACCAAAGAAAGCGCTTGCTCAGCCTGCAAGGTCACAGTTTGACCACGGAAAATTCGTCTGACCTTGTGAGGGACCCCGCCCGGTCATATGTTGTGGCCCGCAACATAGTCCGAGCGCCCGAAAGCGCCGGGTGGAGACGAGCGCAACGGGGCGTCGTCACGAGAGGGAGCACGATGCGACGAAGCATGGTTCTGGCAATGGCGGCCGTCACGGCCTCCGGCTTGCTGCTGGCCGGTTGTGGCAGCGATGACACGCCCAGCGGCAGCGACACGGCAAGTGGCGGAAGCAGCGAAGGGGCGGCGCCGAAGGTCGGCGTGATCCTTCCTGACACCAAGTCCTCGGCCCGGTGGGAGACCGCCGACGCCAAGTACCTGAAGGAGGCGTTCGATGCCGCGGGTGTCGACGCCGACATCCAGAACGCCCAGGGTGACAAGACCCAGTTCCAGACGATCGCGGACCAGATGATCACGAGCGGCGTCAACGTCCTCATGATCGTCAACCTGGACTCCGGGTCGGGCAAGGCGGTGCTGCAGAAGGCTCAGGCGCAGGGCATCGCGACGATCGACTACGACCGGCTCACGCTGGGCGGCGGCGCGGACTTCTACGTGTCGTTCGACAACACGAAGGTCGGCCAGCTCCAGGGCGAGGGCCTGCAGAAGTGCCTCGATGACGCCGGCAAGACCAAGGCGAACATCGCGTACCTCAACGGCTCGCCGACGGACAACAACGCCACGCTCTTCAAGGCGGGTGCGGTTGCCGCGCTGCAGGCGAAGACGACGAGCGGTGACTACACGGTGGTCGCCGACCAGGCCGTGCCCGACTGGGACAACCAGCAGGCCGGCACGATCTTCGAGCAGATGTACACCGAGACCGCCGGCAAGATCGACGGCGTCCTCGCGGCCAACGACGGTCTCGGCAACGCCGCGATCGCCATCCTCAAGAAGAACGGCGTGAACGGCACCGTCCCGGTCACCGGTCAGGACGCGACGGACCAGGGCCTGCAGAACATCCTTGCCGGCGACCAGTGCATGACCGTCTACAAGGCCGTCAAGAAGGAGGCCGACGCCGCTGCGGCGCTGGCCATCGCGGCCGCCAAGGGCGACAGCACCGCTGACCTGGCCACGGGTTCGGTCGACGACTCCGAGTCCGGCAAGAAGGTTGCGGCGGTCCTGCTCGACCCCCAGGCGATCTACTTCGACAACGTCAAGGACGTCATCGCCGACGGCTACACCACGAAGGACAAGGTCTGCACGGCCGACTACGCGGCCAAGTGCGCTGAGGCCGGCATCTCCTGACGCACGACGCCGGGGTGGTCGACCGACCACCCCGGTGACCAGGCGGGGCCGGTTCGCGCGAGCGGCCGGCCCCGGCCTGGCGTCCGGGTCACCGGGAGCACGACAACGACAGACCTGCGACGAGGACGTCGCCGCAACACCCGCACAGACCCGCGACGACGCGGGGTGAACCGACGGACCCCATGAGGTGGACGATGACACAAGCAGCGCATGCCGCACCCGACCTGGCCCCTCCACCGACACTCGAGGTCAGGGGAGGGCGGAAGAACTTCGGCGCGGTGCACGCGTTGCGCGGCGTCGACCTGGTCGCCCGGGCCGGTGAGGTCACGGCGCTGGTCGGTGACAACGGCGCCGGCAAGTCGACCATGATCAAGTGCGTCGCGGGCATCTTCCCGTTCGACGCCGGCGAGGTGCTGTTCGAGGGCGAGACGACGCACATCAGCTCGCCGGCTGACGCCAACGACCTCGGCATCGAGGTCGTCTACCAGGACCTCGCGCTCTGCGACAACCTCGACATCGTCCACAACATGTTCCTCGGGCGGGAGATCAAGAGGGGCATCCGGCTCGACGAGTCCGCCATGGAGACCCGCGCCGCCGAGGTGCTCGCCAGCCTGTCGGTGCGGACCGTCCGGTCCATCCGCCAGCACGTCGCCAGCCTCTCCGGCGGTCAGCGCCAGACGGTCGCCATCGCGCGGGCCGTGCTGTGGAACTCCAAGCTCGTCATCCTCGACGAGCCGACGGCCGCCCTGGGCGTCGCGCAGACCGAGCAGGTGCTGCAGCTGGTGCGCCGGCTCGCCGACGCCGGCCTCGCGGTGGTCCTGGTCTCGCACAACATGAACGACGTCTTCGAGGTCGCGGACTCCATCAACGTGCTCTACCTGGGCCAGACGGCGGCGCAGGTGCGCACCAAGGACACGTCCCGCACCGAGATCATCGAGCTCATCACGAGCGGCTCCGCCGGCCTGGCACCCGGCCAGGTGGCCCCGCGGATCTCGCCCGACGCGCCGGAGCGCGTCACGGCAGTCCCGGCCACCACGAGCGACGCGCCGACCACCACGAACGGGAGCACCTCCGCATGAGCACGTCCACGGTTCCCCCGGCGCAGACGTCGCCTTCCCTCCTGGCCGGCTCGGTCGAGCAGCCGACGTTCGGCGAGGCGGTCGGCAACTACGTGAGCAAGGTGCGCGGCGGCGACATGGGCTCGCTGCCGGCCATCCTCGCGCTCGTCGTGCTCCTCGCGGTCTTCGTGATCCTCAAGCCGGCGACCTTCCCGTCCATCGGCAACATCGCCAACCTGTTCCAGCAGGGCGCGGTCGTCGTGACGATCGCGATGGGCCTCGTGTTCGTCCTGCTGCTGGGCGAGATCGACCTGTCGGCCGGCTTCACCTCCGGGGCCTGCGGTGCCGTACTGGCCACCTGCCTCGTGGTCTACCACTGGCCGTGGTGGGCGGCGCTGCTCGCGGCGCTCGTGACCGGCCTGATCGTCGGCACCCTCCTGGGCACGCTCGTCGCGCGCGTCGGCATCCCGTCGTTCATCATCACGCTCGCGATGTTCCTGGCACTCCAAGGCGTCGTGCTCCTGATCATCGGCTCGGGCGGCAACATCTCGATCACCGACCCGGTGATCATCGCGCTGCAGAACAAGAACGTCCCGCCACTGCTCGGCTGGGCGCTCGCGATCATCGCCGTGCTCGCCTACGCGGGCTCGAGCCTGCGCACCTGGCAGCTGCGCCGCCAGCGCGGGCTGCTCGCCGCGCCGCTCGGCATGGTGGTGCTGAAGATCGTCGCGCTCGGTGGTGTCGTCATCGCGATGGTCGCCATCCTCAACCAGGAGCGCAGCCTCAACCCGCTGCGGACCTCGATCATCGGCGTGCCCATCGTGGTGCCGCTCATCGTGGTGCTCGCGCTCGGGCTCGGCTTCGTCCTGACCCGGACGGCGTTCGGTCGGCACATCTACGCCGTCGGCGGCAACGCCGAGGCGACGCGCCGGGCGGGCATCAACGTCAAGGGCGTGCGGACGGCGTGCTTCATGATCTGTTCGACGATGGCGGCAGTGGCCGGCGTGCTGGCGGCGTCGCGCGCGACGTCGGTGGACCCGAACGCGGGCGGATCGAACGTCTTGCTCTATGCCGTCGGCGCGGCCGTCATCGGTGGCACGTCGCTGTTCGGTGGCAAGGGCCGGATCATCGACGCCCTCATCGGTGGCGCCGTGATCGCGGTCATCGACAACGGCATGGCCCTGCTCGGGTACTCGCCCGGCGTCAAGTACGTTGTCACCGGTGGCGTTCTCGCCGCCGCCGCTGCGGTCGACGCGATCTCTCGTCGGCGAGCCACGGCCTCAGGGCGCGGCTAGATACCTGAAGGGGGCTGCTGGTGCGTCTGGGGGCTGGGCCGCCGGTCCGGCGCGCTGACGCGGCGGCGCAGGACGACGTCCGACGGGCCAACCTGTCCGCCGTCCTGCGCCTGCTGCACTTCCACGGTCCGGCGACGCGGTCGGACCTGGTGGCCAGCACCGGGTTCAACAGGTCGACGGTCGGGTCGCTCACGTCCGAGCTGGTCAAGCTCGGGCTCGTGCGTGAGCGACCCGGCGTCGTCTCCGGCAAGGGCCGGCCGTCCAACGTGGTGGAGCCGGTCAGCACGAGCGCGCACGTGCTCGCGTTCGACGTGACGCCGTCCAGCGTGGGGGCGGCGCGGGTCGGGCTCGGCGGCTACATGCTGCAGGTCCGACGCCGGCTGCACAGCACGTCCCCGCACGACGTCCCCGCCGTGGTCCAGCTCATCGCGACGCTGGCCAAGGAGATGCAGGCGAAGGCCGCGCCCGGGTCGGTGTGTCTCGGGCTGGTCGTCTCGGTGCCGGGCAGCGTGCGGCAGCCCGACGGCCTGGTCCGCCGGTCGCCCCCGCTGGGTTGGCACGAGGTGCCGTTCGCGGACCTGCTCCGCGCTGCGACGGACCACGAGTACCCGGTCGCCGTCGGGAACGACGGCGACCTCGGTGTCGTCGCCGAGTACCTGCGGGGCGCCGCGCGCGGTGCGCAGGACGTGCTCTACGTCCGCGGCGAGGTCGGCGTCGGCGGCGGCGTGGTCGTCGACGGCGAGCTGCTCAAGGGCGCGGGCGGCTACGCAGGGGAGGTCGGCCACCTCGTCGTGAAGCCGGGCGGGCGTGTGTGCTCGTGCGGCGCGCGAGGCTGCTGGGAGGCGGAGATCGGCGACGCCGCGCTCATCCGCGCCGTCGGCCGCGACCCGCGCGAGGCGGACATCGAGGACGTGCTCAGCGACGTCGCCATCGGCAACCGCCGGGCCATCGCGGGCGTCCGCAAGACGGGGGAGTGGGTCGGCCTCGGGCTGGCGAGCCTGGTCAACATCTTCAACCCGCGGGTCGTGGTGCTCGGCGGGACGCTCGGTGCGCTCTACCCGACGATGGAGCAGACGCTCGCGGCGTCCTACTCACGGGCGCTGGGACCGATGCGGGAGCAGGCGCTGCTGGTGCGGTCCGACCTGGGGTCGGACGCGCAGCTGGTGGGGGGTGCCGAGGTGGCCTTCGCGGACGTCCTCGAGGACCCGGCGGGCACGCTGGACGCCCGGGCGGACGACGAGCACCAGGCGCTGTCGGGCACATAGCGGCCCGACATTCTGCAGCAAAGCGCCCAGCGAAGGGTTCTCACAGGCAATCGTCGGCGTGTCACCGTCTGGTGACCCCCGGTCCGCTGCCTACTCTCGACGAGGCCAGCGCTGTACCCCGTCCGTCCCCGAACCTGGCCCGCGAGCATCGTGATCAGATTCGAGAACGTCACCAAGGTCTACGCGCGCGGCGCCCGACCGGCGCTGGACCGCGTGTCCCTGGATGTCGAGCGGGGCGAGTTCGTGTTCCTCGTCGGTGCGTCCGGCTCCGGCAAGTCGACCTTCCTGCGCCTGGTGCTGCGGGAGGAGCGGGCCTCGGCCGGCCGCGTGTTCGTCGCAGGCAAGGAGCTGGGCACGCTGTCGTCGTGGAAGGTGCCGACGCTGCGTCGCCACATCGGCGCCGTGTTCCAGGACTTCCGCCTGCTGCCCAACAAGACGGTGTTCGAGAACGTGGCGTTCGCGCTGCAGGTCATCGGCAAGCCGCGCCACCACATCCTCACCACGGTGCCGGACACGCTCGAGATGGTCGGCCTGGCCGGCAAGGAGAAGCGCCGCCCGCACGAGCTGTCCGGTGGCGAGCAGCAGCGCGTGGCCATCGCGCGCGCGTTCGTCAACCGCCCGAACATCCTGCTGTGCGACGAGCCGACGGGAAACCTCGACCCGACCACGTCCCTGGGGATCATGCGCCTGCTCGACCGGATCAACCGCACGGGCACCACGGTGGTCATGGCCACGCACGACGACGAGATCGTCGACCAGATGCGCAAGCGCGTCATCGAGCTGTCCACCGGCGAGCTGGTCCGTGACCAGTCGCGCGGCGTCTACGGGTCGGACCGCTGATGCGCCTCCAGTTCATCCTGTCCGAGATCGGCCTGGGGCTTCGTCGCAACCTGTCGATGACGATCTCCGTCATCCTCGTGACCTTCGTGTCGCTCATGTTCGTCGGCTCGGCGGCGCTGCTGCAGACGCAGATCGGCAAGATGAAGGACGACTGGTACGACAAGGTCGAGGTCTCCGTCTTCCTCTGCCCGCAGAACTCCACGGAGCCGACCTGCGCGAGCGGTGAGGTCACCGACGACCAGAAGGCCGACATCCAGGCTGCGCTGGACTCGCCGGAGATCAAGCCGTACGTCGAGCACGTCTACACGGAGTCCAAGGAGCAGGCGTACGACGCCTTCCAGAAGCAGTTCAAGGACCAGTTCTGGGCCACGGCGGCGACCGTCGACGACATGAACTCGTCGTACCGCATCAAGCTGACGGACCCGAAGCAGTACCAGGTGGTCGCGGACGTGGTCTCGGGCCGGCCCGGCGTCGAGGACGTCAAGGACCAGCAGCGGCTGTTCGACAAGCTGTTCACCGTGCTCAACAGCGCGACGCTGCTGGCAGGTGGGCTCGCGCTCGTCATGCTCCTGGCCGCGGTCCTGCTCATCACGACGACCATCCGGCTGTCCGCGCTGAGCCGCCGCCGCGAGACCGGCATCATGCGCCTGGTCGGGGCGTCGACCATGTTCATCCAGCTGCCGTTCATGCTCGAGGGTGCGATCGCCGCCACCATCGGCGCGCTGCTGGCGGTCGGTGGCCTGTGGCTGGGCGTCGGCTACCTGGTCGACGACTGGCTGGGCGAGTCGGTGACCTGGATCCCGTACGTCAGCACAGCGGACGTGCTCGCCATCGCGCCGATCCTCATCGTGGTCGCCATCGCGCTGGCCGCGATCTCGTCCCTGGTCACCCTGAGCCGCTACACGAAGGTCTGAGATGCCTCGTCTGCGGATGTCCGCGTTCCTCACGATCCTCGTCCTGCTGGTCGCCGCGTTCTTCGCCGCGCCGGCGAGCGCCGACAGCATCGACGACCGGCGCAAGGCGGCCGAGGCGCACAAGGCAGCCGTCGCGAAGGCTCGCGACGACACCGAGGCCGCGATGGAGGGCGTCGACGCGAGCATCCAGGCGCTCGCGATGCAGCTGGCGGACACCCAGGCGCAGATCCCCACCGCGCAGGCCACGCTGGATGCGGCGAACGCGGCGCTGGAGAAGGCGCAGCGCGAGGCCGCGATCATCGCGGCGCGGCTGGTCGACGCGCAGGACCAGCAGGCGACGATCTCGACGACGATCACGCAGGACGCCGAGCACGCCACCGCGATGCGTGCGGCGATCGGGCAGATGGCCCGGCAGGCCTACCAGGGCGGCGGCAGCGTCTCGGGCGTCGACGTCATCCTCGACTCGCAGAGCACGGCCGACTTCGTGCAGCGCTACGGGCTCATGGCCACGGCGCTGCGCACGCAGGCGCAGATTCTCGACGAGCTCAAGGCGACCGAGTCCGCGAACAAGAACGCGGAGGCACGCCTGGGCGCGGTGAAGGACAAGATCACCGAGCTCAAGGCGGCGGCCGACCAGAAGGTGGTCGAGGCCGACGCGGCGAAGACGGCCGCGGCCGCAGCGAAGGCCGCGCTGGACGCGTTGCTCGCCCAGCAGATCAGCCAGCAGCAGGCGCTCGACGCGCAGAGGGCCGCCCTCGAGGCGCAGCTGGCCCAGGCCGACGCCGAGGCCGCGGCCGTGCAGGCCGAGCTCCAGGCGGCCATCGCGGAGCAGAAGGCGCGCGACGCCGCGGCGGGCAAGCCGCACGGCGCGGCAGGGCCCATCGGCACCGCGCTGTTCTCCAACCCGTCGAGCATCAACCCGATCTTCGTGACGTCCGAGTACGGCATGCGCATGCACCCGACGCTGCACTACGTCCGCCTGCACGCGGGCATCGACCTGCGCACCTACTGCAACACCCCGGTGTACGCGGGCCGCGCCGGCACGGTGACGTGGGCCAAGACGCGGTTCGGCTTCGGCAACCAGGTGATGATCGACAGCGGGTTCGTCAACGGCAACGCCCTGTCGGCGTCGTACAACCACCTGACCAGCTTCGCGGTGAGCGCCGGGCAGCACGTCGAGCAGGGGCAGCTGATCGGGCGGTCGGGCAACACCGGCACGTCGGCGGCGTGCCACCTGCACTTCGAGGTGTACGTGAACGGCGCGACGACGAACCCGCGGCCCCTGCTCGGCCTCTGATTCCGCTGGCCACGGCCGGGTAGTCTCGTCCCGCACCATTCATTGAACGCAGGAACGGGGTTCGACCACAGTGGCCAAGGAGACCGGGCGCAAGCTCGTCGCCTCGAACCGGAAGGCGCGGCACGACTACGTCATCGAGGACGTGTTCGAGGCCGGCATGGTGCTCAGCGGCACCGAGGTCAAGGCGCTGCGCCTGGGCCGCGCGTCGCTGGTGGACGGCTGGTGCGAGGTGACCAACCACGAGCTCTGGCTCGAGGGCGTGCACATCCCCGAGTACTCGCAGGGCACCTGGACCAACCACGCGCCCCGCCGCAAGCGCAAGCTGCTGCTGCACCGCACGGAGATCGACCGCCTGGAGTCCCGCACCCGCGAGAAGGGGCAGACGATCATCCCGCTGTCCCTGTACTTCCTCGACGGGCGCGCCAAGGTCGAGATCGCGCTGGCCCGCGGCAAGCGCGAGTGGGACAAGCGGCAGGCGCTGCGCGAGCGTCAGGACAACCTGGAGGCGAACCGCGCGATCCGCGAGAAGCGCGACCTGTGAGGACCCTGCGGGCGTCGCTCGTCGCCCTCGTCCTCGTCCTGTTCACCGCGGTCCCGGCTCTCGCCGCGCCCGACCAGTCGAGCGGTCGGGAGATCACGCGGTACGACGTCACCGCCGCGCTGACCGCCGACGGCGTCATGAAGGTCGCGCTCGACTTCGACTTCGACTTCGGCGACGAGCCGGGTCACGGGCCCTTCCTGACCTTGCCGACGAGGGTCTACTACGACGACTCGTCGGACCGCGCGTTCCGCTACTCCGACATCTCGGCGTCGTCGCCGACCGGCGCCCCCGCACAGGTGAACCGCGAGGAGTCCGACACGGCCCTCATCCTGCGCATCGGCGACCCGGACGTCGACAACGTCTCCGGCGTGCAGACGTACCACGTCGAGTACACCGTCGACGGGCTGGTCAACCCCGCGAACGCGCAGCACTCCGGCGACGAGCTGTACTGGAACGTCATCGGCGCCGGCTGGGAGATCCCGCTGGGCGACCTGTCGGTCGAGGTCACCGGCCCGGCCGCCGTCGAGGGTGCCGTCTGCTTCGCCGGCCCCGAAGGCTCCACGTCGTCCTGCACGTCGGTGGCGTTCGACGGTGCGTCGTCCACCTTCACGCAGGACCTCGTGACCGTGGGCTCGCAGTTCTCGACGGTCACCGGGTGGCCGGCCGGGACGTTCCCCGGGGTCGAGCCGATCCTCGTCGACAAGCCCGACCCGCTCGGCCCCGTGCAGCCGGTGTCGCCGCTCGGCGTGCTGGCGCTGCTCGTGCTCATCGGCGGCGTCCTCCTCGCGATCGTGCGGGTGCGCCGCACCGGCCGCGATCGCGCGTACCTGGGTCTCACGCCCGGCCTGCGGCCGGCGGACAACCAGCCGGGTGCCGCGTCGGGCTTCCGCGATCGTCGCGAGGTCGTCTCGGTGCAGTTCCAGCCGCCGGAGGGCGTGCGGCCGGGGGAGGTGGGCACGCTCGTCGACGAGAAGGCCGACCCGGTGGACGTGACGGCGACGCTGGTCGACCTCGCGGTGCGCGGCTGGCTGCGGATCGAGGAGGTCCCGCGGTCCGACCCCCGGAAGAAGGCCAAGGACTGGACCCTCGTGCAGACGAGGAACCGCGACGGCTCGCTGCTGCCGTTCGAGGACACCCTGCTGCGGGAGATCTTCACGTCGGCGACGTCGGTCAAGCTGTCGGACCTCAAGACCACGTTCGCGTCGTCGATGGCGCAGGTGCAGGACGGTCTCTACACGCACGTCACCGAGAAGGGCTGGTTCCGGTCCAACCCGAAGTCAGTGCGCGGCGCGTGGCGTGCCGCCGGCATCGTGCTCGTCGTGATCGGCGTGGGCCTGGCGCTGTTCGCCTTCGCGTCCGGTGTCTCCGTCACGGGGATCGCGCTGGTGCCGATCGCCATCGCGGTCGTCGGCGCCCTGGTCGCGGTGCTCGGCAACGCCGCCCCCGCCCGCACCGAGGACGGCACCGCGGTGCTCGCGCAGTCGCTGGGCTTCCGCCGGTATCTGGCGACGGCCGAGGCGAACCAGCTCAAGTTCGAGGAGGGCGAGGACATCTTCAGCCGGTACCTGCCGTACGCGATCGTGTTCGGCCTGGCCGACCGGTGGGCGCGCGTGTTCTCCGAGCTCGCCGCGCAGGGCCGCGCCGTCGCGCAGCCGGGCTGGTACGTGGGCGGCTACTACCCCGGCCAGAACATCTTCTGGGCGACCGCGTTCGCCTCGTCGCTGGACCGGTTCCAGACCATCGCGACCGAGTCGATCTCCGCCCCGACGCCCGGATCGTCGGGCGGATCGGGCTTCTCCGGCGGGTTCTCCGGCGGTGGCGCCGGCGGCGGTGGTGGCGGGGGCTGGTAAGACTTCCTGTATGACGCTGCCGGTGATGCCGCCCGTGGACCCCATGCTCGCCAAGTCGGTGCCCTCCATACCCGCGGGCAAGCTGTACGAACCGAAGTGGGACGGCTTCCGGGCCATCGTCTTCCGCGACGGGGACTCCGTGGAGATCGGCTCCCGGAACACCAAGCCGATGCAGCGGTACTTCCCGGAGATCGTGTCCGCCGTCCTGTCCTTCCTTCCCGAGCGGTGCGTCGTCGACGGCGAGATCATCGTGCCGTCGTCGTCGCACAGCGGCCTCGACTTCGAGGCCCTGCTGCAGCGGGTGCACCCGGCGGAGTCGCGGGTGCGGCTGCTGTCGGTCGAGACACCCGCACTGCTGGTCCTGTTCGACGTGCTGGCGCTGGGGGACGACGACCTCACGGGGTTGCCGTTCTCCTCGCGTCGTGAGGTGCTCTCCTCGCTCGTGAAGCCCGGCGGCCCGATCTCGGTCACCGCGCAGACCGACTCGCTGGACCTCGCCACGCAGTGGTTCTCCCAGTTCGAGGGCGCGGGGCTCGACGGCATCGTCGCCAAGGACCCCGCGGGCCTCTACGAGCCCGGCAAGCGGACGATGCAGAAGATCAAGCACGAACGCACCGCCGACTGCGTGGTCGCCGGCTACCGCCCGCACAAGTCCGGGGGCGACGCCGTCGGGTCGCTGTTGCTGGGGCTGTACAACGACGACGGCGTGCTGGCCTCCGTCGGCGTCGCGGCGTCGTTCCCGATGGCGCGGCGGCGCGAGCTGGTGACGGAGCTCGCGCCCCTGGTGGTGCCCCTGGAGGGGCACCCGTGGGACTACTCGGCCGCCGCCCGCACGCCTCGCGAGGCGGCGGGAAGCCGGTGGTCCGCCGGCAAGGACCTCTCGTTCGTGCCGCTGGAGCCGTCGCTGGTGGTGGAAGTCGCGTACGACCACATGGAGGGCGACCGCTTCCGGCACACCGCGCAGTTCCGCCGGTGGCGCCCGGACCGCACTCCTGACTCGTGCACCTATGCGCAGCTCGAGGAGCCGGTCTCGTACTCGCTGTCGGACGTCCTCGCGGCCGGCTGACGTTCCACAGGTTGCGCACGGGTCGATACCAGCGATCTCCCGGTTCGCCCGAGTTCCCTGATCCTTGTCGGCACCACCCCGGGTGCCGCCGAGGAGGGCAGGACCATGGACGAGCTGCAGCGCAACGAGGCCGCCGCGGGTGGCGACGAGTTCCTTGCGACGAGCGCGCACCCGGCCCTGCCGGCGGCCACCCCGGCGGACCCGCACCCCGCCTCCGTCGCGGCCGCCACGAAGCCGACCGTGCGGCGCGGCCTGGCGATCGGCGCGGCGGGCGGCGCGCTCGCCCTCGGTCTCCTGGCCGGCGGTGTCACGGCGGGCGCGGTCGTGGCGGCGCACGCGTCGACCACCGACGACAGCACCACGACGAGCGCGCAGGGCGCCTCGTTCGTGCCGCCGACGATCGACCCGCCCCCGTCGTCCTTCGGCACCGACCCGGGCACGCAGACCGTCCCCGACACGACCCAGTCCGCCGCCACCGCGGCGAGCGCGGACCAGCAGGTCGGCGTCGTCACCATCAACACGACGCTCGGCTACCAGAACGCGGCCGCCGCCGGCACCGGCATGGTCCTCACGGCGGACGGCCTGGTGCTCACCAACAACCACGTGATCGACGGCTCGACGGCCATCGAGGTGACCATCGAGTCGAGGGGGGAGACCTACACGGCGACGGTGCTGGGCACGGACGCCACCCACGACGTCGCGCTCCTGCAGCTGCAGGGCGCGTCCGGGCTGTCGACGGTGTCGCTCGACGACGACAGCGGCGTGGTCACCGGCGACGCGGTGACGGCGGTCGGCAACGCGGAGGGCGGCGGCGACCTGCTGGCTGCCGTCGGGTCGGTCGTGGCGACGGACCAGTCGATGACGGCGTCGTCGGACGGCTCATCCTCCGAGACCCTGAGCGGGCTCATCGAGTTCTCCGCCGCGGTGGTCCCCGGCGACTCGGGTGGCCCGCTGTTCGACTCGGAGGGCGAGGTCGTCGGCATGACGACCGCGGCCTCCTCGAACAGCCAGGTGACGACGGTCGCGTACGCGATCACCATCGAGGACGCGCTGGTCATCGCCCACCAGATCGACTCGGGCGCCGCCTCCGACACCGTGACCATCGGGTATCCGGCGTTCCTCGGCATCTCGCTGGCTTCTGGGTACCAGGGCGCGGTCGTGGCGGGCGTCCTCGACGGCACCCCGGCGGCATCGTCTGGCCTGGCCGCCGGCGACACGATCACGTCCGTGAACGGGGTTGCGGTGTCGTCCGCCGCCTCGCTGTCCGAGGCTCTCGCCCAGTTCGCTCCCGGCGACTCGGTGGCGCTGACCTGGACTTCTTCGGACGGTTCCGCCGGCTCGGCCACGGTCACCCTCGTCGCCGGACCCGCCGACTGACCGGGAATGAGGCCGACCAGCCCGCCGTTGCGAGGTAGGCTGGTGGGACCGGTTGTGCTTCGGCGCTGCTGGTGCTTGAAAACTGAACATGGGGGTGATCGGTTTCGACGGTGATCGTCGAACCAGGAGAAGCGGGTCGAGGACGCACGGTTATCTCGTCAACGCTCCGTGCAAAACCATAGGTGCCAATACAAACCGCACCGACTTCGCCCTCGCCGCCTGAGCGAGTCCCGAAGTCCGTTGGCCTGAGTACGCTCTCGACTCAGTAACCAGCGTCATCTAGAGAGCCACTGCTGGTAATCCTCGTCAGTGGGGTTGCCGGGACTTTTAGCTGACTGAGCCCGTCCACAACTTGCCTGTGGGATTGTGGGGGCCGAGAAAATCACAGCAGGCTGCACCCGGAGAATCCCTGGTACTGCGTCACCGGACGCGGGTTCGATTCCCGCCACCTCCACCGCTCTGACCTGCGGAAACGTAGGTCTTGTTGACCAGGAATAGCCATCCGTTGACTCGGGTGGCTATTTTTGTGTCTGTGGCGAGCATCCGTGAGCGCCGGCGTCGCGATGGCACGAAGGCCTTCGCCGTATTGTGGCGCGACCCGGATACCGGACGCCAGACCTCGCTCACGTATGACGATCTTCGCGATGCCACGGTGGCTCGTCAGCTCACCGAAGCGGCTGGCGGATACGCCGCCGAAGCCGCGCGGATCGCGGACACTGTGCGTCATCGCGGCCCGACCGTCGATGACGTCATCTCCGAACACATCGACCTGCTGACGTCGGTCGGCCGGGACACCCGCGCGCACTACCGCCAGCAGCTCGCCACGCACATCTCGCCCGTTCTCGGCGCATATGCCGTCAAGTCGATCACCTACCGGCACGTGGCCGAGTGGGTGCGCACGATGACGGACCGCGGCTACGCACCCAAGACGATCGCCAACGTGCACGGTCTGTTCTCTGCGGCGATGACGACCGCGATCCGACTCGGGTACCGCGACGACAACCCGTGTGCTGGCGTCGAGCTGCCCAAGTCTCAGGCGACGCATGACGAGATGACGGTGCTCACGCGCGACGAGTTCGCGCTGCTGCTGTCGAAGGTCGCCGAGTACTACCGGCCGCTCGTCCTACTGCTCGTTGCCACCGGGCTGCGCTGGGGCGAGGCGACCGCGCTCACCGTCGCCGACTTCGACCTCACGTCCACGCCTGCGACCGTGCGCGTGACGAAGGCGTGGAAGCGTGACGAGAACCGTCATTCGTACGTCGGCCCACCTAAGACCAGGCGGGCGCGACGCACCGTGTCCCTTCMCGACGACCTMGTCGGCGTTCTCCGCGGCGTCATCGCCGGCAAGGCCCCGGGGGATCTCGTGTTCCCAAACACCGTCGGCAGCCAGCTCTCGTCCTCAAGGTTCTGGACGCAGACGTGGACACCCGCGCTCGAGGCCGCGATGAACCCGCTGCGGCCGGACGGGTCGCCCGACCCTGACGCGCCCCGGCTGACCAAGCGGCCCCGAGTGCACGACCTGCGGCACACGCACGCGTCGTGGATGATCGCCGCCGGCGTCGACCTGTTCATCCTCCAGCGGCGGCTCGGGCACGAGTCGATCACGACGACGACCGAGACGTACGCACACCTGCTGCCGGACCAGCAGGCGGCCGCGGCGGCCGCCGCGGGAAGAGCGTTGAACGGGCTCGTCATCCAGCCTCAATGACGGCTCACGCGCGCAGCGTGAATGTCGCGTCATCGCCGTGTCTATAGGCACGGTGTATCGCGTGGCCGTCATCGGCCGTTCGTCAGGCGATCGGGAACGCCTCCGCCAGCCGCCGATGGATCTCGTCGACGATCGTCGGTCCGAGCGCGCCGGGGGAGGTCAGTCGTTCGTACGCCTTCCGCGGCCAGAGGACGTCGACGCCATCGATCTGGAACGAGCCGCCGAACACCGGCCAGTCGGCGTCGACGAAGCAAAGCATCCCGCGCGCGGGGATGTCATCGTGACCCGCAGCGGCAAGCGCGTCCCGGACGAGCCCGACCTGCTTGTGAACGCCCTCGGCTAGCTTGGTGCCGTCGCGGGAGCCGATGACGAGGCGGGACGTGCGCGGGCGGACGATGCCGCCCTCGACCCGAAGCGTCGGTCGCCCGGCGTAGCGCTTGGCGTCGATGACGTAGACGCCTGAGGCCGCCACGGCGATGTGGTCGATGTTGGCCCTCGTGCGAGGGATCCGACGGTCGTGCAGCAGGCGGACGCCCTTGTCGGCGAGCGCGTCCAGACCTCGCCCGAGCTTCTCCTCACCCTTGGCGCCGCGCGCCCAGGCGGTCGTGGTCTGCGGCTGCTCCGAGACCGCGAGCATGAGTCCGCCGAGACGCGGGTGCGCGTCGCGAATACGCGTCTCCCGGGCCGCACTGCGGCGCTCGAACTCTCGCCGCGCCGAGCTGCCTGCTACCCCGGCCTCAACCTCGACTGGCGGCGGGGGAGAGGGCTCGGGCAGGGTGTCGCCGGTTGCCGTCTCCAGTGGCGCGGCTGCCGGGCACCGCACGCACGTGACCGACTTCGTGCTCCGGTCGTAGACGCCCGTGGTCCCGGCCGCAAGCGACGTCCCGCATGCGCGGCACGTCCCGGCGTAGCGCAGGCGCATCGTCTTGAGACCGGGGACTGACTCGCCGCCGCTTGTCGCCATGCCTGTGCATCGGCAGCTTCGCCGCCGTCCTGAACGCCCCAGATTTGCCCAGGAGCGGCGACACGGCGATGGCCGGCCCCTCAGAACATCTGCGGGTCGCCCTGCACGTGCGGGCGGCGCTGGTGCGCGCGGATCGAACGGACCGTTGCCCCGAGCGCACCGAGATCGACCGAGGCCTCAGCCGGCGGCTCGGCCTCGGGGTCGACGCCGTCGACCGTTGCAAGCCGAACAAGCGCATCAATGTGCTCGGGAAGGAAACGGATCTTGCCCCGCCCGAACTTCAGGTGCGGCACCCGACCGCGCCGCGCCTGCTCGCGCACCCACTCGACTGAGATGCCGAAGGACTCCGCGACCTCCTGCGGGGTGGCCGCCGTGTACCCGATGGTCATGGTTACTCCCTCCCGAACTCATCACGGCGCGGCGCGAGCGTCGCCGCAAGGCACTACCGGAGATCTGTGGACGACGTCAGCATCGGTTGAGGCTGTGTGTCGCCGGTGCTGTACCGCTGACGAGCGCCCTGCCGTGTGATCGCCAGGCATTGAGCGATGGCGGTCCATGGCGCGCCCACCGCGCGCGCCCGCTCAACCTCGTTCGCGATCTCGGTGTCGAGCGCCCGCACGGCCGCCCGGGCCTCGTCGCGGCGCCGAACAAGCTCCCGCAAGGGAGCGCCCTCGTACGGAGGCAAGGCCGGCCGTCTGTCGGTCAAGCGTTGTGACGACGGGCGCCGTCGGGGCGCCGGCCGCGGAGGCTGCGGCGTCGACGTCGTGCGTGACGGGATGGACCTCACCCGGTTCGACTCCGACGACGCGACCGTCCCGCCGGTCCCTAGCCATGCCGGCAATGGTGCTGCCGGACCTGACTCCGCCGCGTCGCGCGCTTCGGCCGCCGCCCGCTTCGCGCGCTCCCGTCGGATCAGGTCCCGTCGTCCCATCACGATCACCTCCCTTCGACGGCAGGTGTGCGGCGATCGGCGCAAGATGCGACGACCCACGGCTGCGAGGTGCCCAGCGGTCGGTGACTAGGCCAGACGGTGGCCTGACAACGGAGGTTTCAGGGCGTTGACTCTTCTGGCACCAGTGGCAGCGGCGGTTCCCAGACTCGGTGTGGACCGTCTCCTGAAGTGCTGTCTAGGGCCAGCGAGAGGACTCAGATATACGCGGTCCTTCGCCATCTGGGTGATCGGGCCCCTCTCTTCGCCCATCGGACGGATAGCCTCGCCTGAGGTTGGGCGGCCATCGACGTCCGCGGCGGCTCCTAGCAGGACGAGGTCACAACAATGAGCAAGCTCAGCGGTTTCGTGTGGTCGATCGCGGACCAGCTGCGTGGCCCGTATCAACAGCACGAGTACGGGTCGGTCATTCTGCCGATGACGATCCTTCGTCGGCTCGACGCGATCCTCGAACCACACCGTGAGCAGATCGTCCAGCTGATCGCAGGCGTGGACTCTGCGATGCGCCAGGCCTCGCTAGTGCGCCAGGCCACCGGGCTGCGGTTCTACAACACCTCGAAGTTCACGCTGACGACGTTGCTTAAGGACCCCGACGGTCTTCAGGCCAATCTCACCGAGTACGTCAACTCGTTCTCCTCGGCAATCGATGTGTTCGACCGATTCAAGTTCGACGAGGTCATCGCCAAGCTCGCCGAGAAGGACCGCCTGTTCCTCGTGGTGGAGCGGTTCGTCAAGGTCGATCTGCACCCCGACGTCATTTCCAACTCCGACATGGGCGACCTGTTCGAGGACCTGATTCGCCGCTTCGCTGAGGCCTCCAACGCCACGGCCGGCGATCACTTCACTCCCCGCGATGCGGTGCGCCTCGTCGTGGACCTGATGTTTGCCGAGGACAACGACGCCTTGCTCGAGAAGGGCGCTGTGCGTACGGTCTACGACCCGACGGCCGGCACCGGCGGCATGCTCTCGCTGGCCGATGAACACCTGAGGGCTCAGAACCCCGAGGCTCGCCTGACCCTGTACGGGCAGGAGATCAACGACCAGTCGTACGCGATCTGCAAGTCGGACCTGCTGGCCAAAGGCCAGAGCCCGGACAACATCAAGATGGGCGACACGCTCGCCGACGACCAGTTTCCCGGCCAGACGTTCGACTACTGCCTGGCTAACCCGCCCTACGGTGTCGACTGGAAGGCGTCCGAGAAGGCCGTCCGGGACGAGCACAAGCTCGGCTTCGCCGGCCGGTTTGGCCCCGGCCTGCCCGGGGTCGGCGATGGCCAGATGCTCTTCCTGCTGCACCTTGCATCCAAGATGCGCCCGGCCTCCCAGGGCGGCGGCCGCGTCGGCGTCGTGATGAACGGGTCGCCGCTGTTCAGCGGCGGCGCGGAGTCGGGGCAGTCCGAGATCCGTCGATGGCTGCTGGAGCACGACCTGGTCGAGGCGATCGTCGCCCTCCCGACCGACATGTTCTACAACACCGGAATCTCCACCTACGTGTGGGTGCTCGATAACACCAAGGCTCCCGAGCGCGCCGGCAAGGTTCAGCTCATCGACGGGTCGATGCGGTCCACCAAGATGCGAAAGTCCCTGGGCTCCAAGCGCGTTGAGATCAGCAACGACGACCGCACCGCGATCCTGGCCGACTACGCCGCGTTCGAGCAGAGGACGACGTCCAAGATCTTCGACACCCAGGACTTCGGGTACTGGACCATCACCGTCGAGCGGGCGCTGCGCCTAAACTTCACCTGCACTCCCGAGCGCATCGACCTAGTCCGCGACGACGCCAAGCTCAAAGGCACCGACCGCGACCGGCTGGCCGAGGTGCTCGGCAGCTTCGGTGAGAGGCTGTATCGCAACCGCGATGAGTTCATGAAGGACTTGGGCAAGCATCTCGGCGCGAACAGCGTCGGCCTGACGACCCCACAGCGCCGGGCTCTGTGGCTCGCCCTCGGCGAGCGTGACGAGACCGCCGACGAGGTTCTCGACGTCAAGGGATACCCCGAGCCCGACCCGAAGCTGCGAGATACCGAGAACATCCCGTTCGGCTGGAACGACACCCCCAAGACCGCCTACGCCGACGGATTCGCTCGCACAGTGGTCGACGCCTACGTGACCGCCGAGGTTCTGCCTCACGTCCCCGACGCGTGGGTCGATCACACGAAGACGCGGATCGGATACGAGGTCCCGTTCACCCGGCACTTCTACACCTACGCGCCCCCGCGCCCGCTCGACGAGATCGACTCCGACCTGAACAAGATCGTCGCCCAGATCCTTGACCTCTTGAAGGAGGTCGAGGCGTGAAGCGACTGGGTCGCTACGAGCGGTACCGGAGCACAGGTGCAGATTGGTGCCCCGAGGCGCCAGCGGATTGGAGGTTTGTGCCAATCCGCAGGATCGGCACCGTCACCAACGGTGGAACCCCCGCCTCCGAGGAGCAGTACTGGAACGGGGAGATTCCGTTCATGACACCGCCGGATCTCCGGCTTGCTGATGGCCGCGAGATTGTTACGACACAGCGCACAGTGACGGAAGCAGGCGTCGCCGCGGGCTCTTCGACGGTTGGTGCCGGTAGCGTCGTCGTCTCGATCCGAGCACCGATCGGGCACGTCGGACGCACGATCGGTGTGACTGCTCTAAACCAAGGTTGTCGGGCGATCACGCCTGACGATCGATCTGACCCTCGATACACCGCGTACTCACTAGTCGCATCACGAGATGAACTAGACGCGCAAGGGCGAGGCACCACGTTCATGGAGGTCTCGGGGGCGCAGTTCATGAGCGTCCCGGTGCCGTTGCCTCCGCTCGCCGAGCAGCGCGCGATTGCGGACTTCCTGGACGAGCAGACGTCGAAGATTGACACACTGATCGCCAAGCAGACCCAACTGGTCACCACCCTCCGCGAACGCCGTACTGCGGTCATCGAGGGCTCAGTACTCGGCGGGCTCGATCTCGAGCGACCGCGCGTTCCGCCGCCTGTCCAATGGTTGCCTCCTGCTCCGGCGACGTGGACGTGGCCTCAGCTCGGATTCGTAGCTGAGACGCTGGCTGGCTACGCATTTCCGAGCGACGGTTTCGAGTCCAGCACAGATTTCACTCGCCTCGCTCGAGGTGTAAACATCAAGCCAGGCCGCATGGACTGGGCCGAGACCGTCTATTGGGACGAGATTTCCCTGCCGGTACCGCCGGTATACCGACTCCGACAGGGGGACCTTGTCCTCGGCATGGACCGTCCGTTCATCGCGTCGGGTGCTCGTGTTGCCCAGGTCGAAGCAGCAGATTTGCCGGCTCTGTTGCTGCAGCGGGTCATGCGCCTACGAGCTGGAAGCCGAATGGATCAGACGTACATGGGGTTGACGCTGTCGACGCAGGCGTTCGCGGCGTACGTGGAGCCCTTGTTTACTGGGGTCAGCGTGCCGCACATGAGCGAATGGCAGGTTAGGAAGTTTGTCTTGCCATTACCGCCGCTCGCTGAGCAGTTGGAGATCGTGGCGCACGTCAGCGAACAGACGTCCCGCATCGACGCGTTGCTTGCAAAGACCAAGGAGCACGTCACGCTCGCACAGGAGCGGCGGGCGGCGCTCATCTGCGCTGCGGTGACCGGGCAGATCGACGTGCGGACCGCGGGTCACGCAGCCCGGGGGATGGCGTAGTGGCGGACTACAACGAGGAGCCATTCGAATCGGAGTTGTGCGCATACCTTGCTGCGCACGGGTGGCTTTACTCGTCGTCGGACCATGAGATCGGCGCGGTCTATGACCGAGAGCGAGCGCTGATCCCAGATGACGTCCTCGGGTGGCTGGCGGAGACGCAGCCGGAGGAGTTTGCGAAGGCGGTCAAGTCCGGGTCACCGCAGGAGCAGAGCGCGCGAAACGCGTTGCTGGACCGGCTGTGCAAGGTGCTCGACACTCCGGTCGACCAGGGCGGCGGCACGCTGAACGTGCTGCGTCGCGGGTTCAAGCACGTGTCGTCGTCGTTGCGGATGTGCCAGTTCCGGCCGGCGACCAGCCTGAACGCGACGACGCTCGCGGACTATGCGAAGGTGCGTGTCCGTGTGATGCGGCAGGTGCACTTCTCGACCAAGGACAACCGGTCGCTCGACCTTGTGCTGTTCGTCAACGGGCTACCGGTCGCGACGCTGGAGTTGAAGACGGACTTCACGCAGTCCGTTGCGGAGGCGGTCGAGCAGTACAGGGTGGCCCGCCGGCCCAAGGACCCGGGCGGCCACGTCCAGCCCCTGCTCGGCTTCGGCAACCGGGCGCTGGTGCACTTCGCGGTGTCCAACGAGGAGGCGTGGATGACCACGCGCCTGGCCGGGGACAAGACGTACTTCCTGCCGTTCAATGCCGGCGACGGGCACGGCGGCAAGGGCAACCCGCCGAACCCGCGCGGGTCGGCCACGTCCTACCTGTGGGAGAAGGTGCTCGAGCGGGACAACTGGCTGATGATTCTGGGCAAGTTCTGCCACGTGGAGACCAAGCAGAGCCGCGACCCGATCAGCGGCGCCGTCACGAAGTCCACGACGCTGGTGTTCCCGCGGTACCACCAGTGGGAGGCCGTCACGGCGATGGTGTCCCATGCGCGCGAGCACGGGGCCGGGCAGAGCTACCTGATCCAGCACTCGGCGGGCTCGGKCAAGACGAACTCGATCGCGTGGACCGCGCACCGCCTGGCCCGGCTGTTCGACGAGGGCGACCACAAGGTGTTCGACACGGTTATCGTCGTCACCGATCGCACGGTCCTGGACGACCAGCTCCAGGTCGCGGTGCGGCAGATCGACTCGGCCGACACGGGCTCGGCGAGCGGCGAGGGCATCATCACGACGGTCGACGAGGTCGAGGCTCGCAAGGCCGGGTCGAAGTCGTCGGCCCTGGCCGACGCGCTCACGGGCGGCAAGCTCATCGTCGTCGTGACCCTGCAGACGTTCCCATTCGCGATGGAGGCGATCGCGCGGAACAAAGGTCTGGCCGGTAAGCGGTTCGCTGTCATCGCTGACGAGGCGCATTCGTCGCAGTCGGGCACGACCGCCGGCAAGATCCGCGAGATCCTCTCGGACGCGGAGCTCGCCGACCTCGACGACGGCGGCGAGGTCTCGGCCGAGGACCAGCTCGCCGCCCTGATGACAGCCCGCGCGACGACGCCGAACGTCTCGTTCTTCGCGTTCACCGCGACCCCGAAGGCCAAGACCCTCGAGCTGTTCGGCACCCCGGACGATGACGGGATCCCGCACCCGTTCCACACGTACACGATGAAGCAGGCCATCGAGGAGGAGTTCATCCTCGATGTCCTGCGCGGCTACCAGACCTATGACACCGCGTTCCAGATCGCGCGCACCGCGGTCGCCAGCGGACTCGCCGAGGAAGCCGAGCTCGAGCCCTCGGTCGCCGAGGCGGCGGTCGAGGACCTGCTCGTCGACAAGTCCGCGGCGACCAAGGGCCTGATGCGCTGGGTCAAGCTGCACCCGACGAACATCAGCCAGAAGTGCGCGATCATCGTCGAGCACTTCCGGGAGAACGTTGCCYACCTGCTCGACGGGCACGCCAAGGCCATGGTCGTCACAGACTCCCGCAAGGCCGCCGTCCGGTACAAGACGCTGATCGACGCATACATCGCCAAGCGCGGCTACACCGGCATCGGGACACTGGTCGCGTTCTCCGGGTCGGTGGACGACCCCGAGACTGGCCCCGAGCCGTTCACCGAGACATCGATGAACCCGACCAAGATCGGCTCGCAGATCGCCACGGCGTTCGCCGGCCCTGAGTACAAGGTCATGCTCGTCGCCAACAAGTTCCAGACCGGGTTCGACCAGCCGTTGCTGTGCGCTATGTACGTCGACAAGCGCCTGTCCGGGGTCCTGGCGGTGCAGACCCTGTCTCGCCTCAACCGCACCTACCGGGCGCCGTCCGGGGAGCGCAAGGACGTCACGTTCGTCCTCGACTTCGTGAACGACCCCGAAGAGATCCGCAAGTCGTTCGAGCCGTACTACACCGACGCCCGGCTCGAGACGACGACCGACCCGAACGTCGTCCACGACATCTCCGCCAAGCTCGACCAGGCGGCCGTGTTTTCCGAGGCCCAGGTCGATGCGTGCGCAACCGCATGGCTCAGCCGCGCCGGCAACAACGCCCTCGCCGCGATCATCAAGCCGCCCCGTGACGAATTCGCCAAGCGGTACACCGACGCCGTCAAGCGCGACGACACCAGCGAGATCGACGCCCTCGACCAGTTCCGCAAGGACGTCGGTACCTTCGTGCGGCTCTACGACTTCATGAGCCAGGTCGTCGACTACGCCGACACCCAGCTGGAGAAGCGCGCCATCTTCCTCCGGTTGCTCGAGCGGTACATCCGCACAACCACCGTGACCGCCGACATCGACCTGTCCGACGTCGTGCTCAAGAAGGTCAAGCACACCAAGAGTGACCAGCTCGACATCAGCCTCGGTGACGGGACCGGCCTGCGCGGCGTCGTCGCCGCCGGCTCGGGCACCACCCCCGACCCCGTGCTCGTCGCGTTCCAGGCAGTCATCGACCGGCTCAACGACCTGTTCGGCGCCGAGTTCTCCCGGGCTCAGGTCGAGGGCTTCGTCGACACCCTCGGCGCCGTGCTCCTGGAGGACGAGGACCTCGTCGGCCAAGCCCGCGCCAACTCGCGTGCCCAGTTCCTTGAGTCACCCGACCTCGGCGACGCCGTCGTCGACGCCGTGTTCGCCAACCAGCACTCCCACAACGCAATCGCCGACTACATCGCCTCCGGCCACGCCGACGCCCACAAGGTCATCGTGGAGGTCGGTGCAATGATCCACGCCGCCGTCGCCGCGGCTCCTGCCCACTGACATGGCAAGACCAGAGGCGGTGATCGTCGATGTCGACGGAACGCTGTGCGACGTTCGTGAGATTCGCGGATGGGTTGAGCCACTTCCGAGCGCCCGCGAGTTTAAGGCGGATTTCGATCGCTTCCATTCGGAATCGATCAATTGCCCACCACACCCTGCCGTCGTCGACTTTGTATCGCGTGCCAAGACGCACGGTTTCGCAGTGCTAGTCGTGACCGCCCGTGAACAGAAGTGGTCCTTTCTGACCCTGCTGTGGCTCGCCGAAAACGGCGTCGAATTCGACGAGCTCTACATGCGCGCGAACGCCGACTACCGACCGGACGCGCAAGTCAAGGCCGAGATCGAGCGAGCGATTGCAGCCCGGTTTGTCGCCCGACTCGCACTTGACGATCGCTCCGAAATTATCGAAGTCTGGAGGGCTGCGGGCATCGCGACTGCGCAGGTGACGTCGCACGGCACCATTCTGCCTGCGCAATGGCCCGCGTCAGGCGCAGCGGATCCGCGTCTTGCGGAACTATTCGGCGGAAGCTGAACCAAGAGAGTCGACTACTGCTCAGTTCGCCGCCCAAGCAACGGGCCCCACAAGCTATCGCGCGCGACTCGCTCCGCTCGCGACTGCTTCAGGACTCACCGCGGCAGAGATGTGCCTCAGGACGAAGCGACTCTCAGAGCCGCGACAGCACGTTCCAAGGGCCATCCGAGCGATGACCAGTTCTCGTTCGCTGACAAGATGCTCTGATAGTCGCCGAATGAGAGGTTCGTGAAAGACTCGTGACGTTTTCGGCCGCCTGCCGCGCATGCGGCATTGACCTGATCGAGGCTGAATGAATCGCTAACCAAACGTCGAAGCAGCCGGTCGAGTTCACCGATCAGGAAGAACGGCGAAGCGAGGTCGCCGTACGCTCCAACTACATCTGCCGCAGTCACTATCCCAGTGATAACGTTGGTCGCGTCTTGGACCAGGACGAATCCTTGCTTCTGCAATACGTCGAGCACGTCGATGAGTTCGGTGTCGAATCGATATGCCTGTGCCACGACAAATGCGTCCGAGAGCTCGGCGGACTTGTCAATGTGCCAGGCTCTCGCGATTGATTGCCATGTCACTGCGTGCCGAACCGATCGATCATCCTTTTTCTGCATCACCGGCAGCTGTGAAAAATCGTCGATCAGCATCCTCGTTATCGCCTCATCGATGCTGGCCTGCGGGTGAATCCCCTTTACGCCGACGTTGGAGGACGGGAGGTGCCCGAGCGTCAGCCCGACTTCTTCACGGACGGGTCCGTCAAAGTCTCCAATTTCCATTGATGTATTGACGTCGACGTCGACGACATCCGCTGCAAGCGGATCCTCGGCGACGATTTCGATCAGCTTGACAGGCGTGTCGAGACTGACCTTAAAGAAGTTCGGATCGGTTGTGAGCCCATAGTTCTCTAGGTCCGTGCTGATTCGTTCGACGACGAGTTCGCTGCGCGACGTCGCGCCCCAAATGTGTAGAAGCTCCTCGACGCTCGGTGATACGGGGTCGCCGGCCCTGGCGCGAGCACGAGCATCCTTAAGGAAATCGTGGTGAGTGGTGGTGTCAAGCGCCGCTCCTCCAAGTCGTGCTTTGGCATCCGCCGCCGCGCGATCAAGTAGCTGCTCTCTGGCGTCGGCGAGGAACTCGCCAGTCTCTTTGACACGCCAAGCGAACCAGCCATCGAATGAGCCTGAACCCACCGCAGCGACGGCGGCACGGGATGGAGCGTTGTACGCTCGACCGTTCTCGAGTTCGATTCTTCCGTCTGCTCGGAGAATGGCGTAATACGATCGGCCGGCTCGCGGCCGGACGAACTCCAACTCAGTATCCGGTTCTAGGATGCGCGCATCCAGGAGGTCAGTCATGCGGACACGTCTGCCCTCGAACAGATAGCCGTTGCGAGCTGAGAGGTCACCATCGTCCACGCGATGCTCCTTGGAACTGCGAGAATGTCCGCGTTGGTTCAACGCGGCTGGATCGGGAACACAGGGTCCGCGCGAGCATATCGATGGCCTGGCGCAACTCGTTAGGTGGGGACTACGCAGTCGGTCAGCCCGTGAGTTCCACGGGTGCACCCAATCCCCGTCGAAGTCACGGACGGTCGTGTCCAACCGAGTCAGCGCGTGGACGAGCGTCGCAGGAGACCGCTCATCAGGCAGGACTTCTAGGTCGAACCGGGCCGGCAAAGCATCCTTCGCGGCCGGAAGATCGATCCCAGGTTCGCCGTTCGATCTCTCCTGGGGTTTCCCGCGCATCGTCAGGTCGTCAGGTAGTGCTCTCGTGCGGACGGTAAGTAGACGGCGCCTGCTGATCACCAGTGGCTGGCTGCGCCGGATCCCGCTCGGCATGATCACAGCGAAGGAAGAACGGCTCCCGCGCAACGGAGTGGCGCGAGGAGGGCGTCTCGGTGTCGATGGTCACGTGGCGGACGCCCGACGACCTAACCGACGACGAGGTCCAGACGCTGGAGGCAGCAACAAAGTCGCGGCCGACACAGTGCGTGGCCGGTCCAGATCGCCAGACGAACTGCTGGACCAGGCGGTCCGACCTACCTCGACGAACTCGCCGCCGGCCCTGGCCTCGTGCGATGCCTCTTCGACGGCTTCGAACGACCGGAAGGAACGTTGCGGGACTGGAATGGGCAGCGCTTCCTTTCAGCGGCGGTGCCAGGAAGGGGCCGTGCTCATCCGGGCCTCGGCTGAGCTCCCGACCGACCGCGCCTGGTGCCCCTGAGGGGGAGGGACGACCTGATCGCCCAGGCAGCGCAAAGCCCGAGCGCCACAACCATCCGGAAGGGTCTCGGGCTCGCTTCTCGTCACTACTGCGACGAGCAGACACCAGGTTAGGACACCCCGGGCCCCAAAGTGACCCGCAAAGCGTCTCCGGATGCCGCACCACCCCACCTGGCACGGTCGCGATGAGCCCCCGGCGCCCTTCGGCTGTTTGGCATAGCAGTGGGTTAGCACGTGTCTCGCATGGAGTATCGGCAGGTAATCTCACACTGGCACCTGGGAACGTCCTTAGCCCCCTTCGCCGATCGTCGCCGTGCAGCGCGAGGACTGTACAGTTGCGACCATGACAGAGGAGCGCGATCCGTTCGAGGGGATTGCCGACGAGCCGGCAACTTCCCCCGCTCAGACGCGTCGCGATCTGCTGGCGCGCGCCAAGCGCGGGTTCGTGCGGATTCGCAAGGACATGGTCCAGCACTCTCACGATCCGCGACCGTCCGTCCTCGCCGACCTCGTGACCGAGCGGCGCGAGCGTGCGTTGGACCTGCTGCTGACGGTTCACGCACTCCAGCCCATGCTCGTGGACGAGCCGCTGACGCTCGCATCCTGGGCGCGAATGATCGACGTCCCCCGCCGGCCGTGCACGACGCGGTCGGTCGCCGACTCCCTTCGATACCTGCAGGGCAAGGCGCTCCTCTCGATCAGCGGGTCACCCGCCGCCCCGACGATCGAGCTCCTGCGTGAGAACGGCGACGGGGAGTCCTGGGTCGAGTCCGGAGCGGACGACGGTCGCGGCCGGGGGTACTTCACGGTGCCGTTTGAGTACTGGACTTCGACGACCTTCGAGACGCTTCGCCTGCCCGGCAAGGCGATGCTCTTGATTCTGCTGAAGGAGACTCAGAACCCGGCAGGGCCACTGACGTTCACGATGCCGGTGGAACGGGCCTTCCAGTGGTACGGGATTAGCGAACGCACCGCCGAGCGCGGCTACCTCGAGCTGCGCCGTGCCGGCATCATGCGCGAGAAGGTCCAGAGGATTCCTGACGCAGCCCACCCTGCGGGACGGCGCGAGGTGCACCACCGAGCACTGACTCCGCCGTTCAGCACCGACTCCCGCGAACGGCTGCGCCTCGAGGCCGCAGCGAGCCGCTTGAGCAAGGCCTCGCCGTGAGCCCTCGCCTCGTGTTCGCCGACGAGAGTAAGTCGAACGACTACTTGCTCGTGACCGTGAGCATGGTGCCGGAAGGCCTGCAGGGTGCCCGGAATTCCCTCAACGCATTACGCCTCAACGGGCAGAGCCGACTGCACATGGTTCATGAACGCGACCCGCGACGTCGCCTGATCTTGTCGACCCTCTCGACGCTCGGCGTGAAGGCGACGATCTATTGCGCCGCCGCGGGATCGGCCAAGACGCAGCTCGAACTGCGGGACCGCTGCCTGGACGGGCTGGTCCACGATCTCGCACTGCTGGGTGGCAGCTCGCAGATCTGCCTTGAGCTCGACGAGAGTCTGCAGCGCCGCGACCGCATCCAGCTGTTCCGCTCGGTCCAGCGAGAAGGGGCAGAGGCGACGATGCGGTACCGACACGAACGGGCCGCGCAGGAGCCTCTCCTGGCCATCCCCGACGCGATCGCGTGGGCCTGGGCGCGCGGGGGACAGTGGCGCCGGCGGGCAGCCGCCCTGGTCGGGGACGTCCGGAACGTCTAGCGCGCTGAACGGGGCATCTGCTCGATCACGCGCCGCGCGATCTCGATGATCCGAGAGCACACGGGCCACCTCAGCGCGGACGTCTTCGCCAACGAGGTGCTGCTCCACGCCGTAGTCGACGGCGTTTCGTGCGTCGAAGGCACCGTTCGGGACCGGTCCGGCGCAGCCACGCCTCGACGTACGCGGCGCGACGTTGGGCGAGCCCCGGCTCGGTTGCGTCGGCCAATAGGCGACGATCGCCGAGCTCGCGGCTCGCGACCCGAGTCCAGGGGTTCGGGCTCAGGGCGCAAGCCATAGCGGCATGTCTTCGAGTTCCGCGGCGATCTGCGCCCACGGTTGGTTGAGGTCGAGTGTCCGAGCGCCGATGCGGTTGCCCTGGATGACGACGTCGAGGTCGGGCTGCGCCTCCGCGTCGGTCCGTGCATAGAGCAGCAGGCCGCACACGGACCCGTCGCGGGCGCGATCTTCGTTCTTCACGTAGGTCAGGATCTGGTACAGATTCCCGGAGTGCACCGTTGCCTTGCCCCACTGGCCAACCTGCATCGTCTGCCCGTAGTACTTCGCGTCGATGATGAGCGTGCGGCCGCCGCGGCGCAGTGTGACGTCGGTACGCATCTCGGGGAGCTGCCCGCTGAATTGGGTTGGTTGGTCGATGTCCCAGGGGACGGTCCGTGCGCCCGGCGAAAGCTCGGGGTGGTGGACTGCGTAGTACTCACGCAGGAACCGCTCGTACAGCGAGCTCATGCTGTCGTCAGAGATCCAGGACGAGAGACGGGTGGTGCCCGCCGTCTCGGTGGGCAGAAGCCCGCGGACGACGAGTTCGCAGACACCGAGTAGGAGTCGATAGGACGCGTTCGAGCGGTGGTAGGTCAGTGCATCCCACCTGATCGATCTCGGAGCGATCAGCGTGACCGCGTCGAGGTAGGGCAGCACTCGACGAAGTGCGTCCTTGCGCGGCGCGGAGACCTCGCCGTGCCGGATGAGGAGCACGATGACCGACTTCAAGGCTCGGTTGTGAGGCGTGTCGATCTCGTACTCGTCAAAGTCGCACACGAGTCGGCCGCGCGTCATCGTCCGGGCGCTCACCGTGCGGGTGACGTCGATGCGCCCGCGGACCGTGGCGAGCTCCTCGCTCTGTGCGAGGTAGTCGTGGTGCAGGCCGCGTTTGACTTGCGTGCCCACGCCGCGGGCGAGTATCTCAGCGAGCAGATCGTGCAGGTGGTCGAACTCCTCGGCGACGATCCTCTGCGTGCCGGTGCCGCGCATCGCCCGGAACGCGTACGCGAGCATCACGTACACGTTGCGGATGACGATGCTGCGGTCGATCACTTGACGGCGCCGCGCAGCTTGCCGGCCCACTGCTTGGCAATCTCCGGTTCGTCGAACCAGTACTCGTCGAGGAGGGGGACGAGCTCGTCCTCGACGACGGAATAGAGCCAGGCGTCGTCGGCGTCGTCGTCCTCGGGCGGGCAGAGGTAGCTGTGGCCGATCGCGAAGCCGGGTCCGAGTGCGTCGTCGCCTGCGATCGCCCGGTTCAGGTCGACGACGACGTCGACGAGCGCGTTGAGGGCCAGGCTCTCGGCGGACTGCTGCCAGGCGGTGAAGCCTGTCGAGTCGAACCCGGGGGTCATCTCGAAGAACCCGAAGCGGCGCCGGAGCGCGTAGTCCATCACGGCGAGACTGCGGTCGGCGGTGTTCATCATGCCGACGAAGAAGGTCTCGTTCTTGTAGAGGAGCCGAATCTCCTGGCCGCGCTTGTCCGCCTCGATCAGCATCAGCAGCTCGCCGAAGATCTTCGAGATGTTGCCCCGGTTGATCTCGTCGACGACGAAGAAATAGGGCCGGTTCGCGTCGTCCTTGCGGGCCTCCTCGCAGAACCGGTAGAACGGGCCCTCGGTGAGGATGAAGCCGCCGGACTCGGTCGGCCGGTAACCCATCATGAAGTCCTCGTACGAGTAGCTCTGATGGAACTGGACCATCTCGACTCGGGTGCGGTCCTTCGCCCCCATGATCGAGTAGGCGAGGCGCCGCGCGGCGTATGTCTTCCCGACGCCGGGAGGGCCTGCGAGGATCACGTTCTTCTTGCGGAGAAGCAGGGCGCGCAGTCGGTCGTAGGCGTTCTCGGTGAGGTAGACCTCGCTGAGGAAGGCGGCTCGGTCGTAGGCGGGCGCCGGTCGGACGAGCTCCTCTGCGATGGTGTCTACGTCGCCGTCCGTGAAGAGCGCTTCGAGCTTGCCAACGTAGTCGCGGTAAGACGTGATGTCGGTCAGCGTCTTCATCACCGCGGAGCCAGGGTGCTCCCACGCGCCGACGTTGGTCCACTTCACCGAGCGGACGTGGCGGTACTCGCCGCGCTCGGGCTCGAACCTCGCGGCGGAGACGACCTCACCGCGACCGACGAGCTCTCGCCGGCCGCGCTTGGCGTAGACGATGTCGCCGATCGCGATCTCGTTCTGGAACTGCCACAGGCACAGCACGTCGTTCCTCATCGAGGACGCCGATCCGGACGCGGCGGCGAGGTCGGTGCGGATTGCCTCGCGGCTCGCGTATCCGCCGAGGTCGCCGATCTCCTGCCAGCCGATGGCCATGATCCCGACGGTCGAGAACTCGTCCCATTCGGAGGCCTGTGCGCCGGGGGAGTAGAGCCAGTAGTGGCGGGGCCGCGGTTCCTCGAGGGCGGGACCGGGCGCCGGCGACGGAGCGGTGTCCCACATGTCGCGCACGATCGGCGACCAGAAGTTGAAGGGTTCCGCGATCTGCGTTGAGAGCGAGGCGCGGATCGCGAGGAGGTCGCGGTCCAGCGACTGGGCGTCGGTCCCGCTCGGTTCACCGATCCGACTGCCAACCCGGACCGCATCTGCGCCTTCATGTTCGCCGACGAGATCGGCTCGAACGTGTCGGGGAATGCGAGGAACTGCAGTGCGTTGCGGATATCGGGGTTGCCGTCCCCGGAGTCGAGCATGATCCGCTGCATACGCCAGGGGTCACCCTTGGCGAGGTCGCGCTCAACCCCGGAGAGGCCGCACCACTCCCGGACGAACGTGGCCGCCCAGATCAGGTGCTGCCACAGGCGACCGTTGTAGCCCTGCCCACCCTTGAACCCCGCCTGCCCGGTGGGCCGGTCGAGACAGGCGTTCATCCAATCGGGGATCGCCGCGACGGGTTCGGACATCTTCAGCGTGCGTGCGAGATGCTCGCGACGGGTGGCCGGTGCCGCGTTGAACACCGGCTGCTCGCGTAGAAGGACGAGTTCCGCAGCCAGAAGAACCACATTTCGCGAGGCTCCGGCGAGCTGTTGCTCCAGCTTGTCCCACTGACTGGAGCCAGCGCCCAGAATCGGGTTGTCCTCAATCCGCCGCCGCAAGTCCTCCGCCGCGTCTCCGGTCCAGATCGCCACATCCGGATCGATCACGGAACGCCCGTCACCGAACATGTGGTCGAAGATCAGGGCGACATCCTGCGCGATCGCCATTGCGTGGTGTGGCCGCGACGCCAATGCGGCGGCGACATCGCTGTCGTAGGAAGGTTCTGGGTTCATCGTTGCGCACTCCGTTGCCGGCGGGTGGCTCGGTCCGCCCGATGTGACGCCGCTCCTCGGCGAACGGCCTACACATGACCGTAGCCGCCGGTGGGCCTTGACGACGGTCGGCGGGGCGCGCAGCAACGCGCGATCCGTGCCGTCGCCCCAGGACCGAGCGGTTGAGGTTCGGGGGCAGAGTTAGCGGGCGGCCGGCTAGTTCCGACTAGGCAACTGCGGCACCGAAAGCTTGATAGAGATCACCGGGAAGCGGTGTGTGTAGCTCCCATGTGATCGCCATCGGCCGCTCGCCAACGTGGCCTCGGTAGGTGGCCGGGCCCAAGAACCAGAAGGCGCGGTCGTCAGACCGCAGCCGAGCAAACAGCAGGATGGATCTGCCATCGCGCTCGTGGCCGCGGTAGCGCCGGCCCGTGGGTCCGTCGGCCCGGGTCGTGGACTGACTCTCCCAGTGAATGAGCGAACGGCTGATCGCGTAATCCCGGTACCTCGTGGTCGGCGAGAAGCCGCCGCTGCTTTTGTCGAGGGTGAACGCGAGGAGGTCGGCATTTGCCGTCCCGGCGTCCAACACGCCGCTTTGCCAGGCGAACGCCTTTGCGCGATCGACAAGGCTGAGCGCGGTCAGGATCTCGATCCGGGAGTAGCGAGCGTGAATCTGGAGGGGTGCGTCCGGGTGGCTCGCGAGCGGCGTGTGGACATGATCGATCCGGGCGCCGAGGATCGCCGACATTTCCGAGATCTCCGCCAGGACCTGCGGGTGCTCCCAAACGAGGTCCACGGCGTCCTGCAGTGACGAAGTTTTGGATACCACCTGATCCGATAGTCCCGCGATCATCATGTGGAGCAGCCGCCGATCGGCTTCGACGAGGTTTGCGACCTGCGGGGCTTGCCCTCGGGCCGCCAATCGTCCGTAGCCCGACGTTCGGATGCGATCGTCGACGTGAAGGAGGCGCCCCACAGCTCGTCGAAGAGATCGTTCGTGGGGCCCCTCGGGGAGGCATGGAGCTCCGGCCGCCGAGAGGAGATCCGACCACGAGTGGTTGCCCTCGTAGACGTCCGTCAGGTCGAGCCCGGACTCGTCAAGGAACCGCGCGAGTGTGAGGTCGTCGCCACCTCGACGCAACGACCGGAGCTCGTCAACCTTCGCCGGCCACCGAGACGGCAACGCCTCTCGCAGGCTGCGCAAGACGATCTCGGAAGACCGACGGTCGAGCTGCATGGAGCATCCGGCGGGCAGGAAGGGGAACCCGTCCGCGACGGCACGCTCGACGTCCCGTCGAGAACCACCTAGGAGTGCCCGGTAACGACGGTCAAAGCGAAACTCGGTGCGGTGTGTGCCGACGAAGTCGAGCACCGTGCATGCGCCCTTGGTGCCGGTCTTTCGGAGGCCTCGTCCAAGTTGCTGGAGGAACAGTGTCGGGCTCTCCGTTGGCCGAAGCATGAGGATCGTGTCGATGTTGGGCACGTCGACGCCTTCATTGAAGAGGTCGACCGAGAAGAGAATCCGAACTCGTCCGGCCGCGAGATCTCGGAGCGCAGCGTCGCGTTCGTCCCACGGGCTGTCGCCCCAGACCGCGACCGCTGGGATTCCGTTCGCGTTGAAATGGTGGGCCATGAACTGGGCGTGCTTGATACTCACGCAGAATCCAAGCCCCCGCATCGAACCGATGTCCGCATGGTCGGCGACTTGCTTGACGACCATACGAGCCCAGGCGTCAGAGCTGGTGTAGAGATTCGTAAGTCCATCGATGTCGTATCCCTGCCCACGTCGCCAGGGAATCTCGCGCAGGTCCAGTCCATCATGAACGCCGTAGTACACGAACGGTGCGAGGTGTTGTTGGTCGATGGCGTCCCAGAGTCGCAGCTCGGCCGCGATGCGGTCGTCGAACCAGTGCAAGATTGGGAGACCATCACTGCGCTCTGGCGTTGCTGTCAGGCCGAGCAACTCCTTGGGACGCAGACCGCCGAGCACACGAGCGTATGAAGCAGCGGCGGCGTGATGAAACTCATCGACGATCACGACGTCGAAGTGCGACGGGTCGAGAGACGCCAGGCCGTTCGCGTTGAGGCTCTGGATCGACGCAAAGACGTGCTGGAAGTCACGGGGCCGTGACTTACCGACCCACTTCTCACCAAACTGAGTTTCGCGGAGCGTGTGACGGAAGGTGGCAAGGCTCTGGTCGAGGATCTCTTCGCGGTGCGCGACGAAGAGCAGCCGGGAGCTGTCGAGCCGGTCGCGCAACGTGGCGTAGTCGAGCGCCGCCATCACCGTCTTCCCGGTCCCCGTCGCAGAGACGAGGAGGTTGTGGTGATGCCCTTGCCGGCGTGAGACCTCCAACAGTTCGATGAGGCGCGACTGGTAGGGGTGGGGCGTGACCTCAATTGGACTCAGCATAATGTTGGGTCCGGCGTCTGTCCGCCCTGCACGCTGTTGCTCGACTTCGAACTGCTCGGCGTTGTACGGCACGAAGTCGCCGCCCGACCAGTAACTCTCGAAGACCGCACCGAACTTGGCGACGGCGTCCGGATTGCGGGCGGCAGACAGCCGAACGTTCCATTCCAAGCCTGTAACCGCGGCGGAGCGAGTCAGGTTCGACGAGCCGACGTAGGCGGTCGAGAACGTCTGTCGATGGAAGACCCAGGCTTTGGCGTGCAGCCGGGTCGAGCTGAGGTCGTAGGACACTCGCACCTCGGCCCCGAGCTCCACGAGCTGCTCGAGCGCCTCACGCTCAGTCGAGTTTGTGTAGGTCGTTGTCAGAACCCTCAGCGACCGGCCCGATGCGCAGTGCTTTCGCAATCGATCGAGGAGCGGCGTGATGCCGCTGCGCCGGATGAATGCCATGACGAGGTCAATGGACGACGCCGAGGCGATCTCGGAGCCCAACTGACTCCAGAGCGTTGGTTCGCCAGGTGCGTTGGTCAGAAGTGTTGTATCCAGCAGCGGTATTGCCGGAGCCGAAATCTCCTCGGGCTTGCCGTCGGGCCGGCGACGCAAGATCGCGTGCAGCACCGACGCAGGCTCCGCGAGTTGCGCGCTCTCATCGGCGGCAGCAAAGTCGCCGAGTCGATGCAGCATCGCTTGTGCGACGCGGAGTGCGACTTCGACTCGCTGCGCTTCGCTGACGTCGAGCAGAGCGCGCTCGACTTGTTGGCTGACATGCCAAGCGATGCGATCGGCGGCGTCGGCGCTGCTCAGGATGTGGTCGCGCGGAACCAGCGTGTTGGGAAGGCTGCCGAGCTTGTCTCGCAACTCTCGCGTGACAAGAAGCTCGTAGAGCCCGGGCTCGAGGTCCGACACGTTCGTGACAGTACACAGCCCCTAGCGGGCCGGTGCGCAGCTGTGTGGGGGAGCGGTCCTGTTGACCACGTCAACGGATCGGCTCGAATCGGGTCGGGGCGGACGGATCCGCGATCGCGGAGGTGCAGATCAGAGGTTCACCGTCGTCCGCCGAGGCTCGTCGCAGCGCTTTCGATTCCCGTCTCCTGACTGTGTCGGCGACCTGCGATCTGACGTCCCCGTGCGCCCTCGTTGAAGGAGCGTGCCTGACCTCGACCCAGACGAAGGTGTGCGACCCGAAGAAGTTGACCACCTTCACGCCCTGGCCGTCAGCCTCCAGACGGACTCGGTACTGGCGCATCCCGGCCAGTGCCAGCACGATGCCGTACAGGATGCAGACCTGTCATTGCGGTCCCACCGGGTGACCTCGCTGGCGACGCACATTCCGGCTTAGAGCAGGAACAGACCGAGCCACGCCCGTCGACCGGCGCGAGATGCCCGAAACGGCGGAGCAGCACTTGCAGGACCTGTCCACGAGTCGTTGGACAGCAGACGTCGTCGAGGGCCACCGAAGCCTCCGCCGACGAGCTAGAGCGACTGGATGCACATGAGCAGGGCGGCCGTGCCGGCCGACGAGATGACCGCGGCGATCACGACACTCGTCCGCTCCCGCGGACGGAGGCAGGTACTCCGGCCGCTCAGCCGAGCTCGGCGCAGAGGTCGCGCGCCCTTCCGGAGGTCGAGACCAGGGTCCAGTTCCCCTGTGCGTCGACTGCGTAGACGACCCGGCCGGTGTACAAGGTGGTGGTCGGTCCGGCCGGCACGTCCGTCGGGAACAGGATGATGACGTGGCTGCCCATCGACTCGACCCGGGTGGCCCCGCCCGGGAGCGCGGTGTACCTGTCGGCGACCCCCTTGGACGGCAGGGTGATCGAACTGCCCGTGCTGACGTTGGTAAGGGTGAGGTTCCCGCCCAGGCCAGTGGTCATGAACGTCGGGTTGTCGTGGATCTTGACAGACGCGCCGGTGCTGATGGTCGCAAGAGGGAACGAGCACGCCATGCCGGCGGGGAAGAAGAGCTCGTCTGCGGCGTGCGCCGGAGCGGCGACGACGCCGACGGTCGCGAGCGCGACGGTGGCTATGCAAAGTGTGCGGATGCGTGCGGTGATCATGAGGACGGTCCCTTCGGAGCGGCGTTCGCGAGCATGGGAGAGTGCGCGGCTCGACGGTGCTCTCTGCTCCGGTCACCACACGCCCAACTGGGGGTAACCTCCGGGATCACGACGGTACTCGCCGGCACGCGAGGGTGGCAGCACCATCGGCCTGGTCTTCGGCCTCGTGCGCCGAGCCCGCACACTGCTCACCGGCCGTGAACCGAGGTCGTGTGTCGTTGACCATGTCAACGGATCGGCTGGAATCGGGTAGGGGCCGACGAAACCGCGATCATGAACATGCAGATCAGACGTTCGCCATCGTCCGCCGGTACCCGCCGAAACGCCTTCGATTCCCTACTGGCCGCTGGCGGCGAGCGCGCCACTGGTGCGACCGAGAGCCGACAGCATCGTCGATGCGAGGCGCGTCGGACCCGAGCTCGTCGACGTGCGTGACTACCTGCGGGGGCGCGCCTGGCCGAGGGACGGGACGACGGCCACCTTGTTCTTGGGGCGGCCGGAAGGGCGGCCCAAGGTTCTCAGCGGGCTTCGCTGCCAGCCGTTGTGGGACCACTGTCTCTCGGCGGATACCTCGCCGCGGTCGCCGCACGGATCGGCCCCCTGAGCGGAGCCAAGTGTCTGGGCTGCGACTTAGGGCTGAACCCGATCATCTGAACGTGGCGCCGCGGAGAGCCCCGGGGGACGTGCGAGCAGCTCGAGCACTGCGTCGGCGACGGCCTGCGGCTGACGGAACGGCACGAAGTGGTCGCAGTCGAGCATCCGCAGATCGAGGGAGGGTTGTGTGGCCATCCAGGTCAGGTCTGACTCGGTCAGGAAGTAGTCGGTGCGTCCCATCAGCACGACCGCCGGGATCGCGTGCCAGGCGGCGCCCACCTGTCGGTTCGCCATGGCGCTCGGCGCGATGGGGCGCCGGGGATGGTCACGCAATACGGCGCGTACTTCGGGTGGGAAGGTCGCGCCGGCCTCGTCGTCCAGCCACCATCGGTTGTCGAGCGCGTACGTGCCGTCGGGAAACCAGATGAGGTGCTCGTTGCCGTCCAACCAGTCGTCGTCTTGGACGAAGCCCTCATCGCGAGGGACCGAACTGACGTAGACCAGGCCGGCGACGTCGGGCTCAGCGTCGGCGGCGGCTGTGATGACGGCACCGCCGTAGGACCAACCGACGACGACGACGGGAGTCTCGCTGGCACGGATCGCCTCGCGAACGGCTTCGCTGTCGTCCATGAGCCCGGCGGTCGCTGACCGATGGGACGGCAGGTCCGGTGCCAGAACGTGGATGCCCCCCGCCTCGAGGGGTTGCCGGACCCAGAGCCAGTCGGACGGGTTGCCCCATCCGCCGTGGACCAACACGGCCGTCCCCTGAGTCCCCGGGGGGAGTGCCGACTGCTGTGCGGAAGACGCTGCGGACACGGGTCCGCTCCCTTCGTCGGCGAGCGTGCTGGAAGCCCAGCTGCCAGCCACCCGCTGCGGGTTGTCCAGGTTGTGCGCCACATGGCGGTGCGCGATCGGCCCCGTGCTAGGTCCCATTCAACCAAGTGGGCGCACCCCGTTCTTCGGCGACAGTATCGACCCCTCGGTCCACCGCCTGGGGGAGGCGTTCGCACTCTCGGGCTTGACCTGCGCCGAGGAGCACGACGACGCTCGGCGGTACTGGCTGGAGCATCCGGCGCTGCGGGCGACGGAGGTCCGGCTGGCCGCGACCTCGCCACGATCGTCGGCGTCCGCTGGCGATAGCCGGGCGGACCGAAGGGGGCACGCCGCCGGACGGTCCGCACCACTCTGGCGCGTGCCGCGTCCGGAGCACGCTCAGACCGGCACTCGTCGGCCCGTCTCGAAGGACTCGATGCAGCCCAGGGCCAGTGCGAGCGCGCGGCGGCCCGCACGAGCGTGGATCGGTGGTTGGCCTCCAGACCGGAGGGCGGGCAGCAGTGCGTCGACATGTCGGTCGAAGGTGCGCTGGAACTGCCGGGCTTCGTCGTTGAAGTACCCGGCCTGCCACACCTGGCTGGTCTCGTCGCCGACGGTCGAGACCGTCAGCCGGCGCACCGTGTCCTCCACCAGCAGGCGTCCGGCGCGCCCGTTGATCTCCAGCTGGTGGGTCAGGGGGTAGGCGTACGACGAGTCGTAGGTGCCGACGAGGCTGCCGACGCCGCCGTTCGCGAGCTCGAGCGCGATGGCGACGGTCGTGTATGGGCCGTCGTGGGGCCGCGCCATCTGGGCCATCACGGACACGATCGGTCCGCACAGGTGCTCGATCGTGTCGAACGCGTGGCACTGCGTCTCGATCAGCTGGGCGTGCGGGTGCGTGCCGATGTTCGCCTCGCCTCCGAAACGCCAGCTCGTGAACACGATCTCGCCGAGGGTGCCGGCCGTGATCGCGGCCCGTGCGCGGAGCATCGGCTCGGCGTAGCGGTGGTTGAAGTTGATCGCCAGGAACAGGTCCCGCTCGGCCGCCTCGCGAAGGAGCTGGTCCGCCTCGGCAAGATCGAACACGAAAGGCTTCTCGACGAGGAGCGGAACGCCGCTGCGGATCAGCTGGAGCGTCGGGGCGAAGTGGTGCTCGTTCGGCAGCGCGACAGTGACGAGGTCCGGCTGGGCGGCGTCCAGCATCGCAGCGATGTCGGTGTAGCCCGTGGTGCCCGCCTCTGCTGCCTGCCGTCGTACGCGCTCGTCGGTCCTCCCGACGATCGCGACGACGGTCGTGTCGGACCGCTCGGTGAACACCCGGATGTGCTGTCGACCCCACCCGCCGGGGCCGACGACCGCGACGCGCAGAGGCGAGCCGCTTCCGGAGTCGGAGAGTGCCGCCCCCGCTCCTTCGTCGGCGGCACTGTTGACGACACCCGGGCTCTCGGTCATGACCTTCCCCCGTCGTCGGGCAGCGCGTTCCTGCAGTGAAACGTCACGCGGCGTGCGAGTCAATCGTCTGCCGGTGGCACCTCGGCGCCGCCGCGCGCCCACGGCAGCATCGACACCAGCAGGTTCTCGACGTCCTGGTTCCCTGAACGGCTTCGGGGACTCCTCCTGGCTCGGCCGGACGAGCCAGCCGGTCGAGCAGGCACCCGCCTGAGTCCAGCTTCGTGATGGGCGAGGTCATCAACGTCAACGGCGGGGCGCACGTGCCCTGACCGCTGCGCCCGGGTGGACCCGTTCACTGCGGGAGCCTCACGTTGACCACGTCAACAGAACCGCTCGAATCGGGTCAGGGTCGATGGATGTGCGATCGCGGACGTGCAGATCAGGCGTTCTCGCTTGTCCGCCGCGACCCGCCGAAGTGCCTTCGATTCCCGCCGCCTCCACGGTTTCTGCGTCCCTGACCTGCGTAAACGCGCGACTCCGGGCGACAGTGGTTGATGCCGTCAACCGATGAGGCCGCTAGCGGGACGTCATTGAAGCCGCAGGTGAGCCGTGTCGTCCTACCGGCGACTGGGCTGCAGGATGTGGGCCACGGTCCAGTTCGCGATCTTCTCCCCGTGGTGGGTGCCGACTTCCACCGCGTCGCGGAAGTGGTAGCCGACGTAGATGCGCGAGACGGCGTTCTCTTGTGCCGCCTGGGAGAAGCTGGTGAAGCTACGCAGCGTCGGCGCCGGGTCCGCGCACGTCTGCCCGCTGGGCAGCGTGTAGCTGCAGTTCGTGAACGAGATGCGGTCGGTGTGGAAGAACCGCTTCAGGACTTGCGCACCGGCTCCGCCTTCGACCGCGTGCCCGGAGTCGTAGTCGGGGATCGGCGGCACCGGCAGCAGCGGCGTCCAGGTCGGGTCGGCGATGGTGGCGGGGTTGCCGTCGGTGTCGGCCAGCTGGATCGCGGTGACCGGGCGCCAGAAGAGGTAGTGGTACTTGGCCTCGAAGGTGCCGATGTAGCCGTCGGTCAGCGCCGTGTTGAGCAGGGCGAACAGCCGGGCGCTCTCCCAGAGGTCGAGCCCCTGGCTCGTCGCGACGGTCCTGGCGATGCGGCTCCACATGAGCGGTGAGCTCTCGACCCAGAAGAGCGCGATCTGCGTCTGGTCGGGTGTGCGGTCGCTCGGGGTCGTCACGTCGTCGCCACCGAGGTGCTGGATCTCGTTGACGTCGGCTGCGTACTTCGGGCTCGTCACCGACAGCGGACCGCGCGGCCGGAACTGGGCACCGTCCTTTAGAGAGAATGGGCGCAGGTCCTCGCCGAGGTGCGGGTAGAAGGCGAACGGCGTGCCCGGGGTGTAGCGGTACTCGCCAGGCTCCGTGCCTTCCTGGAAGTTCGGGTCGGTCAGAGGCGTGTCGTAGCCGTCGTCGGCCCTCAGGGTGAGGACCGCGGACGCGGCTTGGTGCCCGAGCGCGATGCCCTGCGTCTTGGCGGCACCATCCGGAACGCCCGCCAGGGCGGTCGCGTAGTCGGCTTCGACGCTGGCGACGCCGGCGTTCAGGCAGTCGGCGGGGAGGAAGAAGGAGAAGGAGCCGAGGGTGGGGACGAGCACGTCACGAGCGGCCGTCGCCACGGCCGCGTCCGTGGACGTTCCTGGTGCGGCGTGCAGGTCGGCGGCGTACGGCCGCGAGTGGCGGTCGATGGCGTTCAAGGCGTCGTGGATGGCGATGTGCATCATGGCGTACATCCGGGCTTCCTGGGGCCCGTTGCCGCCGATGAAGCACGCGTCGACCGAAGCCGCGCCGGCGTGCGCGTTCCAGGCGATCACCGCGTTGGGGGAGCCCGCCGGGGTGCTGGGCGAGGGGTGGTGTGCGTCGACCTGATGCGCGCTCGGCGGGGGCGCGGCCGCCACCGGGGAGGCGGTTGCCGGTGCTGCCAGGGCGACCGCCGCGACGGCAGCGGCCACGAGCCCCGTCGAGAACCTCCCGGGATGGGGTGTGAGCGAGGCGAGCCACGTACGGCTGGGTGGGCGCATGAGGCCTCCAACGGAGACTGTCCGCGACAAGAGGCTGGATGCCCGGATCTACCGTCGGGTGGCGAGGACAGCGGCCGCCTTACAGGCCTACGCCCAACGCGGCAGCACGTCAAGGCACTACGGGAGACCCACACGGGGGCATCTTGACGTGAGTCGCCGGCCCATGCTCGGAGCCGTGCGGCCTGGCCAGGCGAGAAGTCCCGCGACCGACCGGACGTCGACGCCTCTGACCTCGGCCAGCTCCGGTGCCGAGATCGGGTCCATTCACCCTGACGATGGCGTTGTCACACCGGGCAGCCCGATACTCGCAAGGTGGGCGATTGCTGCGGTCGAGGCGACTATCAGGCCACGTTCACCGACCGGTTCGCGCGCCAGATCGCAGAGCGGTTCCGCGAGCGCGGCCTGACCCGTGTCGAGGAGCGGCTGGTCGGTTTTCTCACCGAGCGCGGCATCGAGGGCGCCACGATCCTGGAGATAGGCGGGGGCGTTGGCGAGATCCAGATCGAGCTTCTACGCCGCGGAGCGGCCTCGGCGACGAACCTGGAGCTCTCGACCAACTACGAACACGAGGCCCGGCTTCTGCTCGAGCAATCCGGATTGACCGGACGAGTAAGCCGCCGGTTCCTCGACATCGCGACGGCTCCAGACGACGTCGAGCCGGCCGACGTGGTCGTGCTGCACCGCGTCGTGTGCTGTTACCCGGATTACGAACGGCTGCTCGCGGCCGCGGGTAGCCATACCCGGCGGCTGTTGGTCTTTTCCCACCCACCACGCAGCGGGATGACTCGTGTGGCGCTGTGGTGTGAGAACGCGTTGCGACGATTGAGGCGCAACGACTTCCGCGCCTTCGTCCATTCGCCCCCGGCCATGGTGGACGTGCTGACAGCCCAGGGACTGACCCCTCGCTACCATCGGTCTGGCCTGGTCTGGGATGTCGTCGGGTTCGAACGATGATCGGGCGTGCCCAGATATCCGTTCTTGTTTGGCGGCGAGCGCAGTGGTCGAGTGTCTGCTTGGAGTCGCGCTCGTAGGTAGAGCACAGTGAGTGACCGTGCCGCCACCGGCCCCGCTCTTCGAGCCCTCGCGGAGTCGGCCAAGATGCTCTGTTGCGTGTACGCGAACCGCGCAGACAGGGTGGCGCTGACAGACCGGCGCGGCRCGCGACGCCCCACGACGAGAGCCGGCGGGTGCTCAAGCGGCTCGCCGTTGGCGTGCATCAGCCCAGGCGGGTCATCTGCTCCTGCTGCAGGGCGATGAGGCGGCGGCCGATCTCGAAGAACGCCACGGTGCCCGGTGGCCCCGCAGCCGTCCAGAGCACACGCCCGTCAGTGATGTCGACCGCCGTGAGGATCGGCTCCTGGTCGTCGTACCCCGTCGCGAAGAGGACGACGTGACCATCGGTGAGCAGGGGACGACGGACCCGCAGATCGTCCGGAGCTGTCCACAGGCGTTTGCCGGTGCGGGTGTCCACCGCGACGAGGTCGTCCCCGAAGGTGGTGATCAGGCGGTCGTCCAGCAGGAGTTCCCAGTCCTCAGGCGTCGCCTCCGCGCTCCATCTGGGCTCACCGGTCCGGGCGTCGAGCGCGACGATCTCGGCGGCCGTCGCGCTGGTGGTGAAGAGCAGGTCGCTCGCCGAGCCGTCGTCGACGGCGAGCCGGAGGAGAGGACGGTCGATCGGGAAACCATTCCCGGCATCGGAGGCAGAGACGGTGCCGTACGGGCCCTGAACGCTCGGGGAGCCCACGACGAATCGCCCGTCGGCGAGCACGGTGAGCTCCACCGGCCGCTGGCCGCCCTCCTCCGGCCACTCACCCAGGACCTCCCCGTCCTCGGACAGGGCCAACGCCATGAGACCGCTCACCACGATGACGCCGTGCTCAGTCCTCGTCTCAAGTGCCCGTGGCCCCTGTTCCGACCCGGCCCCGGGCAGCGGCTGCTCGCTCCGGGCGGTCCAACGCACCCGACCGGTCAGCGGATCCTCGCGTGTCACCTGCACGCGTCCGTCCGAGAGCACGGTCGTCACCAGGATGTCGGAGCCGAGCGTCTCCACGGTGCCGAACCCGTACTCGAGGCTCCGATCGCTGACCCTCTCCCCGGTCTGCGCGTCGAGAACCACCAAGCGGGCCTCGGATCGGGGGCCGTGCGCCGGGAGCTCGGCACCCGGGGCGGCGGGGACAACCAAGCGGCAGACGATGTGCGTGCTCACCGCACGCGGTCCCGAGCGAGCGTGGAACACCGAGATCAGCCCTTGAACGTCCGGACCAAGAGCTCGACATCCCACGTCCAGCTCGCTGGCGACCTCGGGAAGCGCGACGTCCCACCGCTGCTCGCCCGTCACGATGTCGTTCCCGACKAGCCGGAAGCCCTCCCGGGGGTCCCCGAAGAGGCTGACCATCAGGTCGGGGCCGTGCACCGCCGGATGCCCCCAGCCGCCCGGCTGGGTCCACACCTCCCGCAGCGAGGAGTCCATCGGCTCGAGCAGGCCTGCCACGGCGGCGAGGTGAGCATCCCTGGCCCGGGCCCGGACGCCGTCGACGACCACGACCGCCGCGAGCAGTGCCAGTGCGCACGCGAGGAGCAGCCATCGACGACGAGCCCACAGCGCCGGTCCGACCCCACCGTCGGCAGCGACGGCTGGGACCGGCTCGCGCTGTCCTTGTCCCGGATCCCCGCGCGCCCGCGCCGCCTCGTCGCCGGCCCCCGGTCCACCGTCGTCCGGTCCGCCGTCGTCAAGTTCGACATCACGCATCCCCTTGCCGCGCGACATGCTTCGGACACTACGCCGGCCCGGACTCGAAAGACCCAGTCGTCGGCCCGACGGATCCGCGAACGCGGACGTGCAGATCAGACGTCCGCGACCCTCCGCCGCAACTGGCCGAATCGCCTCCGACTCCCGCCACCTCCTCCGCGTCATCCGGTACGGCGACGCTGGAACAGGCATGCAGATTCGCCAGGTGGACAACACGCTGCGCGTTGATGCGGCGAGTCGGAGTCCCGGCGGCCGCCTGACGCCGGGGGGCAGAGGCAGCGGGGGAGGCGCCGGCGTCCATCGAGCGCCCGTGTCGTGACGTGGTTCGGGGACCTCGGCGGTCGGTGGCCCTCAGGAGTCGGTGGCCCTCAGGACGAGGCGCGCAGCGAGACGGCCGACGACCGCGCCCGTCACGGCACCGACCAGAACGTCGCCGGGGTAGTGGACGCCGGTGTAGACGCGGGACAGCGCGACGGTGGCCGCGGCGACGCGTAACGGGATCCGCAGCTMGGGCAGGACCTGCCCAACGGCAGCGGCGAACGCGGCGGCGGACGCGGAGTGCCCGGACGGGAAGGACGTCGACGTGGGCATCGGCACCCACCGCGGTGCCGGCACGCGCAGCGCGTGCCGGTCCGGTCGGAGTCGGGCCCCGGCGCGCTTCATCGGCTGGTTCACGACGAAGGATGTCGCAGCGATGGCCGCCACACCCGCCAGTGCGGCGGTCCGCCCCCTGCGCCCGCCGAAGGTCGCGAGGAGCGCCGCGGTGGCGATCCAGGGCTTGGAGTGGTTGGCCGCCTGGGCCACGATCCGCATCGGCTCGTCGAGCAGCGGCGTCGACCACTCGGCCACCGCCTCGTAAGCCTGACGGTCCCACCGGCCGAGCGTGCGCAGGACGCGGAGCAGCGCCTCGGGCTGCTCGCCCGGCACGGCGTCGGCAATCCGCTGGGCCAACCAGTCCTCGACCGGCTCCCGGCCGTCCGCCGTCGAACCGTCCGCGGGCGGCACCGGGTTGCCGCCGACTGGCGCGCTCACGTCAGGCCCCGTCCGGAGATCAGCCGCGACAGCGCCGTGAATGGCAAGGGTCGCTTCCCGCTCGACAGCAGTGTCGGCTTGCTCTGGACCCGGTCGCGGGCGACGCGCACGACCAGCGCACCCTGGCGGGTCACGAAGTGCAGTGGGGGATCGAGGGTGAGAGCCTCACCGTCGATGCCCAAGGCGACGGGCTGGTCGGAGGCGACCTCGAGCGACGTCGTCGTCCACTCGTCCCATCCGGGGAACAGCTCGCTGAGCCCGGCCGCGGTCAGCGCGGCCAGCTGTTGAGCCTCCGCACCGCTCACGACGCGCAGCGAGGCGATGCCCAGCAGGCCATCGTCGAGCCTCGGACGTCCTGCGCCGCGCGGTGCAACGGACAGGTCATAGGGGTTGTTCGACACGAGAAGCACCTGGGCCGTCGTCGCCAGCCCGCCGCCGGGCAGCGTGAACCGCAGGTCGACGGGCGCAGCCGACGGGCCGACCAGCTCGGGGAGCAGCTCGACAGCGGTGCGGACCTTCGACTCCCGATACCGCGGCGAGCGGACCAGCTGGGCGTACGCGCCCATCGACGCGTTGTTGACGAACACCCGGCCGTTGACCTCGGCCAGGTCGACGCGGACGTCGACGCCGTCGACGAACGCCGCCAGGGAGCCGACGACACCCGTCCCGACGCCGAGGTCGCGGGCGAAGTGGTTGCGCGTGCCGGCGGGCACCACGACGAACGGGATCCCGTGCCGGGCTGCGACGGCGGCGACCAGCGCTTGCGAGCCGTCGCCGCCGGCCATGCCGAGCAGGTCGCTGCCCCGCGCGACGGCGGCCTCGGCCAGCGCCTCGAGGTCGTCGCCCGGACTCAGCACGACGGGCTCGACGCCAAGGTCGCGGCAGCGGTCCTCGAGCCCGAACTTGGTCGCCTTGCCGCCGCCTGATCTCGGGTTCATCAGCAGGACAGGGTGCGTCGGCCGGGGCGCACGGTTGGCGGCGTGCCGCTGGTGGCGCTGCGCGCCGGCGCCGGTGCCGGCACTCGGGTGCGACATGCCGGTGCCTCCCGACGCCCGATCGATTCGGATACTGACGATAGTCAGGCACGTCGAGGTCGGCGAGCCCGGATGGTCAGCGAGTGATCGGGCGGCGCGACCCGTTGCGTTGTCCGTACCGCCGCTCTCTCGAGCCTGATGCGTGGCGGCGTCGTCCATCTGCCGGGGCCCTAGTGCCGGCCGGGTCGGCCGCCGCATTGAATGTTCGTGCGATCGCTCGCCCACCAGACAAAGCTCAACGTCTCGGCCGGCGACGCGCTCAGTGCGGTGCGAGGCGCTTGGAGCGCCCAACGCTGACGACCGATCGACACACCGGTCGCTTCGGCCCGGGGAGCCTCGGCAGCGAGGTGAGTGTGCAGTTTCGCTGCCATGCCAGTTGTGTTGACCACGTCAACGGATCGGCCCGAATGGGGTCGGGATCGACGGATCCGCGATGGTGGACCTGCAGATCACACGTTCGCCCTCGTCTGTCGGGCCTGGCCGAATCGCTTCGATTCCCGCCAACCTCCACATCGCCAATGCCTCTGACCTGCGCCAATGCGCAACCGAGGCACCACTGGTTGACGCCGTCAACAGATCCGGTGCGCACCGAGGGGCGAGGCTGGCGGGATCTCCGCAGGCACCGAATGCCTCGCGGAAGGAGGTCCTCCTAGGGACACGCACGGCGCTCGCGCACCGAGTCGAATGGCTCCGTGCGCACGCGTGACGGCCGGAGGCAGAGATGTTCGATGAGCGACAACTCGGTGTTGGCGGCCGGCCGATGGCACCGGAGCGCGCCGATCCGACATCGACAGGTTGGCAATTCCTGCCGGACGCGCTCGGTGGAGCCGTCCGACGCGTAGCGCGTGCTGCCCGACGGAGAGCGGCGTCGCGGTCGCCGACGACGAGCGTCGCATCGCTGTCACCCGAACCGCGCTGCTTTCGCTCCGTCCCGCGATGGACGACGGAATCGACGTCCGCGGATATCTCCGTTGGAGCCCGTTCGGCCACTGGGTAAGGAGATCGCAGATGAACGATGACGACGCCGCGCTCCCCGGCGAGGACTACGGGTCCGCCTTCGACCGCGAGCCTCACAGGAGCTCGCGAGCCCGCCGTCGCGCATTCGTCGTTCTCTTGGCGATCGCCCTCGGAGCGCTGACCGGTGCAGGCGTCTACCAGGTCTCGCTGCAGCCAGGGGCGCTGATCATCAAATCGGTGTTCGAGGCGAAACCGCTCGTCACACCGCCCGCCGGTTTCGCCGCCGACCGGGGAGCCGTGGCGCCGATGCGCCGCGTCGCCCTCGGTGCCTCCGGGGCGCACGTCGATCTCTACGAACCTGCGAGCCGCTCCGCTGACCGCCATCCGATGATCCTCTGGGTGCACGGCGGCGGGTTCGTGTCGAGCTCGTCGGCGACCGTCGCCGACTACGCGATCCTCCTCGCGTCATCCGGCTTCGTCGTCGGGAACCTCGATTACACGCTCGCGCCGACCGCGAAGCACCCGGTGCAGGTGCGGCAAGCGGCCGCGGCCCTCGACTACCTGCGCGCGCACGCCGATGGCCTCGGCGGGAATCCGCTGGCGCTCACGATCGGCGGCGATTCCGCTGGCGCGCAGATCGCGAGCGAGACCGCCGCCGCGGAATCCGACCCCGCGCTTGCGAGCGCCATCGGCATCGCCGTTCCCGCTGCTCACGAGCGGCTGCGCGGAGTCGTGCTGTTCTGCGGGCTGTACGACATGCAGACCGTGGGCCAGACCGGTTTCCCCGGTCTCCGCACCTACCTCTGGGCCTACACCGGTCATCGGGACTGGCTGCAGGACCCGCGAGCGGCCGAGCTCTCCTCCGCGACGGAGGCGACCTCCGCCTTTCCGCCGACATTCGTGTCGGTGGGCGACGCAGACCCGTTCCGCACGCAGGCAGCCGAGCTCGCCGCAGCGCTGCGTGGGAGGGCTGTGCCCACCACGACGCTGTTCTGGCCGGAGGGGACCGGTCTGGGCCACGAGTACCAGTTCGACTTCAGCACACCGCAGGCGCGCTCCGCTCTCACTGCCACGCTCGCGTTCCTCGCGCAGGTGACGCGATGAGGGCGCGAGCGGGACGTCGAGGGGTCCGGGTCGCTGCACTCGTGGCCATCGGGCTGCTCTCCGCGTCCATGGCCTACGTACTGCTGGTCGTGATCGGCCGATGAGCCTCGAAGGACGACGCTTCGTCGCACTCGGCAGCTCCTACGGCGCCGGACCGGGGCTGCGGCCGCGGGTGAAGGGCAGCCCTCTCGCCGCGGGCCGCTCAGCGAGCAACTATGCGCACCTCGTCGCCGGGCATCTCGGGATGGACCTCACCGACGTCACGTTCTCCGGAGCGACGGTCGCGCAGCTGCGCCACGGCGGGCCTGCCGACCGGCCCGCTCAGCAAGCAGCGGTCACCCCGGACACCGCGTTGGTCACGATCACCGGCGGCGGCAACGACGTCGGATATCTCCCCGCGCTGACGCTCTCGAGCCTCCCCTCCCCGCTCGCCGAGCTCCTCCGGACGCCGTCTCGCATCCGGGCGTTCACGAGCCGGACCGAGACCGACCGACGCTTCGCCGACCTGACGACGGAGCTCGTCGGGCTGCTCGCAGACCTCCGCACGACCGCGCCGGACGCCAGGATCCTGATGGTCGGCTACCTCACCCTCCTACCGCCCCGCGATACGGACACGGGCGTACTGCCCGCACCGGTCGCGGAGTGGGGCCGAGGCATCGCTCAGCGCCTCACCGATGTGATGCGGAGCGCGGCACAGGCGACGGGTACGGAGTTCGTCGACGTGTCCACCGCATCGGCCGAGCACCATGCATGGTCGGCGGACCCGTGGACGCGTCGGTTCCACCCGACGTTGCGCGGCGGCGCCGCGTACCACCCGAACCTCGCCGGTATGCGCGCGGTGGCCGAGATGGTCGCGGAACGCCTCCGCGCCGAACCACTCTCCGACTGAGCCGCTCAGGTCCCACCGATCGCTCGGACCACCGGATCGAAGCGGACCTCTCGGCCCACCCGATGCCGAACGGAGCCACCAGGACGGACATCCACATCGGTGCGTCGGTGACTGTCGCCGAGGCGCCGCTGCACCCCATCGAGGCCGGCGACGGCCTCCGCGATGCGTATAAGCGACTCTGAACTTGGGGGTTGCCCTGCCCAGGGCATAGCCCTGGCCAACACATTGCTCGTTCGACGCCTGGTGCTCTCGATCAGGTCGAACTGGTTGCCGTCCGGGCCGGCCAAGGTGAGCCAGTGGGCGAATTGATGGAGACGCTGTCTCGTGCGGCGCCCGGGCCGGGCAGGGTCGTGACGTCGTGGGTCGGGACGACCCGACCAGACGCCGTCACGAAGGCGAGCCGGACCGGCTCCCCGGTCGCACCCTCGACATGGGTCGCCGCCGGACCGAACTCCGTCCGGCGGTACTCGTCGCCCCACTGCGTGAACGCGGCCAGAACAGGGCGCAGCGCGTGACCGGCAGGGGTGAGCAGGTACTCCTCGCGTTCGCGAGCACCGTCGTCCCGGTAGGTGCTGCGCGTCAGCACGCCGGCCTCGACCAGTCGCGCGAGCCGGTCGGCCAGCACGTCCGGTGCGACTCCGAGCTGTTCGCGGAACTGCGAGAAGCGGGTACGGCCCCACATTGCCTCGCGGACGATCAGCAGCGACCACTTCTGCCCCAGCACGTCGAGGCTGTTCGCGATCGAGCATCGAGACATCAGAGGCACAGGCATGAGGCGAGTCTACCCGTTCTGGGTTTGAAGTCCCAAGCGAGCATGCTAACTTGGTGATTCCTACACAGCCTCGGAAGGCGGTCCCGTGCCCCAGCTCACCCGTCGCGGTTCGTTCGCCGCAGGGGCCGCCGTCGCCGGCATCGCCCTGTGGGCCAGCGCCGCACCGACGATGGTCTACCCGCAGTACGCCGACGCGTGGGCACTGTCGACGGCGACGACCTCGGCCCTGTTCGCTGTCTATCCGTTGGCTCTCGTCCCGACGCTCGTGATCTTCGGGAACCTCTCCGACTCGATCGGGCGGCGCGCGACGATCCTGGTCGGCCTGGCCGCACTGGCGGCCGGATCTGTCGCGTTCGGGCTCGCCCAGGACGTCAGCTGGGCATTCGTCGGGCGCGCGCTGATGGGTGTCGGCGTCGGCTTCGCGCTGAGCCCGGCCACCGCCGCGATGGTCGAGAACGCCCGGCGCCCGGAGCGCGCAGGCTCGGCGACGACGGCAGCGACCGCCGGCGGCCTCGTCATCGCCACCCTCGTCGGCGGCGCCCTGGTGCAGTACGCACCCGACGCCCTCCACCTCAGCTTCTGGGTTCTGGCCGTGGCCACCGCGACAGCGTTCGCACTGTCCTGGTTCCTGCCGCGCCACCAGCGCGACGCTGCGCAGCCACCGTGGACGCCTCGGCGGCCGATGGTTCCCGCCTCCGCACGGACGCGGTTCGTGGCCGGTGCGCTCGGCATCGGCGCCGCCTACTCCATGGGTGCGATCTACCTGGCGCTCGGCGCCCACATTGCACGGGACCTGCTCGGTTCGGGCAACACCTTCGTGGACGGCGCGATGATCGCGCTGTCGGCGGTCGCCATCGGGACCGTGGCCATCGCCGCGCGCCGCCTTCCGGCACGCACGGCACTCCTGTCGGGACCGATCCTGGCGACCGTCGGACTGGGCGCGTTGATCGTGGCCGGATCGCAGCACTCGGTGGCGCTGTTCGTGCTCTCGTCCGTGGTCGGCGGCGCCGGCTACGCCCTCCTGTTCTCCGGCGGTCTCGGTGCGGTCACGCAGAGCGCTCCGCCAGACCATCGCGCCATGGTCCTGTCCGCGGCCTACGTCGTCGGCTATGTGCTGCAGGCCGGCACGGCCCTCGGCCTCGGCGAGCTGACCCGGCAGGCCGGCCTGGAGTCCGCGCTCGTGGTCGGCGTCCCCGTCATCCTCGCGATCGGGTACGCCGCCGCCGTGCTCGTCCGTCACCCGGCGGCGATCGTCGGCAATGTCACCCAGGTTTCGCACCACCCGGTTCTCGAAGGGAACACCCCATGACCACCCTGCACGACGCCGTCGTCCTCGTCACCGGAGCGAACGGCGGCCTCGGCCGCGAGTTCGTCGACCAAGCCCTCGCCCGGGGAGCCGCGAAGGTCTACGCGAGCGCCCGGAACCCGCAGACCTGGACCGATTCCCGAGTCGTTCCGCTGGCGCTCGACATCACCGACGAGGGCTCGATCGAGGCAGCCGCCAAGGCCGCCGACGACACCACCGTCCTGATCAACAATGCCGGGATCTCGGGCCCCGGCCCGGTCCTGACGTCGAGCCTGCAAGACCTGCGTGCGCTGTTCGAGACGAACGTCTTCGGCCAGGTCGCGCTCGTGCAGGCCCTCGCCCCGACGCTCGCCGCGAACGGCGGCGGCGCGATCATCGACGTGCACTCGGCCCTGAGCTGGCTGGCCACCGGCGGGACCTACTCGGCCTCGAAGGCCGCCTTCTGGTCCCTCACCAACAGCCTGCGCCTCGAGCTGCACGGTCAGGGCACGCAGGTCGTCGGCGCCCACCTCGGGTACACCGACACCCCGATGACCGTGGACGTCACCGCGCCGAAGGGCGACCCGGCCGATGTCGTCGCAGCGATCTACGACGGTCTCGAATCGGGGGCCCACGAGGTCCTCGCCGACGAGACATCGCACCGGGTCCGCGGAGCGTTGTCCGGGCCGCTCGAGGCGCTCTACCCGAGCATCGCCTAGCTCGGCCCGTCAGGCGGGGGGCTCACGCGAGGCCGTCGACGCCTTCCTTTCCATCACCTTCGACACCGTCCTGGCGCCGAACCCGAGTTGAGTCCCCAACCACCGAAGGAATCCACCATGACTACCGGCACGACCACGAGCGTCGTCACGACCCCGCTGCAGCACATCGCAGCCACGAACGGCGTCACATACGCCTTCAAGCGCCTGGGCACCACCACCGGCACACCGGTCGTGTTCCTGCAGCACTTCCGCGGGAACATCGACAACTGGGACCCGCAGCTGATCGACGCCATCGCCGCGGAACGCGACGTGATCCTCTTCGACAACGCTGGCATCGGCGGCACCGACGGCACGACGCCGAACACGGTCGGCGCGATGGCGGAAGACGCGGTCGCGTTCATCGATGCTCTCGGCCTGACCGGCATCGACCTGTTCGGATACTCCCTCGGCGGCTTCGTAGCGCAGGAGATCGCGCTGTCCCGCCCGGCACTCGTGAACCGGCTGATCCTCGCCGGTACAGGACCCAAGGGAGCCCCCGGCATGGAGCGCTGGTCCGAGGACGTCGTCAACGCGGTCGTGGTCGACGAGACCGGTCCCGCAGGTGTGCTCTACGTCTTCTACGCGCCGACCGAGACGAGCCAGGCAGCCGGCCGGGCCTCGCTCGGTCGGATCTACGGCTGGCAGGACGGCCGCGACGAGCAGCCGTCGCTCGAGGCGAAGAACGCCCAGTACAGCGCGGTGCTCGACTGGGGCATGCAGGACTGGGCTGCTGTCCAGCGCCTCCGCAGCATCACGCAGCCGACCCTCATCCTGCAGGGCGACGACGACATCATGATCCCCACCAAGGCGAGCCACACGATGGCTGGCCTCATCCCGAACGCGCGTATCCGGATCTTTCCGAACGCCTCACACGGATCGATCTTCCAGTACGCCGACGAGGCCGCCGCAGAGACGATMGCGTTCCTGACCGACTGACGAGCTGCTGGGCGTGCGGAGGCACCTCCCGCACGCTCCGTGCTGCGTGTCAGCCTCAGCCGCGATGGAGATCGGAGGATGAGATGGCAACCATGCAGGGCGCCCGCGGTCCGAGGCGGACGAGCTCGCTGCTCGGCGACTACCTGCGCGCACGCCGCGGCATGCTCCAGCCGGAGGACGTCGGACTCTTCCGTTACGGCGGCCGACGCGTCGGCGGTCTCCGACGCCAGGAGGTCGCCGACCTGGCGGGGGTGAGCACGGACTACTACCTGCGGCTCGAGCAAGGACGGGATCGCCAGCCGTCCGACCAGGTCATCGTCGCCCTGGCCCGGGCGCTCCGGGTGGGCGACTTCGGCATTCGGCACATGCGGCGCCTCGTCCAGCTGCAGAATCAGGGCGCCGCACCCATCCGCAGGACGGACATCGATGGCGCCGTGGGGTCGCTCATGGACTTCTGGCAGCTCACCCCGGTCGCTGTGGTCGACTCCAATCTCGACATCGTCGCCGCGAACGACATCGCGCAGGTACTGGACGAGGGGCTGCTGTCGCCGAGATCGAACCTGGTGCTAGGGCTGTTCGAACGGCAGGACCACACGGCCGATGGCTGGCTCGAGAAGGCCGAGCGGGTCGTGGCGGACCTGCGGTTCCGATGCGATCCCGACGACGTCCGCTTGCAAGAGATTGTCGGCCGGCTGTCCATCCGTGAGCCCATCTTCCGGCGCCTCTGGGCCAGCCATGACAGCCAGCCGTTTGCCGAGGGTCTCGTTCGCTCCACGCTCGAGGAGCTGGGCCGTTTCACCTTCCGTTTCCAGTCGCTCGACCTTCCCTCCATCGACGGCTGCTCGGTCCTTGCTTTCCACCCCGCTGATGAGGCGGCACAGGCCGCGATCTCATCGATCGCCCGACACTTCGACCACGTCACCTCGGCCAGTGCTTGACCGGGTCGTGTCGGCTCGCCGGCAGGCGAGATGACCGTCCGGACGAAGTGCACGGGGCGCTCGGTTCGATCCGTCGGTTCGTCGATCAGACGTCCGGCCTGCCGGCCGTGCTGCGCCTCGAGTTCGTGCGTCTCCCGGTCGAGGGGACCGTCGGAGCGACGCTGGTGCTGGCCCGCCCGTCGGACGAGGAGACGGCGGATCGTCTCCACCTCCTCGACGGGACCCGCTGATCCGGCGGGCGGGCGCAGCCCCGGCTAGCTGCGGACGAAGTCGAGGATGTCCTGGTCAAGCTCCGTCTGGAAGCTGCCGGCGATGCCGTGCGGCCGACCGGGGTACAGCTTGAGGGATCCGTGCTTCAGCAGCCCGATCGCCTTCTCCGAGGCCGCCTGCACGGGGACGATCTGATCGTCATCACCGTGCAGGAGGAGCACGGGCACGTCCAGCGCGACGAGGTCCTCGGTCTGATCGGTCTCCGAGAAAGCCTTGATGCAGTCGTACATGGCAGCGAGGTCACCCGCCAGTCCCTGCCGCACGAAGTCGCGACGGACCCCCTCCGAGATGTCGGAGCCCTCCCGATTCGTCCCGTAGAAGGCGGCGGAGAGGTCCCAGAAGTACTGCGCTCGATCGCTCGCCGTTCCCTGGCGGATGCCGTCGAACACGTCGATCGGAGCCCCCTCCGGGTTGGCCTCGGTCTGCAGCATGAGCGGTGGGATCCCGCCCGCAGTGACGACCTTGACCACGCGGCCCTGCCCGTACTTCGCGGCGTACTTGATCACCTCGCCGCCGCCGGTCGAGTGCCCGACCACGATCAGGTCGTGCAGGTCCAGCGCCTCCACAAGCTCCGCGAGATCCTTGGCGTACGTCTCGATGTCGTTGCCGGAATAGGTCGGCGCCGAGCGCCCGTGACCTCGCCGGTCGTGCGCGATGACGCGGTATCCGGCGTCGGCGAACAGCTTCCGCTCGAGCTGCCAGGCGTCCGAGTTGAGGGGCCAGCCGTGGCTCAGCACGATCGGTGTCCCTGTGCCGTGCTCGGTGTAGTAGAGCTCTACACCGTCTGATGTCGTGAAGAAGGACAACGGACTTCCCTTTCGTCGTGTGCGATGCGAGGCGACCGAACGGCAGCCCGGCGCGACCGTAGGCACCGCAGTCCGTGCCGAAGAAGGTCCTGCCGGGGACACCCTCGACCGTGCCCGATCGACTCGAATAGGAGGACGACGGAAAGGAACGGACCATGACCGACGCACGACGGAGCCCGGAGCTGGAGGAGGCGTACGCCGAGTTCAGCTCGTGGTTCGAGGACCGATACATGCCCGCGTTCATTCGCGGGGTCGGCGGCGGGGCCGACCCCCGATTCATCTCCGACTACTGGGGCTCGCCGCTGTGGGTCGGGAACGATCTGGGCCCGGCGACGCTGGCGGAGACCGAGCAGGACGTTGGGCGCGCCTTCGCAGCCATGACCGATCGGCTTCATGCCGACGGCTACAGCGACAGCGTCGTGCTCGACCGGAGGACGGTCGTCTTCAACCGGGACGGCGCGGCGATCGACTCACTCTGGTCTCGTCGACGTGGCGACGGTTCCGAGATCGAGCGCGTCGCTGTCCACTTCGTGGTGGTGCGCCGACTCGACGGCATCCGCGTCGTCGCGTTCGAGACCCACGGCACGGAAGCGGACACGCTCGACGGGGTCTGGCCGGTCGTGCGCGGCTGAGGCCTCGCTGTCCGCCGCGGAACGGGGATGTCGCCTCGGCGGTTAGCCTCGGTGGTGTGGATGCAGCGGCCGGGCATGATGAGACCGACGTGCTCGCCCACCTCCGGCGCCACCCCGATGTCGAGGCGCCGAACCTGCACGCGGTCGACGCCAGCGACCGGCTGATCCTCGACGAGGCGGCACCTGCGCTGGAAACGACGGGCGGCTCGGGCGTCGTCGTGATCGGCGACCACCACGGCGCGATGACGCTCGGCGCGATCGCGCGGTACGGGCTCTCCGGGGTCCGCACGCACCAGGACCGTCTGCTCGGCGAGCGGGCGCTCCAGGCGAACGCCGAGCGGCTCGGGCTCGGCGGGTTCACGAATCACGAGCTGACGCCAGCGCTCGTCGCGGGTGCCCGCGTGGTGCTGCTCCAGCTGCCGCGGTCGCTCGACGCCCTCGACGAGAACGCGGGCCTGATCGCCGAGCACGCCGACCCCGACGTGCTCGTCGTGGCGGGCGGTCGGGTCAAGCACATGACGACCGCGATGAACGACGTCCTCGGGCGCCACTTCGCCGACGTGCAGGCGCACCTGGCGAGGCAGAAGTCGCGCGTGCTCACCGCGTCACAACCGCGTCGGGAAGCTGAGCGACCTGAGAAGCGGTGGCCCGAGCGCCAGGAGCACCCGGAGCTCGGCATCACGGTGTGTGCGCACGGCGGCGTGTTCGCCGGGACGGGGATCGACATCGGCACCCGCGCGCTGCTGCAGCACCTCGACGCGATGCCTCCGGTCGCCGCAGAGGCCGTCGACCTCGGCTGCGGCACGGGGGTGCTGGCGGTCCTGCTGGCGCGGGCGAACGACGGGCTGACCGTCACGGCGACCGACGAGTCAGCCGCCGCGGTGGCCTCCGCCCGGGCGACGGTCGCGGCGAACGGTCTGGAGGGCCGGGTCCTCGTCCAGCGCGCGGACGGCGCAGGCGACGTCCCGGACGCGAGCGTCGACCTCGTGCTGCTCAACCCGCCGTTCCACGTCGGCGCCGCGGTGCACGACGGGGTGGCCAAGACGCTGTTCGCCGATGCCGCGCGGGTTCTCAGACCCGGCGGCGAGCTGTGGGCGGTGTGGAACTCGCACCTGCGCTACCGCGCGACGCTGGAACGCGTCGTCGGGCCCACCCGACAGGCCGGCCGCGACCCCAAGTTCACCGTCACGGTGTCCACGCGGGCACAGCAGTAGTTGATAAGCCAGAAACCGGACGTACGCTCGACCGGATGATGCGTCCAACAGCGGCAACGGTCGGTGAGCTCCGCGCTTCGGGGCACGTGCACACGTCGGTGCGCGACGAGATCCGCACCAATCTCCTCGCGGCCCTCCGCGACGGCCGCGACCCGTGGCCCGGCATCCACGGCTTCGACGACACCGTCGTCCCGCAGCTCGAGCGCGCGCTGATCGCCGGGCACGACGTGGTGCTGCTCGGCGAGCGTGGCCAGGGCAAGACGCGACTCCTGCGCACCCTGGTCGGCCTGCTCGACGAGTGGTCGCCGGTGATCGTGGGGTCCGAGCTGGGGGAGCACCCGTACGAGCCGATCACCGCGGCCGGCCGGAGGCGCGCAGCGGAAGAAGGCGACAACCTTCCGATCACGTGGCGCCACCGGGACGAGCGGTACGTCGAGAAGCTCGCGACCCCGGACACGAGCGTCGCGGACCTCATCGGCGACGTGGACCCCATGAAGGTCGCGGAGGGGCGCGCGCTCGGCGACCCCGAGACGATCCACTTCGGCCTCGTCCCGCGGGGCCACCGGGGCATCGTCGCCATCAACGAGCTGCCCGACCTCGCCGAGCGCATCCAGGTCGCGATGCTCAACGTGATGGAGGAGCGCGACATCCAGATCCGCGGCTACGTCCTGCGTCTGCCGCTCGACGTGCTCGTGGTGGCAACCGCGAACCCGGAGGACTACACCAACCGCGGGCGGATCATCACGCCGCTGAAGGACCGGTTCGGCGCCGAGATCCGGACGCACTACCCGACGGAGCTCGTCGACGAGGTCGCGGTCATTCGTCAGGAGGCCGCGCTCGTCGCGGACGTGCCGGACCACCTCGTCGAGATCCTGGCCCGATTCACGCGCGCGCTGCGGGAGTCGAGCGCGGTCGACCAGCGCAGCGGGGTGAGCGCCCGGTTCGCCATCGCCGGCGCGGAGACCGTGGCCGCTTCGGCGCTGCACCGGGCCGCACGGCAGGGCGAGGAGCACGCGGTGGCCCGGCCGGTGGACCTGGAGACGGCGGTCGACGTCCTCGCGGGCAAGATCGAGTTCGAGTCCGGGGAGGAAGGTCGCGAGGACGAGATCCTCGACCACCTGCTGCGCACCGCCACGGCGGAGACCGTGCGCGCGCACTTCCGCGGGATCGACTTCGGCGTCCTGGTCGACGCGATCCAGGGCGGGGCCATGGTGACCACCGGCGAGCAGGTCAGGGCCCGCGACGTCCTGTCCGGCCTGCCCGCGCTGGGGGAGTCCGAGCTGTACGACGAGATCTGCGCGCGGCTCGACGCCACCAACGACGGCGAGCGCGCTGCCGCCATCGAGCTCGCGCTGGAGGGGCTCTACCTCGCGCGCCGGATCAGCAAGGAGTCGGGGGGCGGCGAGACGATCTATGGCTAGGCCCAACCGGCGCCTCGCGAGGTACACCCCGTACGTCGACGGGCCGGACCCGCTCGCGCCGCCGGTCGACCTGGCCGAGGCGCTGGAGGCGATCGGCGAGGACGTGATGGCGGGCCGCTCGCCCGAGCGGGCGATGCGCGAGTTCCTGCGGCGCGGCGGCCGGGACCACACCGGCCTCGACGAGCTGGCGCGGCGGGTGGCCGAACGACGGCGCGAGCTGACACGAGGGAACAACCTCGACGGCACGCTGCGGGAGGTCAAGGAGCTGCTCGATCGCGCCGTCCTGGCCGAGCGCAAGCAGCTGGCACGCGACGTCGACATGGACGAGGGCGACCGCGCGCTGGCGCAGATGCAGCTCGACAACCTCCCGGCCTCGCCCGCGGCCGCCGTCAACGAGCTCAACGGCTACGACTGGCGCAGCGCCGAGGCGCGGCAGGAGTTCGAGAAGATCAAGGACCTGCTGGGCCGGGAGATCCTCGACCAGCGCTTCGCCGGGCTGAAGCAGGCGCTGGAGAACGCGACCGACGACGACCGGGCCGCCCTGAGCGAGATGCTGGCCGACCTCAACGGCCTGCTCGAGAGCCGCAAGCGCGGCGAGGACACGCAGGAGCAGTTCGACGAGTTCATGGCCAAGCACGGCGAGTACTTCCCCGAGGGCCCGACGAACCTCGACGAGCTTCTCGACGCCCTCGCGCAGAGGGCCGCCGCCGCGCAACGCATGCGGAACTCGATGACGCAGGAGCAGCGCGACGAGCTCGACGCGCTCGCCCAGCAGGCGTTCGGTTCGTCGGACCTCATGAACGAGCTCAGCCAGCTCGACGACAGCCTGCGCTCCCTGCGCCCCGGCGAGGACTGGGGCAGCTCGGAGCGGATGGACGGGGAGAACGGGCTCGGGCTCGGCGACGGCACCGGCGTGTTCCAGGACCTCGCCGACCTCGACGAGCTGGCCGAACAGCTCGCGCAGTCCTACCAGGGCTCCCAGCTGGACGACCTCGACCTCGAGAAGCTGTCCCGCCAGCTCGGACACGACGCCGTGGTGGACGCCCGCACCCTGCAGCGGCTGGAGAAGGCGCTGAGCGAGTCCGGGACGGTGCGACGCGGCTCGGACGGCCAGCTCGCGTTGACGCCGAAAGCGATGCGCCAGCTCGGCAAGTCGGTGCTGCGCGCCATCGCCGACACGATGTCCGGCCGCACGGGCGGGCACGACGTGCGCCGCTCCGGTGCCGCCGGCGAGCCCTCGGGATCGACCCGGGAGTGGGCGTTCGGGGACACCGAGCCGTGGGACGTGACCCGCACGATCACCAACGCGCTGGTCCGCCAGGCCGGCACGGCGGGCCCGGTCAAGATCCTTGTCGAGGACGTCGAGGTCCAGGAGACCGAGGCGCGCACGCAGGCGTGCGTGGCGCTGCTGGTCGACACCTCGTTCTCGATGGCGATGGACGGTCGCTGGGTGCCGATGAAGCGCACCGCACTGGCCCTGCACACGCTGATCACGAGCCGGTTCCGCGGCGACGACCTGCAGCTGATCGGCTTCGGGCGCAGCGCGTCGGTCATGCAGATCGAGCAGCTGGTCGGGCTCGACGCTCAGTGGGAGAAGGGCACGAACTTGCACCACGCCCTGCTGCTGGCCAACCGGCACTTCCGCAAGCATCCGCAGGCGCAGCCCGTGCTCCTCATCGTCACCGACGGCGAGCCGACCTCCCATCTGGAGCCCGACGGCGAGATCTTCTTCGACTACCCACCGAACCCCGTGACGATCGCTCTCGCCGTGCGCGAGCTCGACGGCTCGGCGCGCCTGGGCGCGCGCACGACGTTCTTCCGCCTCGGCGAGGATCCGGGTCTCGCGCGGTTCGTCGACGCCATGGCCCGGCGGGCGGGAGGCAACGTCGTCACGCCCGAGACGGACGACCTGGGCGCCGCGGTCATCGACTCCTACCTCAGCTCGCGCCGCAACGGCGCCTTCGGCGGCTGGGGTCGCGACGAGGAGTGGTGACGCTCAGAAGAAGGGCCACGGGAACGCCGGCATCGCGCCCCGAGGTCCGGGGAAGACGCCCTTGCGGAGCAACCGGTCGCAGCGGGTGGCCAGCGCGGCCAGCTCGTCGTCGCTGAGCAGCTCGGCCAGGCGCGGCCCGAGGTCGCCGTCCAGCTGCGCGCGGACGCGTTCCACGCCCGCCGCCTCCTCGTCGTGGAGCGCGTCGCCTCGCCAGCCCCACAGGACCGTCCGCAGCTTGTGCTCGACGTGGAAGCTGACGCCGTGGTCGACGCCGTACCGGTGGCCCGGCTGCGTCGGGAGGATGTGGCCGCCCTTGCGGTCGGCGTTGTTCACGACGACGTCGAAGACGGCCATCCGGCGCAGAGCGGGGGAGTCCTCGTGGATCAGGGTGAGCGGCTGGTCGTCGTCGTCGATCCCCTGGAAGACGGCGCGCCAGCCCTCCGTCGGCACGGCCTGCGCGGGGACGATGTCGACCGGATCCTGCTCGGCGTCGGGCTCCTGCCAGAGCTGCACCATGCCGGGGCCCAGCGGCCCGTCGCGCAGGATCGTGACCGGGACGATGTCCCAGCCGAACGCCTCCGAGACGAGGTACGCCGCGGCCTCGCGGTTCGCCAGCGTGCCGTCCGGGAAGTCCCACAGGGGCCGCTCCCCGGCGACGGGCTTGTAGACGACCTGGACCTCGCCGATCGTGGCGAGGAAGGTCGCGTTCGAGGCGACCGTGATGCGCCCGACGAGCTCGAGCTCACCGCCGAGCAGGTCGGTCACGACTCCTCGGGCAGGCGGCACACGTGGCCGTCGTCGTCGACGGGCTCGCCGCAGAGGGGACACGCGGGCCGGCCCGACCGGACGACCTGCCGGGTGCGCTGGACGAACGCCCGCGCGGTCCCCACCGGCATCCGGACCAGGAGCATCTCGCTCGAGTCCTCGGGATCGGTTTCCTCCTCGTCGGAGGTCTCGTCCAACGGGAAGGCCTCGACGATGACCTGCGCGGTCGAGGGGTCCCAGCCCAGGCGCATCAACCCGGCGCGGAACTCTTCCTCGACGGGTTGGTCCAGGGGGTCGTTGTCGACGAGCTCGGCGGGTGTGTCGGCGGGAACGCTGAACCGGTTGCCCTCGTCGGCCATCAGCGCGTCCAGGATCTCGTCGATCTTCTCGGCGAGCACCGCGGACTGTTCCTTCTCGAGGCCGATGCTGGCGCTCCGGGCGCCGTCGCGCACCTGCAGGTAGAAGGATCGCGAACCGGGGCGACCGACGGTGCCCACCACCACACGGTCGGGCCAGTCGAACAGGTGAACAAGTGCCGGCATGTCGCCCATTTTAGGAGCGGACGTCTGCGACCGCTGCGGGGCCGGCGCCGCCCCCGACCTGCGCGTCGCCCACCGGACCGGCGGAGCGCAGCCACGAGAGGTCGCCGGAGTCCGTGTTGGTGGCCACGACCTCGGGGCGAGTCGTCCCGTACCTGATGATCGAGAGCGAGCCGGGGTTGACGGTGATGCGCTGGAACAGGTCGAGACCCATGCCCAGCGCGTCGGCGAGGACGGACTTGATGATGTCGCCGTGCGAGACCGCCACCCACACCGCGCCGGCGCCGTGCTCCGCCTCCAGCGCCGCGTCGTGCCGCCGGATGGCCGCCACCGACCGGCCCTGCATGGCGGTCATCGACTCGCCGCCCGGGAACACGGCCTCGGACGGCTTGGTCTGCACGACCGACCACAGCGGCTCCTGCGCGAGCTCCTTGAGGGGCCGCCCCTGCCACTGCCCGTAGTCGCACTCGACGATGCCCGCGTCGAGCTGCGGCTGCAGGTCGCTGTGGTGCTCCGCGATGATCCGCGCCGTCTGCCGGCATCGCGCCAGAGGGCTCGTGACCACCGCGACCAGCGGCACCGGGTCGAGCCGTTCCGCCGCCCGCGCGGCCTGGCTGCGTCCGACGTCGTCGAGATCGACGCCGGCCGCCCGCCCGGTCAGGATCCCCGCGACGTTCGCCGTGCTCCGACCGTGCCGGACGAGGATGACGGTGGCCATGCCTGGAGCCTAGGCACCCCTGCGCGCGAAGGCGTCGGCTGACCTCGCGGCCCGGCCCGTTCAGCACGTCTGGCGGTACGGACCCAGGGCGGAGGCGTAGGTCGCCCACTCGACCTTGGTCAGGTTCCGACCGGCGACGGCGCAGGCGGCCTTGCTGAGGTGCGCGGGGTCGAGGTCCCACTCGGCGACACCTTGGGCGACGGTGACCAGCACGGCCTCGCCGTCGGGACGCAGGTAGCCCGGGTGGGTGATCTGGGTGCCGAACGGCCGGGTGGTGCCGACGGCCAAGCTCCCATCCTGCTGCCTGGGCGTGGAGCTCGGTATCGGCTCGCCGAGCCGGATGCCCACGTCCGGGTCGTAGACGCTGACGCTCTGGTCGTCGGCCGTGGCGATCAAGATCGTGCCGTCGGCCGAGAACTGCAGGTTGGAGATGGCACCGCGCGCGCCCGGCAGGTCCCGGAGGGTCCGCATCGTCGCGCTGTCGACGAGCTTGATCGAGCCGCGTCGCGCGACGGCGAGCAGGCCGTCGTCCCGCAGGGCGACCACGTCGGCGTCAGGCCGCGCCTCCCCGACAGGCCCGCCGGTGCGGCCGTCGTACATCTGCACGACCGTGTTCGTCCCCACGTCCGTGGACTGAGAAGCGGCTTGGTTCCCGGTGAAGTCCTCGAGCGCGATCGCCACCCGCGAACCGTCCGAGGTCGCAGACATGTCGACCACGGCCTGACCGCGCCCGTCGATCGGGTTCTGGTCCCACGTCTGCGTGGTGGTGCTGCCGATCCAGAGCTGCCAGCCGGGCATGGACACGTATGCCCGGTCGCCCGACGGCGAGGACCAGATCTGCTCAGCATCGACGGGCACGCGAAGGCCGTCCGACACCTCCTGGCCGGTCCGTGCGTCGATCGGTCGCAGCGTGTCCTCGCCAGGGACGTAGGCCGCGACGATGTCCCGGAAGAGCCAGCTGACCTCGCGGACGGGGTCCGGCAGCGTCTGCGCCGGGGTGTCCGTGCGCGCGTCCCACACCGCGTAGGACGTCAGTTCCGCTGTGCTCCGCGCATCGGCCGGCCGACGGGCGGTCAGGAACGTGCGCCCGTCCGGGTCGTACCCGGCCGCCGCGACGGAGCCGCGGGCCAGGAGGCGGGTCACCGGTCCGGCCCCGTCGATCCTCCAGCGGGTGATCACGGGCGCCCCCGCACCGAACACCACGAGTTCTCCTTGCGACACAGAGAGATCCCCGACGTCGCCGCGCTGGATGTCGAGCCGGACGCCGTTTTCGGTCCCGGTCGTGAGCGAGCGTTCCCGCACGACTCCGAACCGGTCGCCGCAGAGCACGAGGCCCGCCTCGAGAGCCACGGTGAACCACGAGCACGAGTCGGCACGGGCCCCACTGAGGTCGGCAGTCCAGAGGATCGCGCCGGTGGACGGCACGACGGCGACCAGCGCGAACGGCCCCACGAGGACGACGAGGTCGTCCCCGGCGGCCACGGCGTGCTCGTCGGTGACGGCGCGACCGGCGAGGCGTCCCGCGATGGAGGACTGCGTCGGGGCTCGCGGCAGACCGGCATGGCTCTCGGAGGGCGGCGTCGGAACATCGATAGTCCGCTGCGTGACCAGCGTGCTCGGGTCGAGCACCCGGATGGGGCCGTCAGCCGACCCCACGACCAGTCGCCCCGACGCATCGAACGCGGCGCCGGCCTTCCCGGTGCCTGTCAGCGTCCCGAGAACGACGCCGTCCTCGACCCGCCGCAAGGTCACGGAGCCGTCGTTGCCCGCGACCGTCACGACCACCTGACCGTGCGGGTCGAGGGCGAGCTCACCCGCGGGGCCTGTGGGCAGCGGGCCGAGGAGTCGCGCTCCTGTGGCGATGTCGTAGACGGTCAGCGACCTGCCCTTCTGGATCGCTGCTCGTGTGCCGTCGTCACTGACCCGCACGAGCGGGCGCGGCCCTTCGTCCGCCGTCGCGATCGGATCGAACGTGCGGATGACGGAGCCGTCCTCGGTGTTGACCAGCTGCGGCGTGGCGGCATCGACGACGACGACTGACATGGCGGTTCCCGGGACGCTCGAACCCGCGATGCGCGTGGCGCCGGGGACGCGTCGATAGCCGACGAACCCCGGGGCGGCGGTGAAGGTGCTCAGCAGCGCCGAGCGTGCGTGCGCGTCGCCGGGTGCCCGGCGGTATGCCTCGACGGCCAGCAGCGCTGCTGCGTCACGGTTCGTGGCCTGCAAGGCGATGGACTGGTTGACCAGCACCTGCAGCTGCGCATCGTTCCGGGCCCGGGCTGCGTCCGACCGGCTCACGCCGGCCACCGAGGCCGCCAGGATCGCCAGGACGAGGACGGCGACCACGCCGGACAGGGCGGTCCGCAGCCGACGGTTCTGGCGGGCGTCGCGTGCCGCTCGCAGCGCGAGCGAGTCCGCGTCTGCGTCGCGCAGTGCCCGTGCCGCGTCGAGGAAATCGCCCTCGACTGCTGTCAGGTCGGGGGTCGTCGTCGCCCGCCACTCGAGGGCCGCGTCCAAGCGTGCACCTCGATACAGCTCACCGCTCGGGCGTCCGAGAGTGTCCCAGCCGTTCGCGGCTGCGCTCAGGTGCCGCAGGATGCGCACGCCGGCCGCGTCGTCGTCGAGCCACGCCCGCAGTCGGGGCCAGGCACGTACCAGCGACTCGTGCGCGATCTCGATCGTGCCCTCGTCAGCGGTCAGGAGGCGGGCCCGGACGAGGTCTCTCATGACGCGATCTCGGCCGCCGTCGAAGCCCAGCGCGCGCATGGGTTGGCGACGGTGGATCGCGCCGCCCTCGCCCGACGGCGTCACCAGCCGCAGCAGGAGCGCTCGACAGGTGGACCGATCCGCCTCCGAGTACCCCTGGTAGACGCGCTCGGCGGTCTGCGCGACGGCGGCCGAGATGCCACCGGACGCCTGGTAGCCGTCGACGGTCAGGACGGACCCGTCGCGTCGGCGCCACGTCTCGACCAGCGCGTGCGACAGCAACGGGAGCGACCCTGTTCCGTCTCCCGCCTCCCTGACAAGAAGCTCGACCAGACCCCGCTCGAGGCGCAGGCCGGCCTGCCGCGCCGGCTCCTCGATGACCTCCCGCAGCTGGTCGTCGGTGAGCGGACGGACCAGGTGCAGCCCGTGCTCGGTCAGCTGTGCCAGGCGGGGGTCGATGCTGAGCCCGGCCATCTGGTCGACCCGCACGGTGACGACGACGAGGTGGTCGTCCGTCGCCGCAGCCACCAGGCGGCAGAAGTCGCGGACGACGCCCTCCCGGTAGCCGCCGACAAACAGGTCTTCCAGCTGGTCGACCACCAGGGCCGACGCCGTCGGGGTGCTACCGATCGCCTCGCGCAGCGCGCCGACCGGGTCCGGCCCCGGCATGACGACCACTGCCGGTGCGCCCTGGTGACGGAGTGCCGCGGCGACGCCGGCCCGCGCCAGCGAGCTCTTGCCCGCTCCGGACGGTCCCGCGATCACGAGCAGGGGATGAGCGCGGAGCCGGCTCATGCACGCGTCGATCTCGGCGGCCCGACCGTAGAACTGTTCGCTGTCGTCCACACCGAACGCGGCCAGCCCCCGGTAGGGGCAGTCCTGGTGGCCCTCCGGCGCGGGCTCGATGGCCGCGATCCTCGGGTCGTGATGGAGGATCTGCTGCTCCAGCTCCCTGAGCTGTGCACCTGGATCGACACCGAGCTCGGCGACGAGGTGCCGACGAGCCTCACGCAGGGTGAGCAGCGCGTCGCCTTGCCGGTCGCAGCGGTACTGGGCCAGTGCCAGGATCGCCCACCGCCGCTCCCGCAGCGGGTCCTGCTCGACGAGCTTGCGGGCGTCGCTCGCGACCGCGCGGTGCTCGCCGGCCGCGAGCTGCGCCTCGAGGAGGTCTTCCTCGCAGGTGGACCGCAGCTCCGTCAGGCGCGCCACCTCGCTCGCGGCGCCGTCCCACTCACGCAGCTCCGCGAAGGGGTCTCCGCGCCAGAGCGCCAGCGAACGGCTGTACGCGCTCGCGGCGCGGTCCGGCTCCCCGGACGCAGCGAACGTACGCGCGCGGGCGACACCCTCAGCGAACGCGTCGACGTCGATGTCCCCGTCCGGCAGCTCGAGGCGGTACCCGCCCGGGCAGGTGACGATCGCACCCGTCGGCAAGACCCGGCGGATGTGCCCGATCGTGGCTTGCAGCTGCTTCGGCCACGTGGCCGGTGGCTCCGGACCCCAGCTCGCGTCGGCCAGCTCGTCGAGGCTGACGGACACAGGGCGCCGCAGCACGAGCGCGCAGAGCGCCGTCCGCGCCCGTGGACTCAACGGCGTTCCGCCATCGATCTCGATCGGCCCCAAGACACGGACGGCCATGTCCGCAGTGTGCGGCGGCCCGTCGGGGCCGGTCAATGGTCCGTATACCGGGTGCATACCGGGGGAGCGACGGCTTCATACCTCGCGGTCCGACGGTCGAGTCATGAACCGATCACGACGTCCTCATGTCACCACCCTCTTGACCTTCGACTTCGAGGCGGAACCGGAGCCGACCCACGTGGCGCCGCCACCGCATCACGCTCGTCTGGCCGGTGCCGGAGCCGCGCTGGCCGTCGCGGCGGTCCTCGTCCTGAACGCGCCGAACATCGGTGCGAGCCCACCGGCACCCGTACCGAGCATGTCCACTGACGTGTCCACTGCCGTGTCCTGCGGGGCGGTGATCCCGTGCTCACCCTCCGGTGAGGTCGCGGCCCGGTGGGCTCGCGAGAGAGATGCCGCGCGACACGAACGCGAACACGCGGGGCCGCGATCGCGGATGCCGGGGACCAGCGACGCCGTCGATCGGCTGGGGCCGGACAACGCGTACCCGGATGCGGCGCGGGTGGAGGTCATGGTGCCCTGAGAGAGGTGACCACGCACCTGGTCCAGCCCCGACCCTCGCGCTAACCCGACATTTCCCCTACTCTCTACAACGTTGGAATGTTAGCGCTCACATCGAGCCGACCAACCAGACGGCGCACATCGACGTGCGCAAGGAGGCAGCCATGCCCGTCGCAGCGTCGCGACAGCCCAGCACCACCCGCCGACCTCGTTCCCTCGCCCTGGCCGCAGCCCTCGCCGCCGCGCTCGTCGTGCCGCTCGGCATCTCGGCGGCGACGCGGGCCAGCGCCGCCGCTCCGCCCGTGCCCGCGGGCGCCTGGACGGACGGCTTCGACTCCGCGACGCTCGGTCAGCGCTGGACGGCCGTGAACGACGAGCCCACGGCGCGCTCGCTCACGACGAACCCCGGCGCGCTGACCCTCACGGCCTTGCAGGGCGACACCTACCAGGGCAACAACTCGGCGCGGAACGTCATGACGCTCGACATCCCGGACGGGGACTTCTCCATCTCCGTGACCGTGCAGGCGCCCGTCGAGCGGGTGTTCCAGGGCGCGGGTCTCATCGCGTACCAGAACCTCGACAACTACGTGCGCGCCGGCCTCACGTTCGTCGGCGGGCTCACGCCGTCGGGCGTCGCGATCGAGAACGACATCGAGACCGACGCGGCGTTCCTCGCGGCCGGCTTCGAGGACCGCCCGGGGTCGACGGGGGAGACGCTGCGGCTGACGCGCGCGGGCAGCACCGTGACGACGGCACGCTGGGACGAGCCCGCGGCTGCGTGGGTCGACGTGAGCTCGGTGGACGTGACGTTCCCGATCGAGCACGTCGGCCTGTACGCGCTCGGGGCGCTGGACGGCACGACCTATCCGGCGGTGTTCGACGACGTCCGGCTGGTGGCCTCGCCGGGTGAGGACGTGGTGCCGGACGGGCCTTTCACCCTGCGCGCACCAGGCGACGCCCCGCACCTGACCGCCGGAGCCGACGGCGCGATCGTCGTCGCGGAGCAGCGGCCTGGCGACACCTTCGTGCTCGACGCGACGGAGGTCGCGGGCACGCCCGGCGCGGTGACGCTGGTCGCGGGCGACCGGCCGGTCGTCGCACGAGCCGACGGCCACCTCGCCCTGGGCGAGGCCGGCGACGCGCCGACGGCCCTGCGGATCACGGAGGCCGGCGGCGGCAAGCTGCACCTCGCGCTCGCGGACGGCTCGAAGGCTGTGGGGATCGTCGACGGCGGGCTCGTGCTGGGCGACCCCGACGCCGCGGCCGGGTTCGTGCTCGAGCCGTTCACGGTGGCCGAGGGCACGTCGATCACGATCGACGGCGACGGCACCGACGCGGAGATCTCCGACCGCCTGTACGGGATCTTCTACGAGGACATCAACTACGCGGCCGACGGCGGCCTGTACGCCGAGCTGGTGCGCAACCGCTCGTTCGAGTTCAACACGTCCGACAACGGCACGTTCAACGGCCTCACCGGGTGGGACGTCCTGAACCGGAGCGGCGCGGGCACCACGGTCACGGTCGTCGACGACGCCGGCCGGCTCAACGCCACCAACCGCACGCGAGCCGTGCTGGTCGCGGCCGCGGCCGGCGACGGCCTGCGCAACGCCAGCTTCAACACCGGCGTCGCGGTGCAGGACGGCGAGAAGTACGACGCGAGCATCTGGGTGCGCACGACGACGGCGCAGACGATCACCCTCGCCGTCGAGAACGCCGACGGCACGCAGACCGTCGCGTCCGGCACGGTCGACGTCGACGGCTCGGACACGTGGAGCAAGTACGAGGTCGCGCTGACCGCGAGCGCCACCACCGATGCGGGCCGGTTCGTCGTCCTCGCCGGCGCACCCTCGACCGTCAACCTCGACCAGGTGTCGCTGTTCCCGCAGGACACGTGGGTCGGACCGGTCAACGGCACGTCCGTGCTGCGCAAGGACCTCGCGGAGAAGATCGCCTCCCTGCACCCGTCGTTCCTGCGCTTCCCCGGCGGCTGCGTGACCAACGTCGGCACCTTCAAGTCCTACGAGGAGTCCGGCTACACCGACCGCCGCCGCACGTACCAGTGGAAGGAGACCATCGGCCCGGTCGAGGAGCGCGCCACCAACTGGAACTTCTGGGGCTACAACCAGTCCTACGGCATCGGCTACCTGGAGTACATGGAGCTCGCCGAGGACGTCGGCGCCGTCCCGCTGCCCGTCCTGTCGGTCGGCGCGAACGGTTGCGGCAGCACCATCCCCGAGATGACCGACCCCGCGCAGATCGACCGCTGGGTGCAGGACACGCTCGACCTCATCGAGTTCGCCACGGGCGACGTCTCGACGACGTGGGGCGCCAAGCGCGCGGCGCTGGGTCACCCCGAGCCGTTCGAGCTGCCGTACATCGGGCTCGGCAACGAGGAGAACAGCACCACCTTCGAGGCCAACTTCCCGAAGTTCAAGGACGCGATCGAGGCCGCCTACCCGGACATCAAGATCATCTCCAACTCGGGTCCGGACGACACGGGCGCCCGCTTCGACACCCTGTGGGACTTCAACCGCGCGCAGGGCGTGGACCTCGTCGACGAGCACTACTACAACGACCCGGGCTGGTTCCTCTCGAACACCGACCGGTACGACTCGTACGACCGTGAGGGTCCGCACGTGTTCCTCGGTGAGTACGCGTCCCAGGGCAACTCGTGGTGGAACGGCCTGACCGAGGCCGCCTACATGACGGGCCTGGAGCGCAACGGCGACCTCGTCGAGCTCGCGTCGTACGCACCGCTGCTCGCCAACGAGTCGAACGTGCAGTGGTCGCCGGACGCGATCTGGTTCGACAACGACGAGTCCTGGGTCAGCGCGAACTACTGGGTCCAGCACCTGTTCTCGAACAACGTCGGCGACCAGGTGGTGCCCAGCACCCTGAGGACACCGTCGGTCGAACCCGTGCCGCTCGATGGCGGAGTGTTCCTGTCCACCTGGAGCACCGCGGCGGCGTACGACAACCTCCGGGTGACGGACAACGCCGGCGGCGGGGTGCTGTTCGAGGACAGCTTCGCGGACGCCTCCGCGTGGTCGCCGCAGACCGGCTCCTGGTCGGTGGTGAACGGCGAGTACGTCCAGTCGAGCACCACGACCAACGACGCGCGCAGCGTGCCGACCGGCGCGTACGAGAAGGACTGGAGCAACTACACGCTCGAGCTCGACGCCCGCAAGGACGCCGGCTCCGAGGGTTTCCTCGTCGGCTTCGCCGCCGGCGGCCCGACCGACTACTTCTGGTGGAACCTCGGCGGCTGGAACAACACCCGCCAGGCCCTGCAGAAGGCCCAGGGCGGCGGCGCCGGCGAGGTGAAGGCGGTCGAGGGCTCCAGCATCGAGACCGGCCGGACCTACCGGGTCAAGGTCGTCGTGCAGGACCGGCACATCGAGCTGTACCTCGACGGCGTGCTCCAGATGGCGTACGACGACCCCGCGCCGGCCGCCGACGTCTTCCAGGTGGTCACGCGCGACGAGGACAGCGGCGACATCGTCGCCAAGGTGGTCAACGTCTCGGCCGCTACGCAGCGCACCCAGGTCGAGGTGTCCGACGCCGTGATCGCCCCGACCGGGTCCGTCACGGAGATCGTGGCCCCGCCCGGGGCGACGAACACCAAGGCCGCACCCGGCACGGTCACGCCGGTCACTCGCGAGATCGACGGGCTGTCGTCGTCGTTCTCGTACGATCTGCCGCCGTACTCGGTGACGTTCCTGACGATGCACACGGTGCCGGACACGACGGCACCGACCGTCGACTCGCTGCTCGTCTCGCCCCAAGCCGCGCACGGCTGGCGCAAGGCACCCGCGACCGTCGTGGCCACCGCGTCCGACGACCGCGCGGTCGCGACGCTCGAGACGTCCGTCGACGGCGGCCCGTGGACGGCGGCCGACGACCCGACGACCATCTCCGTCCAGGTGGACGGGCACGGCGAGCACACCGTGCAGGTCCGCGCGACGGACGCCGCCGGCAACGTCTCCACGGTCCGGTCGACCACGTTCCGGCTCGACGCGATCGCGCCGACCACCTCGGCGTCGGTCGACGTGGCGAAGCGCCGCGTGAAGCTCGACGCGACCGACACGGGCTCGGGCGTGGAGCGGATCGAGTACCGGCTGGGCGCCGGGCCGTGGACGACGTACCACGGTCAGGTCAAGGTCGGTGCCGACGCCGCGGTGGTCGAGCACCGGGCGGTGGACAAGGTCGGGAACGTGGGCCCGACGACGAGCACCGACGTACCGGCTCCACCTCGGCGCTGACCGTCGTCCCCCCGCGCACGGGCGCGGGGGGTGCCGCGATCACAGTCCGGACACCATTTGCAACGTTGTAGAACAGGGATCAGCATGGAGACATACCGACCCACAACGACGTGGAAGACGAGGATTCCTATGAAGCGCACCGCCCTCTGGCTCGCCCTGCTCGCCATCGCGAGCCTCGTCGGGCTCGCCGGTCCGGCATCGCCCGCGACCGCCGCGCCACCTGCGACCGCCGAACGACCGGTCGACCCCATCGCGCACGACCCGACGATGGTCAAGGAGAAGGGCTGGTACTACGTCGCGATCACGGGTGACGCCGCGTTCGACAACACGTACCTCCCGTTCAAGCGCTCTCGCGACCTGGTCCACTGGGAAGATCTCGCCCCGGCGATGACCGAGCTCCCGGCCTGGGTGCTCTCGGCGCTGGGCGTCTCCGCCGAGCAGGCTCCCCGGGACGCGTGGGCTCCTGACCTGAGCTGGTCGGGGACCGAGTGGCGGCTGTACTACGCGGTCTCGCAGTTCGGTACCAACAACTCGGTCATCGGACTGCTGACCTCGCCGTCGCTGGCGGACCCCCAGTGGGTGGACCGCGGGCTGGTGGTCCGCTCGCAGCCGGGCGTGGACACTTTCAACGCGATCGACCCGAATATCGTCACGGACGCCGACGGCGGGACGTGGCTCTCGTTCGGCTCGTTCTTCTCCGGCATCCACCTCCTGCCGGTCGACGCCGCCACCGGACTGGCCGTCGACGGCGCCCAGCCGGTCCAGATCGCCCAGCGCGTCTTCCCGCCCAACGCGGAGGAGAACTCGACGATCGCGTGGCACGACGGCTATTACTACCTGTTCCTGTCGTGGGACTACTGCTGCCGCAGCGTCGAGAGCGACTACCGCACGGTCGTCGGTCGCTCGACGGAGCTCACCGGCCCCTACCTGGACGCCGACGGCGTGCCGCTGCTCGGCGGCAAGGGTGGCACCGAGGTCATGCGCGGCTACAACGAGTTCGTCGGGGCCGGCGGAGCCGACCTGCTCATGGAGAAGAACGGGCGGACCGGGTACGTCGTCAACCACTACTACGACGCGACCGACGGTGGCGCCCCGCGACTGAACGTCCGCACCCTGACCTGGGGACGTGACGGCTGGCCGGTGGTCAGCGAGCCCATCAACCCCAGCCGCTCCCTCGGTCACGGCGACGCGTACGTCCAGGTCGTCGCCCGGGGCGGGAGCGCCGTCGTCGAGAACGCGGGCTGCGGCTACGAGGGCGCGAACATCGCGCTGTGGACCGACCTCGACAACGCCTGCCAGCAGTGGCAGCTCTCCGACCGCGGCACTGGCACGCGGATCCTCAACCGGTTCAGCAACAACGTCGCCGAGGTCGGCGCGTGCCAGAACGTCGACGGCGGCAACGTCGCCCAGTGGGGCTGGCTCGGCTTCCTCCCGAACAACGACTGCCAGCGCTGGAGCTTCTCGGCGGCGGGCCAGGGGTGGACGACGGTCGCGAGCATCCTGCCCGGCAACCGCGTCTGGACGGTGCAGGGCGCTCCGGTCGCGGGCAGCAACGTCGCGATCAGCACCCCGACCGGGGGTGCCGACCAGCAGTTCCGGTTCGAGCCCGTCGGCGACGTGCTGCTGGCGAGCTCGACGAGCCCGACGGAGACTCTCGGGGCCGACGTCTGCACCGCGCGACCGGCGCACGGCACGCCGGTGTCGTTCCAAGCCCGTGACGACCGGCGGTGCCAGACCTGGCACCTCGATCCCGTGGTCGGGACCGCGACCTACACGGTGAGCAGCGCCGACGGCCGGCCCGCCTGCCTGACCGACGGCGGGAGCGGTGGGCTGCGGATGGTCGAGGCGGGGCGGAAGGACGCCGAGTGCAGCGCCTGGACGCTCGTGCCGACCGACGACGGCACGTGGTCGCTCGCGAGCGACCGCACCACGCTCGCCGTGCGACTGCTCCTGCCGTAGGACGCACACCGGCCGGCCACCGCGGCGGCCGGCCGGTGTCGCGTGGCTACAGCTTGAGGGAGATGAGCATCCCGCCGTCTTCCACGAGGGCGTTCGTGGTCGCGTAGAGCGTCGACCCGTTGACGTCGACGTCGGCCGCCATGCCCGCGCCGAGGAAGAGGCTCGCGGTGTGCGACCCCGCGGGGACCTTGAAGATGCCGTCCCCGAACAACGACGCGATGTACAGGTTGCCGCGACCGTCGAACGCCAGGCCGGTGGGGGTCACCAGGTTCTCGACGTGGACCTGCAGCTGTCCGGTCGCCGGGGCGACCCGGAACACGGCACCGCGAGGTCCGAAGGAGGCGTCCTCCGGTCCACCGGGGAGCGACGACACGTACAGCCAGCCGTCCGGTCCCACCTGGACGTCCGTCGGGACAGGCTCGAAGACGTACGTCAGCCCGACGCAGGCGCCGATGGGGAACGCTGTGGCCGCCTCCTGGGTGATGACCGCCGGGCGCGGCGGCAGGACGGCCACCGTTCGGATCGCACCGGTGGTGAGATTCACGGCGAGCACGGCGTTCATGCCCGCGTCGGCGACGTACGCGACGTTGCCGGCGACGGTCAGCGCGTAGGGGTGCGAGTCGACCTCACCGGTGTAGCTGGTGGGGAATCCGAGGTTGGAGAGCTGCGCGACGCAGTCCGGGTGGGCTGCGACGTCCGCGGCCGAGAGCCCGTAGTGCACACCGCCATCCGCGTTGTTCGCGGTCTCGTAGGCGCCGATCTGATCGGTGACGGTGCTGACCGTCCCGCGCCCGTGGATCGACTTGAGCGACCCGGCCAGTGGCCTGGGGTCCTCCGGACCCGCTCCCTGGCTCTCGAGGAAGTAGAGGGTGCTCCCTCGGTAGTCGCTGCCCGAGACGTCCCAGCCCGGGGCCTCGTAGACCGTCGTGCTCGACCAGTTGTCGAAGGTGGTGAGCTGGCCCAAGAACTCCTGGGAGACCGTGACGTCCTTGCCTGGCCCCCCGGACACGTGGAGCGGACTGACGAGTCCCTCGGCGAGCGTCGTGGGTCCGGGCGGCGGCGGGGCCGCGCTGGCGGCGGCGACTGGCCCGAGGACCAGGAGAGCGGCGGCGCTGACGATGACAGCGGGAGTCCTCATTGATCTCCTCCATCTTCACGAACAAGCGGGACAAATCTCCCATAACACCGCGAACGAGGTTACGCGCGTGCGACCGAGCCCGCTAGGAGCTGCCGGGGGTGACGCGCGTGGTTCAGCGGCGCCTCAGTGCTCGCCCTTGATCACGAAGAAGGAGCCCCGGATCGTGCCGGCCAGCTTCGACTTCTGCCTCGCGAACTTGAAGCGTGACGCGAGCTCCTCGGGAACCTCCATGCCGTCGGACAGCTTGAAACCGACCGCGCGCTTCTTGCCGTCCTCGAGGCCGTACATCACGTTGATGGACAGGCCCGACTCGTAGAAGACGTAGGCCATCCGGGTCCCGTCGACGACGAAGGACGTCGCCTCGAGAGGGCGGGACGCGATCACCAGGTCGCGCTCGTCCTTGAGGATCCCGTGCACCCAGTCCACCGTCTCGACCGCCTCGGCGGCGGGGTCGACGGTGAAGACGTGGTCGAACTTGTTCTTGAAGTAGCGGGCCTCGTTGGCTCTCAGGCCGGCGAGAGCCTCCGCGACGGGCGAGGACTCCAGCCCGGTGGTGGAGACATCGGTGAAGTCGACGACGTACGGCACGTGAACCCTCCCAGCGTGGACCTGACACCGGGAGACTATCCACCGCGCCAGGTGCGACCAGGCACCTTGACGTGCTGGCGCGCGCTCAGTGCTGCTGGCGCATCCGCAGCCGCGTCGGGCGACCGTCGGGGTCGACGACGGCGTGGTAGACGGGGGTCGCGAGCAGGCGCTGCCAGGGCGGCAGGTGCCCGACCGAGTGCGCTCGCAGCCGGCCGGGCGGACGCGGGCCCGACCGACCGCCGGCGTACCACGCGTCCAGAGCGGCGGCGCTCGACCGCACGGCCTCGACCGCGTCAGCGGGGTCGATCAGCCCGTCGTCGGAGTCGCGATCGAGGTGCTCGCGCCACAGCTCGAGCCGGAGCTCGCGGGCGAACCCTCGCGCGCCGTCGCCCAGGCCCGCGGGATCGCGGGGCTCCCGTCCGTCCAGGCGCCGGTCGAGGACCGCCGCCGTGAGCTCGGAGTCGTGGGTCCAGGACCGGCGGTTGAGGTTGTCGCTGCCGACCGTGGCCCACACGTCGTCGACCACGCAGACCTTCGCGTGCACGTAGACGGGAGTGCCGTCACGGTTCTCGACGTCGAGCACCTGGACGCGGTCGCCACCCGCGGCGCGCACGATCTCCAGGGCCCGCGCGTGGCCGAGCCGCACCGGCGGCAGGCTCAGCCGGCCGTCCTGGTCCGGATACCGGGGGACGACCGCGATGAGGTGCAGCCCGGGCTCGCGGCGCAGGGCGGCGGCGAAGACCTGCGCGACGTCGGCCGACCACAGGTACTGGTCCTCGACGTAGACGAGGCGCCGGGCCCGCCGCAGCGCCTTGGCGTACCCGCGGGCGGCGCTCCGTTCGCCGTCTGGCGCGAACGGGTACCCGGGGTGGCGCTGGGGGTAGGTGCGCAGGAGCTGGACGGCGCACGTGCCGGCCTGGGGCGGGGGAGGCGCCGCCGGCGGGAGCCTGCTGGGCTCCCGGTCCTCCCGGTGCAGCACGTCGGGCACGACCTGCCACGGCAGCCGGGAGAGTGCGGCGGGGTCCTCCCACCGCTCGCGGAAGACGTCCTCGACGTCCCGGACGGCCGGGCCGCGGATCTCGACCTGGACGTCGTGCCACGGCGGCCGCGGCCCGTACTGGTGGGCGAAGGGCTGCCCCTGGGGATCGCCGTGGTGGTCGGCGTCGTCCCGCCGCGCGTGCGCCAGGTCGATCCCGCCGAGGAACGCCGTGTCGTCCGCCGGGCGGCCCGGGTGCCGGATGACCACGAACTTCTGGTGGTGGCTGCCGACGGCGCGGACGCGCTGGTCGAGCAGCACCTCGCCGCCGACGTCGTTGACGCTCTCGGAGAGGCTGCGGTTCTCCTCGTTGGAGAACCGCAGACCGTCGAGGTGCGAGCGCCAGATCAGTCCCTTGACCAGCGCGCCGCGGAGCACGGCCGCCGAGAGCGCCTGCGCGACGGTCTCGCCGTCGTGCGTCAGCCGCTCGTCGGGATCCCCGCGCCAGTCGCTGAAGAGCACGAGGTCCCCGTCGCTCGCCCGTGCCAGCGCGTCGGCAAGAACAGCGAAGTACGCGGAGCCGTGCACGAGCGGGCGCACCGCGTTGCCCTCGGTCCACGGCCGGATCCGCGTCGCGTCGTTGCCGCGCTGCTCCTCGGTGAGGAACCATCCCAGCTCCGTCTGCCCTCCGGCGATCGCCGGCAGGCGAACCCCGGACAGCGTCCGACGCCGGTGTGACCTGGGCCGGAGCGCCGGGAGTGCGTAGCGGTGCACGGGACCAAACTCGCACACGTGGCCGGTCGCGGCCACGCGCCAGATCTCCAGAGCACACGGTTCTGGACTTTTCGCCACGAGGCGATCGGGTGACGGGACTACTCGTCTGGTGGGCCTGCGCCGATGATCTCCGTGTACGAACGGCTCGCTGCGTCGTCATCCGGGCGGCCCGCGACCTCGGACGAGGAGTCACCATGGGCAGCACCCGCCGGACCGGGTTCAGGCGCCTGAGCCTCGGCGCGAAGGTGGGCGTCGGGATGGCCGTCGCCGCCGGCGCGCTGGGCGTGGCCGCCGCTGTGCCGGCAGCTGCCGACGCGGCGACGGACGACGGCGGCGACCAGGTGGTCGTCGCGCCGACCACCGAACCGACGGCAGAACCGTCGGCGGAACCCGTGGAGGAGGTCAGCGCCGAGCCGACCGCCGATGCCCCCGAAGCTGCCGACGACGAGTCGGACGCCGAGGATGCGGGCGAGGTCGACGACAGGCCCGGGGCCGACAACTTCGGCGCCTGGGTCTCGTCGCAGGCGCACGACGGCGGCGTGGACGGCCAGGCGATCTCGGAGGCCGCGCACGAGCGCAACGACGCGCGCCACGCCGCCAAGGCCGCGTCGGCGGCGAAGCACGCGCACGACAAGCCGAAGCACCCGCACGACAAGTAGGAGGGGACAGGCAGGCTCGTCCCGCACACCGCGCGCGACCCCACAGGTTCCGCCAGACTCGACGGATCACTCGTGCGACGTCGGGGGACCCGGTCATGAGCGTGCTGCGCACCAAGTCCGTCGAGCTGTCCCTGGCGGACGCCGAGGAGCCGGAGTTCAAGCTCAAACGCTCGCTGAGCGCGCTCGACCTGATCGTGTTCGGCGTCGGAGTGGTCATCGGCGCCGGCATCTTCACGCTCACCGGGCGCGCGGCGCACGACGTGGCGGGGCCGGGGATCGTCCTGTCGTTCGTCATCGCGGCCATCTGCTGTGCGCTCGCGGCCATGTGCTACGCGGAGTTCGCCTCGACCGTCCCGGTCTCGGGATCGGCGTACACGTTCAGCTACTCGTCCCTCGGCGAGATCTTCGCGTGGATCATCGGCTGGGACCTCATCCTCGAGATGTTCCTGGGCGCCAGCGTCGTCGCGCAGGGCTGGAGCGCGTACCTGGGGGTGCTGCTCGAGAACCTCGGCCTCGCGATCCCCGACGAGATCGCGTACGGCGGTGTCGTCGACGTCCCGTCGATCCTGCTGGTCGTGGTGTTGGGGGTGCTCATCACCATCGGGATCAAGGAGTCGTTGCGCGTCAACCTCGTGCTCGTCGCGCTCAAGCTGTTCGTCGTGCTGTTCGTCATCGTGGCAGGCATCCAGTTCATCTCGACGGAGAACTACAGCCCGTTCATCCCGCCCGCGCAGGCCACCGAGACGACGACCGGGTTGACCCAGCCGCTCCTGCAGGCGATCGCCGGGCTCGAGCCGACCGCGTTCGGCTGGGGCGGGGTCGTCGCTGGTGCGGCACTCGTCTTCTTCGCCTTCATCGGGTTCGACGTGGTCGCGACGACCGCCGAGGAGACCCGCCACCCGCAGCGGGACCTGCCCATCGGGATCATCGGATCGCTCATCATCTGCACGATCCTGTACTGCGCCGTCTCCATCGTCGTCACCGGGATGGTGAGCTACGACAAGCTCGACCCGGAGGCCGCGCTCGCCAACGCGTTCACCGCGCACGGCGAGGACTGGATGGCGACGGTCATCTCCGCGGGCGCCGTCGCCGGGCTGACGACCGTCGTGCTCACGCTCATGATCGGCGGGAGCCGCGTGATCTTCGCGATGAGCCGCGACCACCTCCTGCCCGCCGGGCTGGCCAAGGTGCACCCGACGTTCCGCACGCCGTACGTGATCACCGCCGTCGTGACGGTGGTCGTCGCGCTCGTCGCGGGCCTGACCCCCGTCGGGGTGCTGGAGGAGATGGTGAACATCGGCACCCTGAGCGCGTTCGTGCTGGTCAGCCTGGGTGTGCTGGTCCTGCGGCGCAAGCGCCCCGACCTGCCGCGCTCGTTCAAGGTGCCGTGGATGCCGGTGCTGCCGTTGCTGTCCGCCGCGATCTGCCTGTACCTGATGCTCAACCTGTCGGTCGAGACGTGGTTGCGATTCGTGGTGTGGCTGGTGCTGGGCTTCATCGTGTACTTCGGGTACTCGATGCGGCGCTCGCGGCTCGCGAAGGTGGAGCAGCAGCCGGTTCCTTGACGGCACCGGGTCGCGCTCCTAGGGTTTCGCCCACCGCCTGAGTTGGTCAGTTGTTCAATTCGCGGCCAGAACCTGCCCAGGAGCGCAACGATGCGTGCTGCACGACCGTGACGGCGGTACCCGAGAGTCCCGTCCTCGACGACCCGACGACACCCACCGTCCGGGTCCGGGCGCGCTGGATCATCGCGTTCTCCCTGGCGGTCGTGGGCGTCGCGGCCGGGTGGTTCGGCCCGATCCAGATCCTGCTGCCCGCGCAGGCGGCCCGGCTCGAGGACCTCGGGCTCGGTGGCAAGGAGGCGATCCTGGCGATCGTGACCGCGACCGGCGCGGTCGTCTCGATGATCGCGAACCCGCTGTGGGGCGGCATCTCCGACCGCACCCGCTCGCGCTGGGGGCGCCGCCGACCCACGATCGTCGCCGGCACGGCCGTCGGCGTCGTCGGGCTGGTCGTCCTCGGCTCCGGCGACACGCTCCCGGTCATGATCGGCGGCTGGGTCGCCATCCAGATCGGCCTCAACGGTCCGTTCGCGGCGCTCGCCGCGACGATCGCCGACCGTGTCCCGCCCGACCAGCGCGGGCTCGTCGGGGCGTTGTTCGGCATCGCCCAGACCGTCGGCGTCGTGCTCGGCACCGCGATCGCCGTCGTCGCGGGCGAGGGGCGGCTCGGCTACTACGCGATCGCCATCGCCGTCCCGGCACTCGTCGTCGCCTTCCTCCTCGTGCACCGCGAACCGTCGACGCGCACGAGCGACGCACCCACGCCGCAGCGCGCAGCCCTCGCGTTCTGGCGCGGGCTGCGCCCCACCCGGCTGTTCGTCTGGGCGTGGACGATCCGGTTCCTCGTCAACCTCGTGAACGCCCTCGTGCTGCTCTACCTGTACTTCTACCTCTCCGACGAGGTCGGGGAGTCGGACCCCGGCAGCTGGGTGCTCGTCGTCACGCTGCTCGTCGTGGTCGTCGCGGCTGCCACCGCGGGCGTCGCGGGCACGCTCTCGGACCGGTGGGGGCGTCGCGTGCCGTTCATCGTGGCCGCGACCGTCGTGCTCGCCGCGGGCTCCGTGCTCCTGGCCGTCGTCCCCGAGCTGCCGGTGGTGCTGGGCGCGGCCGGCCTGGTCGGGATCGGGTGGGGCCTCTACATCAGCGTCGACCTCGCGGTGCTCACCGCGGGCATGCCGAGCGGCGAGACCCACGGCGCGATGCTCGGGATCGGCAACGTCGCGAGCGCGCTGCCCCAGGCGCTCGCGCCGGTGGTCGCGGCGCCCATCGTGCTCCACCTCGGCGGCTACACCGGCCTCTACCTCGTGGCTGCGGTGGTGTGCGTCGCGGCGCTGCTGTGCGTGCCCGGGTTGCGCGGCATCCGATGACCTCCACAGACGGGACATCCATGACCAGCCACCCGATCCTGCCCGCCGGCTTCCGCTTCGGGGTCGCCACCGCCGCGACCCAGATCGAGGGGGCCACCGACGAGGACGGCAAGGGCCCCAGCATCTGGGACACCTTCGCGGGCCGCCCCGGGACCATCGCCGGCGGCGACACCCCGGCGGTGGCGACCGACCACTACCACCGCTACCTCGAGGACGTCGGGGACATCGGCGACCTGGGGGTGCAGGACTACCGGTTCTCGATCGCCTGGCCGCGCGTCGTCCCCGCGGGGACCGGGGAGGTCAACGCGAAGGGTCTCGACTTCTACGACCGGCTCGTCGACGCCCTGCTCGCGCGCGGCGTCCGGCCGGTGCCGACGCTGTTCCACTGGGACCTGCCGCAGCCGCTGCAGGACGAGGGCGGCTGGATGTCACGGAGCACCGCGGACGCGTTCGCCGACTACGTCGACGTCGTCGTCTCCCGGCTCGGCGACCGCGTCGCGGACTGGTTCACGCTCAACGAGATGAGCGTGCACACGCTCTACGGGCACGGGCTCACCGACCACGCGCCGGGCCTCGGGCTGGGCCTCGGTGCGCTCCCGGCCGCGCACCACCAGCTGCTCGGTCACGGGCTCGCCGTGCAGCGCCTCCGGGCCGCGGGGGCGCAGAACGTCGGGGTGGTGAACCAGCACTTCCCTGTCCTGCCGGCGACGGACGACCCCGCCGACCTCGCCGCGGCCGAGGCCTTCTCGGTCCTCACCAACTGGACGTTCGCGGACCCGATCCTGCGGGGGGAGTACCCGGCGGACGAGGTCGCCGGCGGGATCCTGCTGGGCACCGGCATGTCCGAGCAGCAGCTCGCGGACGACCTCGCGGTGATCTCGGCGCCGCTCGACGTGTACGGCGTCAACTACTACGAGCCGACGTTGATCGAGGCGCCACGCGCGGGGCAGGACTACGCGGGGGTGCTCGAGGTCGACATCCCCGAGGGGCTGCCGTTCGCGCCCGTGCCGATCGAGGGCGTCGAGCGGACCGACTTCGGCTGGTCGATCGTGCCGTCGGCCCTCACCGACACCCCCGGCACCCTGCACGAGCGGTACCCCGACCTGCCTCCCGTGATCGTCACCGAGTCGGGGGCGTCGTTCCACGACGTGCGGACCGACGACGGTGCCGTGCACGACGAGCGTCGCATCCGGTACCTCGACGCCCACCTGCGCGCGGTCGGCGACGCCATCGCGGCCGGCGTGGACGTGCGCGGCTACTACGTGTGGTCTGCGCTGGACAACTTCGAGTGGGCGGCGGGCTACCGCGAGCGGTTCGGGCTCGTGCACGTCGACTTCGACACCCTCGAGCGGACCCGCAAGGACTCGTGGCACTGGTACCGCGAGGTGATCGCGGCGCAGCCGGAGGCGCTCTGACCTGCAGTTGACCCGCGACCGAGGCGTGACCAGTCGTCGGGCGGTGAGCCCCAGGGCCAGGCGGCGACCTCGCCGTCACCGCGCCACCGGTGAGAAACCGTTGTCCTGGCGGCTCGCGACGGTCCATCGTAGGGAGACGGGTCGGCCGGTCCACGGGGCTGCTCCTCGTCCGGGGATCAGGACGCTGCTGGAGGTGACGGTCCCGATGGCTGCTCGCGAGGTCCTCGTCGTCGGTGCCGGGATCGGTGGCCTCGCTCTGGCCGCTGGTCTCTCGGGCGACGTGCGGGTCACTGTCCTCGAGCAGGCGGCCGGCCTCAGGGAGACCGGCGGTGCCCTCACCCTCTTCCCGAACGGGGTCGCGGCGCTGGCTTCGTTCGGCATCGATGTCGCCGGCACGGGCGCCCCCGTGAGCGTCATGAGGATGCATCGTCACGACGGGACCCGGCTGATGACGATCGACTTCAACGAGATGGCGCGCAGGACGGGCTACCCGGTCCGCAACATCCTCCGCCGAGACCTCCTGCGCCTGCTCGCGGCCCACGTCCCGGCCGGCGCGGTGGAGCTCGACACCGGGGTCACCGGCGTGGCGGCGACCGAAGTGTCCGCAACCGCGGTCCTGTCCGACGGCACGTCCCGCGAGGCGGATCTGGTCGTCGGCGCAGACGGCACCTCGTCCGTGGTGCGCCGGTCCGTCGTCTCGGCGCGGCCCGCCCGCACCAGCGGATGGATGACGGTGCAGTCTCTGATCACCGGCGCGCTCCCGGAGGTCGTCACCGACCGCTCCGGCGCCTCCTTCGTCGGGCGTGCGGGGTTCTGCGGCATCATGCCGGTGAGCCCCGACGTGACGATGGTGTGGTGCGACGTCCGGGTCCCGCCGGACGGCTGGCGGACGGTGGACGCCGAGTGGCTCCGCGAGATGTTCGGGGGCTACGCCCATCCCGTCCGCGACATCCTGGAGCGGATCGAGACGCTCGACCACTTCGAGCACCGCACCCACGAGGTGCTGGACTGGTGGGGGCGCGGACCGACGACGCTCCTGGGAGATGCCGCCCACGCCGTGCCTCCGACGGCGGGCCAGGGCGCCAACCAGGCGCTGGACGACGCGTGGACCTTGCGCGAGGCCTTGCGCGGGGACGAGGACGTCGTCCGCGCGGTTCGACGCTATGAGAACCATCGGGTGCCTCGGGTGCGTCGGATGTCGCAGGTTGCCGCCGCCGAGCGGCCGAACCAGGCGCCCGGCCGGGCGGCGGCGTTCGTGATGAGACACGTCCCGGCCCGCGCGGCGGGCATCGGGCACACAGCCCTGGTACGCCGGTGGAGCAGCGTGCTGTCGGGTTCGCTGCCCTGAACGGACCGGTCGATCGATCTGTTCGGTCGCCGCTCCCCGTCGCTACGGTCAGACCATGACAACTCTCGTGGAGAAGCTGGCGGACTCGGTCGCGTCGTGGGGCACGAAGGTGGCGTATGGCGAGAAGGTGACGCTGGGCGGGCAGGAGCTGGTGACCGTCGCGCTCGTCGGCTTCGGCTTCGGCGGGGGCGAGGGCTCGGGCGAGATGCCGGAAGGGGGTCCGGCTCCGACGGGCAGGGGCGAGGGCAACGGCGGTGGGGGCGGCGGCTACGCGGTACCGATCGGGGCCTACGTCGGCGGTCCGGACGGGTTGAGGTTCCGCCCCAACGTCATCGCCCTGATGGTGGTCGCCGCGCCGTTGGTGTCCGCGTCGGGCATGGCGTTGGCGCAGGTCGTCCGGGCGTTCCGCGGTCGCGCGACGAGCTGATCGCATCCGTGACGGGCTACGACAGCGCGCGCTCGACCGCGGCGGCCTCGTGGCGGTACCCGACGGTCTCGTAGCCGACCACGACCACCGCCGGCGCGAGCGTGACGACGACCAGGCACACGCCGATCGGCGCTCCCGCGACGGCGAGCCCGATCGCGGCGACCAGGATCGCGACGGACCCCGCCACGAGGCCGGCCATGACCGCGTCGACCTCGCGCACCAGGTAGACGTTCAGCGCGAACAGGGTCACGGAGAACACCAGGGCCGGCACGGACACGGCGACGATCGCGCCGGCGACGCCGATCGCGGCGTGTCCCTCGATCACCTCGGCAGCGACGTGCAGTCCGCCGCCGATCGCCGCGATGGCGCCGAGGATGACGATCTGGCCGTAGCCCCAGACGAACGACCGCTCGCGGTGCCGAGCGAGGATCTCCGCGGAGGGCACGATGAAGTAGGTCCACCAGAGGCCGAACGTGATCCCGACCCCCGCCACGACGACGAGCACGGCCTCCGTGCTCCAGCCCTGCTGGTCCACCAGCCCGGAGACGGCGGCGACCGTGCCGAAAATCCCCTCGCCGAGCGCGATGATCGCGAGCAGCCCGTAGCGCTCGGCGAGGTGCCGAGGGTTCCACGGGGTGCCCGACGACCGGCGCTCGGCGATCACGGGGCTCGCGGCCTCGAGCACGAAGAGCAGTGCGGCGCAGACGAAGAAGACGAGCGCGGACTGGTGGGCGACCGCCAGGGCGATCCACGCGAGCTGCGCGATCCCCACGAGCACGGCGTACGCGAGGGCTGTGCTGCGGCGGGAGGGATCCTGGACCGCCACGCGCATCCACTGCGCGATCATGGCGACCCGCATGATCACGTAGCCGGCCACCAGCACGCCGCTGTCGACGCTGCCCCCGACCTCCAGCGACTCGAACATGGCCGGTAGCCCGAGTGCGAAGACGACGACGCCGATCATCTGGACGAGGGTCAAGACCCGGAACAGCCAGTCGTCGGTGTCATAGGCGGACGCGAACCACGAGAAGTTGACCCAGGCCCAGCACGCGGCGCCGATGGCGAAGACGAAGCCGAGGACGGCGGGGCCCGCGTGGCCGGCGGCGACGAGGTGGGCCAGCTCGTCGGCGGCCTGTCCGAAGGCGAGCACGAACGTCAGGTCGAAGAGGAGCTCCAGCGGGGAGGCGGCGCGGTGGCTCGCGCCCGGGTCGCGCCCGGTCATCCGCGCGAGGCGATGCCCTGACGCTCGCGGGCTGTCGTCCTGCACGGCACTCATGGTGCCACTGCGCCTTGGCTCCGGTGCCGGAGTAGGCAAGGCTGCCCGACATGAAGGCGTCCGAGGTGCTGGTCCTTCTGCAGGAGCACGCGTCCGCCGACGCCCGGGCACAGCTGGGTCCGCGGTACGGGATCCACGTCGAGAAGGCCCTCGGGGTGTCGATGGCGGACATGAAGCGCCTCGCTCGTCGGGTCGGACGCGACCACGCCCTCGCCGCCGAGCTGTGGGCGACCGGCGTCTACGAGGCGCGGGTCGTGGCCGGGCTCATCGACGAGCCGTCCGCTGTCACGATCGAGCAGATGGATGCCTGGTGCGCGGACTTCGACAGCTGGGCGATCTGCGACACCGTGTGCTTCACGCTCTTCGACCGAGCGCCTGGTGCGTGGACCCGGCTCGCGCCGTGGGCCGCCGACGACGCGGAGTTCGTGCGCCGTGCGTCGTTCGCGTTGCTCTGGAGCCTGGCGCTGCACGACGACGACGCCTCGGACGCGAGCTTCCGGACCGCCCTGGACCTCGCCGAGGAGCACGCAGGAGACGAGCGCCCGCTGGTGGGCAAGTCGATCTCGATGGCGTTGCGCGCGGTGGGCAGACGCAACGCCGACCTGCGAGCGGCCGTGCTGACGGCGGCGGAGCGGCTCGCCGACTCCGACAGTCTCCCGGCTCGACGCGTGGGCCGGACGGCGCTGCGCGAGTACCGGTAGAGGGTCAGCGCGGCTCGCGCAGGCTGCTCGCGCGACGCCGCCGAGCCCGCGCGGAGTAAACGTCCCCGCTGGCCGTCGTGTCCTGCGCTGCGGCGGGACATGTATCCGATGGCCCGCCCCGCGGGTCTTGACCTCATCAGGAGCACGCGGCAGGCACGCGGGACGTGGGGGACTTCACGATGTCGAATGCGACGGATACCCGGGATCACGCCAGGAACGGGCTCTCGGTCACGCACACCTCGGTGGACCGGCAGACCTACCCGCCCGACCTGAGGACAGCGTCGGGCCCGGGGCAAGCCAGGGGTGCGCCGGCCGCGCCGCCGCCCACGTTCATGGGACTCGCCTCGTGGCAGGCACAGCCGGAGGCGCGCCGTCGCGAGCTGCTGCGGCAGATCGAGGAGCTCAAGGGCGACATCCCGGAGGCGGTCGTCGACATGCTCCGCAGCGATCTCCTCGACGTCGACCGGATGCTGATCGGACGTGGCAACCAGGAGAGCCGCAGGCACGCGCAGGGGCTGCGTGAGTGGGCGACGGGCGCCCGGATCGAGGCCGTCTGGCAGACCCTGCACGGGGTGGAGCGAGCCCTCGTCATGTACCGGTCGGGCAAGGACCTCAAGGGCAGCATCGACGGGATGGTCGCGGACGCGAAGCGGTACCTGCCGAAGGACGACCAGTCGATCGGCCAGGCGGTGCGATGGTCGCGCGTGGCTCCCAAGGACCTCGGGGAGTTCCGAAGCGGGGTGCGTGACCTGCTCGAGAGGTCGCACGAGGCGTCCAACGAGTTCCACGAGGCCGCACGCCGCCTGCGCAACGGGATGCTCGGGATCACGATCCTGACCATGGCGTCCACCGCGGCACTGCTCGTCGTGCAGTGGCGCGTGCCGGCCATCTGGTTGGTCCCGGCACCGGCGGACTTCACCGGCACGCCGTGGATGCTCCTTGCCTTCGTCATGCTCGCGGGCTCGCTCGGGGCGTTCATCACGGCGATCCCGACGACGATCCGCGCACGCTCGGGTGGGCTGCCGTACCGGCTGCCGATCCAGCAGGGGCTCCTGAAGCTGGCGATCGGTCCGCTGCTCTCGGTCGTCGGGGTGATGTTCGTGGCCGGGGGTCTCGTCGCGGCCACGAAGGCGGACGGTGTGCCCCAGCTGCTCGCGCTTGCGGTCCTGTTCGGCTCCGCCCAGCAGGCGCTCACGGCGTTCGCCGACAAGAGCGCGGGGGACCTGCTGGCGACGAAGGACGCGACGTAGGTCAGCGCGGCTCGCGCAGGCCGCTCGCTCGGCGGACGGGTCGGTCGACCGCCGCGCGGATGGCGGCCTCGGTACCGATGACCCGCACGTGCTCGCGGGCACGCGTGACGGCCGTGTAGAGCAGCTCGCGGCTGAGCAGCGGGGAGTCGACCGGCGGGAGCAGGAGCGTCACGCGCGCGAACTGGCTGCCCTGACCGCGGTGGACCGTCATCGCGTGCACCGGCTGGACGGCGGGCAGGCGGTAGGGGCGGACCAGGCGCGGGTCGTCGGGCTCGCCGAACGCGACCACGACGCCGCCGAGCCCGTCGGAGACCACCACGCCGGTGTCACCGTTGTAGAGGCCGCTGGCGCGGTCGTTCTCGGTGACCAGCAGCGGGCGGCCGAGCGGCCACTGACCCTGGTCGGCGCCGATCCATGCCTCCGCCGTCGCGGCCCAGTGGGCGACGCCGAACGGGCCCTCGCGGTGGGCGAGCAGGAGCCGGTGGGTGGCGAGCGCCCGGAGTGCCGCGCCGGCGTCTCCCGAGCGGGCCGCCTCGACGAGGGCGTGCCCGCTGGTCTCGACGTCCTCCCGCAGGCCGGAGACGTCCTGCGCCGAGAGCCTGTCGGCGGCCGGCTCGACGAGCGAGCGGTGCTCGTCGCCGGAGCGCAGCAGCGCGAGCGTGGTGTCGGCGTCGCCGAGCCGGATCGACTCGGCCAGCGCGGCGAGAGCCGGGCCGTAGCGGTGCGCGTGGGTGAGCCGGACGACGCCGCGGGGGAGGGCCGCGACGAGGTCGCCGAGCACCGCGCCGGCCTCGACGCTGGCCAGCTGGTCCGGGTCGCCGACGAGCACGAGTCGGGCCGTCGGGCGCAGCGCCTCGACCAGGCGGGCCATCAGCGACAGAGACACCATCGAGGACTCGTCGATCACGACGACGTCGTGCGGGAGCCGCCGCAGACGGTCGTGCCGGAAGCGGGTGGTCGTGCCGGGGCGCCAGCCGAGCAGGCGGTGGACGGTCGTCGCCCGCAGGGGGCCGACGGCGTCGTCTGCGCCGAGCTGGGCGACCTCCGCGTTGACCGACTCCTGCAGGCGGGCCGCGGCCTTGCCGGTGGGGGCCGCCAGGGCGACGCGGAGGCCGGGGCCCGCGGCGGCCTGCAGGGCGGCGACCAGGCGCGCGACCGTCGTCGTCTTGCCCGTGCCGGGGCCGCCCGTGAGGACCGTGAGGTGCGAGGTCGCGGCGGTGCGGAGCGCCTCCCGCTGCGCGTCGTCGGCGGGTGACGGGTAGAGGCGGTCGATGGCCGCGTCGAGAGCGACGGCGTCGGCGACGGCCGGTCGGGCGAGGCGCTCGTGCATCGCCGCCCGGACGACCTGCTCGTCGCGCCAGTAGCGGTCGAGGTAGACGCGGCCGTCGACCCAGCGCAGCGGGCGGTCGGCGGCGCCCTCCGGGCCGTCCGCGACGAGCGGGCTGCGGCGGATCGCCTCGTGCCAGCCGATGGGCGCATCGGGAAGGTCGTCGAGCGCCACGCACACCGAGCCGCTGCGCAGCGCCTCCACGGCCAGTGCGGCGGCGAGCAGGACGCGTTCGTCGTCCTCGCCGCCGATCGCGCCGAGACGCTGGGCGACGTGCACGTCGGCCGCCGTGAGGGTCTCGTTCCACCCGGCGAGCAGCCCGGCCACGCGCCACGGGACGCTCGCGGCGTACGGGTCGTCGGCGACGGTCATGAGCCCGCCAGCAGGTCGGAGAGGGCGACGACGAGCGTGGCCGGGGGTCGCCACGACACGACGCCGAACGGGACCCCGGCCTCGGTGGGGGTCTTCGGGCCGGCCATCCCGCGCAGGAACAGGTACAGGCCGCCGCCGAGGTGCTCGGCCGGGTCGTAGGCCGGCAGGCGCCAGCGCAGGTAGCGGTGCAGGGCTGCGGAGTAGAGCAGGAGCTGCAGCGGGTAGTGGGCGTCCATCATCGCCGCGAGCGTCGAGGCCGGGCGGTAGTGCCAGAGCGTCAGGGGCTCGTCGAACGTGCCGAGGCGGTTGGTCTTGTAGTCGGCGACGAGATAGCGGTGGCCGCCCGGCACGTCCGCGGGGACCCGCAGCACGGCGTCGATGGAGCCGGTGAGGTAGCCGCGCAGGCGGGCGGCGGCCAGCGACTCGTCGTCGAGGCGGTCGGCGTACTGGGCGAACGGGTCGTCGGCGGGCAGGTGGGTGCGCAGCAGGCCGGCGACGTCGCGGATCGTGTTCGCGCCGCGACGCGGACCGGCGTCGCCGCCGGCCAGCGGCAGCTCGAACTCCAGCTCGGCGAGGCGGTCCCGCGGGCCGATCGCGGCCAGGGTCAGGTCGCCGGCCAGGGGACCGAGCGGGGTGTGGAGCGCCGGGAGCAGGGCCGATGCCATCACGGGGGGGTCGGTGGCGAGCAGCGCGCCCGTGCCCGCCTCCGAGCAGCGTGCGGTGAGCTCGGCGGCCAGGTCCGGCGCGCTGGTGTCGACGAGCTCCAGCACCCGGTGCGCGAACGTGCCGAAGGTCGTGCCCGACGGGAGGTCGGCCATGGGGGAGGGCACGTCGCGCGTGGCGGTGTGGTCGCTGTCGGTGGTGCCGCCGACGACCTCCGGCTCGTCCTGCACGCCCGGCGACTCGGGCTCGGACCCGACCCGGCCGGTCTCGTGGGCCGTCGCCGTCAGCGCCGAGTACGAGGTGCGGCGCCACGCGACGTCCGGTCGTCGGCCGAGCCTCGCGACGCGCAGCTCCACGGCCGGGGTCGTCGGCGGAGCCCACGGGGCGACCGCGGCCGCCGACGTCACCAGCTCGAGCTCGAGCGCGTCGGACGTCAGCGCCCGCAGCGCGTCCGTCGTCCGGGCGTCGGACGTCGTCTTCACCAGGTCGGCCGGGTGGCCGTCGGCGTCGCGCGCGCTGAGCAGGAGCCGGGTGAGGGCGCCGCGGGGCGAGTTCGCCGACGGTGCCCACCACGCGACGACCTGGCTGGTGGCGCGCGTGAGGGCGACGTACGCGAGCCGCAGCCCTTCGCCGTCGTCGGCGGCGGCGCCGGCCGCGCGCGCTTCGTCGTACCCCGGGCTGCCCTTGCCGCCCACGTGCAGCAGGCGGACGTCGGCGCGGTCGTATCCCACGGTCGCGGGGGTGGTCGGCGTGAACTTGTCCCAGAGGAACGGCACGAGCACGACGGGGAACTGCAGCCCCTTGCTCGMGTGCACGGTGATGACCTGCACGGCTGCCGTGTCTGTMTCGAGGCGGCGGCTGCGCTCCTCGGCGTAGTCCTGGCCGGCCTCGTCGACGCGGGCGCGCAGCCACTCGAGCAGCGCGGCCGCACCGAGCCCGTCGTCGGTCGCGGCGGCATGAAGCGCCTCGCCGACGTGCCGGACGTCGGTGAGCCGGCGCTCGCCGTCGGGCAGGCGGACCAGCCGCTCGCGCAGGCCGGCGGCGGCGGTCGCCTCGAGCAGGGAGGCCACGCCGTGGTCGTCGAGCACGCGCGACCACGTGCGCAGCAGGTCCGAGAGCTGGTCGCGGCGCTCGTCGGAGGCCTCCGCCAGCTCGGACGTGGTCCAGCCGATGAACGGAGTGAGCGCGGCCGCCGACACGAACCCGCCGACCCCGGGCCGCGCGAGCGCCGAGAGCAGGACGAGCCAGTCGCGGGCGGACGGCGTCGCGAAGACGCTGGACAGCATCGAGATGACGGCCGGGATGCCGGCCGACGCGAGCGCGCGCTGGACGGCGACGGCGTCCCGGTTGACGCGCGTGAGCACGGCGACGTCGCCGGGCTCGACGGCCCGCCAGCCGTCGTCGTCGATCTGCTCCTCCGCGAGCGTGCGCAGCACCTGGGCGGCGACGTCGGCGTAGATGAGCTCGCGGACCTTGCCGACGGGCGGCGGAGCGTCGCCGGAGATGCCCAGCGCCGGCCGCGTCACCTGCCGCAGCCGGACCGCGGGACCTCCGCGCAGCCGCCGGCCCGTCCGGGCGGGCTCGATGGGGTGGACGACGATGCGAGCATCGCCCAGAGCGGTCCCGGACAGGATCGGGGCGAGGCCGTCGAGCACCGCCGGGTCGGCGCGCCAGTTGCGGTGCAGGGTCTGCGTCGTCGCGACCGCGCGGGCACGCAGGTAGGTGGCGACGTCGGCGCCGCGGAACCGGTAGATCGCCTGCTTCGGGTCGCCGATGAGCACGAGGGTCCGGTGCCCGTGGAACGCGGTCCGCAAGATGTCCCACTGGACCGGGTCGGTGTCCTGGAACTCGTCGACCATGACGATGCGGTACCGGGAGCGGACGCGTTCCGCGGCGGCCGGTCCGGTGGACGGGTCCGTGAGCGCGTCGCGCAGCAGGATGAGCAGGTCGTCGTAGTCGAGCACGCGCAGCGCGCGCTTGCGTCGCACGAGCTCGCGGCGGGCGGCGGTCGCGAGGCCGAAGGAGTCACGCGCCCTGGCGTCGTTGCCGTCCGCAGGTTCCAACGTCGCGGCCGCGTCGCTGATCGCCTCGTGCGCGATCGTGCGGGCGTCCTTCACCGTCAACGTCGGCTTCGCGGTCGACGCGTACTTGCGCAGGTACAGGTCGTCGACCACCTCGGCCTCGAGCGAGGCGATGTCCGGGACCAGCCGCGCGTCGGGCTCGACGTCCCCGAGCGTGCCCAGCGACGTGAGCATCTGCTGGCAGAAGCCGTGCGTGGTGGTGATGGTCGCCGCGTCGAACTCGGCCAGCGCTTCCGTCAGACGCTGGGCCCGTGCGGCGCGGTCCGTGCCCGCGAGCAGCGCGATCACCCGATCGGTCGGATCGACGGCGTCGTTCCGGAGCGCGCGCTCGACGACGACCAGGCGCTCGCGGACGCGCTCGCGCAGCTCGGAGGTGGCCAACCGGCCGAACGTCACGAGCATGAGCTCGGGGAGCGTCGCGACGCCCTCGGCGACGTACCGGACGGCCAGCGACGCGATCGTCGTGGTCTTGCCCGTGCCGGCACTCGCCTCGAGCACCACCGTGCCCTCGGGCAGCGGGCCGCACACGTCGAACGGCACGGTCATCCGACCTCCTCGTGCGCGATGAGGTCGTTCCAGAGCGCCATGGACAGCGCGCCGAACCGGGTGCTCTCAGCGCCCGTGGCCTTCTCGACGAGCAGCCGGTCGAACGTGACCGGGTCGCCGAACGCGAGCAGGTGGTAGTCGTCGACGGCCTCGAAGCCGCCGCGGCCGTTGGTCGCGTCCTCCGCGGTGCCGAGCTCCTTGCGGGCGCTGGCCAGCGCGTCGGCCTCGTCGCCACCGCCGGTGCGCGGGTGCGCGTAGGCGAGGCTCGTGGCCAGCGGGAGGGGGAGCGGGCCGCACATCGCCTCGTCGTGGATGGCGACCAGGCGGTGCAGGGCCGCTCGCGGGTGCGCGGGCGCGGTGAGCCGGGCGACGCGCGACGAGCTGACCTGGCCGCGGCCGATCGTCACGGCCGTGAACTCGCGTTCGGGGGACGCGGTGGCGAGCGCCAGCAGCTGGACCCAGGCGCGCAGGCGGTGCTTGGCGCCCAGCCGCGAGAACACCGTGCGGACCAGGACGTCGCCGTGCACACCGTTGACCGTGCCCGTGAGCGTGCGTCCGTCGTCCAGCGGGATCGTGACGTCGATGCTCGCGGCCGGCTCTGCCAGGTACCGGTGCGAGGCGGCGAGCAGCGGCTCGACCTGCGTCTGGATGGCCTGCAGGGTCGCGCTGCCGAGCGTGGCGGGCGGCATGTGGCCCCGGCGGCGCTCGGCCGCGGCGGCGTCGGCGAGGTCGACGCCGTCGAGCGACGCCTGCAGGAGGCGGTCGCCGATCGCCCACCGCTCGAGGCCGTCCAGCTCCAGGGGGAGGCGGTCCTCGAGCTGCGGCTCGTCGCCGGGCAGGGTCGCGCCGAGCCGTCGGCGGACGAACGCGCGGACGGGGTGCTCGAGCGTCGACGCCAGGTCCTCGAGGTCGAGCACGTCGCTCTCGGGCGGCGCCAGCCTCTGGGTGGACACCGGCGGCCTGCTCCTCCTCTTCGTCAGCGCCGCGGCCAGGTCGAGCACGTCGAAGCTGAACGGCTCCGGCCGCCCGAGCCGCCCCGGCACGAAGTTGCGCTCGTCGACGGTCTGCAGCGGGTGGTGCACGACCCGGTCCCGCGCGGTCGCGCCTTCGGGGTAGGCGACCGCCGCGTCGAGGGCGTCGAGCAGCTCGCCGACCGGCACCGCGGGCGGCCGGGTCGCCCCCGTGCGCTCGTCGGCACCCGAGTACACGACGACGAGGTGCTGCTGGGCGCTGGTCACCGCGTCGAGGAACAGCTGCCGGTCCTCCTGCCGGGCGTCGCGCTCGCCGATGAGCGGGTCGCGCGCCAGGATGTCGTCGCCGTCGCGCCCGGACCCGCGGGGGAACGCGGCGTCGTCCATCCCGAGCAGCGCGACCACCCGGTGCGGCACGGCTCGCATGGGCGCGAGCGAGCACACGGTCAGCGCGCCGGTGCGGAAGCCCGACCGCGTCGGGCGGCCGGCGAGGTGCGGCTCGAGCAGCGCGACGACGTCCGCGAGCCGGAGCGTGGTGCTGGCGGTCCGCACGGTGTCGATCGCCCGGGCGGCCTCGGCCTGCTGCCAACGGTCGGCGGGCGCGACGTCGGTGAGCAGGCGGATGGCGCGGTCGAGCGTGGTGAACCAGTCCGTCGCGGGCCGCGCTCCGTCGAGCTCGCTGAGCGTCGCGGTCAGGCGGTCGACGAACTCCGCCAGCCGGCCGACCAGGTCGACGTCGGTCGAGCCGACGTCGTCGACGGGTAGGACGGTGCCGACGAACCGCTGGTCCTCCTCGGCCATCGCGACCCCGAGCAGCAGCCGGTCCAGCGCGGTCGCCCAGGTACCCTGCGCGAGGCCCCCGAGCTGGTAGCGCTCGCGCCGCGACGCGTCCTCGCCCCAGCGCACCCCCGACTCGAGCGCCCACGCGCGCACGCGGTCGAGCTCCTCGTCGTCGAACCCGAACCTCCTGCGCACGGGCGCCTGGCCGGCGAGGTCGACCACGGCCGACGCCCCGACGCGCGAGTCGGCCAGCTCCAGCAGGGTCGCGACCACCGCGAGCACCGGGTTGGCGCTCCGTGGCGCACGGTCGGCGATGCGGACACGCAGCGTGCGGCCGGGGTGCTCCGGGGCGCCGTCGTCGACGCCCGCCGCCGGACCGAACGCGGCCTCGACCAGCGGTGCGAACACCTCGACGTCCGGGCACATGACGATGACGTCGCGCGGCTCGAGGGTGTCGTCGTCGGCGAGCAGGCCGACGACGACCTCGCGGAGCACCTCGACCTGGCGCGAGCGGCCGTGGCAGGCGTGGACCTGGACGGACCTGTCGGCCGGCTCGGCGCCGTGCCGCGGGCCGTCCGCACGGTCGGCGGCGATCCGGGCCTGGAGGGCGCCGAGCGCCGTCGGCGGGCGCGGCGCGGACGCGAGGACGGTCACCTCGGGCGCGAGCTGCATGACCCGCGTGGCGAGCTCCGTGGCATCGTTCGCCATCGACGCGAGCATCGGGTGCGTCGCGGGGGTCGGTGCCTGACTCCTGCGTCGGGTGCCTCGCGTGACCTGCAGGCGATCCCAGAGCACCGTCGACGGCTGCGGCAGCCACAGGTGCACCTCGCGGTGCGCCGCCAGAGCGTCGAGCACCCGCAGGTGTGCGTCGGGCAGCGCGGTTGCTCCGAAGAGCGACAGGCGGCCGGGCAGGTCCACCGACGCCGGGTCGGCGACCAGCTGAGCCACCGCTTCGCCGAGGCGCTCCGCGGGAGCCGGCACGCCGACGGACTCCCGCACCGTGCGCCACAGCTGTGGCTGCCAGCGCAGGTCGTCCGCCAGCGGGGCTCCGCCGCCGTCCTCGTCGCGACCCTCCGCCCAGGCTCGCAGCATCGCTGGCCGCTGCGCGTCGTAGGTGCCGAACAGCCGGGCCACCCGCTGCGCCAGCCGGAACCGGCGGCTGCGCCGCACGTCGTCGGACTCGTCCGCGCCCAGATAGCGGCTCACCGTCCGGAGCCAGTCCGCGCCCAGGTGCGCGTCGATCGTCGCCAGCACGTGCCACGCGAGCCGGTCCCGGCTCCAGGGGTCGTCGTCGCCCTCGAGGCCGAGCGTGCCGGCGAGGACGTCGCCGACGAGGCGACGCGGCGAGGGGAACAGGACGTTCGCGCAGATGCCGTCCGGCGCGGTGCCGACGCCGAGCCGGTGAGACAGCCGCTGGGCGACCCACCGCTCGACGCCCCGTGTCGGCACCGAGACGATGTCCGGCGTGAACGGGTCGGCAGGGGTGCTGGCGAGCACGTCCGCGAGGGCGGCGACGAGGACGTCCGTGCGCTCAGCGACGTGCACACGCAGGCCGGAGCCCGTCGTCGTCGAAGCCTCCGAGCTCACACGGGCACTCTAGCCACGGCGCGAGCCGACCGACGGCGCGGGTGTGGACGGCCTCGCAACCCGGTACCGGAGCACGGTCAGCGGGAGATCAGGAGCGCCTCGCCCTGCCCGCCTCCGCCGCACAGGGCGACGGCCGCGCGTCCGTGCCCCCGCCGCGCCAGCTCCATCGCCGCGTGACCCGCGAGTCGCGCCCCCGACGCGCCGATCGGGTGCCCGAGGGCGATCGCTCCGCCGTGGATGTTCGTCTGCTCCAGCGGGTAGGCCAGGTCGCCCAGGGACTGCACGACGACGGACCCGAAGGCCTCGTTGATCTCCACGAAGTCCACGGTCGACAGGTCCCATCCGCCCCGAGACAGCGCGGAAGCGATCGCCGCCGACGGCTGCGAGTGCAGCGAGTTGTCCGGTCCGGCCACCTGCCCCGAGGCCCCGACCGCCGCGAGCCACGTCAGCCCGCGCGCCTCGGCGAGCTCGCGGCTCGCCACCACGACCGCCGCGGCTCCGTCGGTCAGGGGAGAGGCGTTGCCCGCGGTGATGGTGCCGTCGGCGGAGAACGCCGGTCGCAGCGACGCCAGCGACTCGAGCGACGTCTCGGGCCGGATCCCCTCGTCGAGCGAGACGACCACGGGGGCGCCCCGCCGCTGGGGGACCTCGACCGGCACGATTTCCGACGCGAACACCCCGGACGCGACGGCCTCAGAGGCCCGGCGATGGCTCTCGACGGCGACGAGATCCTGCGCCTCGCGCGGGATCGACAGCGCCTTGTTGCCGCGCTCGGTCGACGACCCCATCGACTCGCGGTCGAACGCGTCGGTGAGCCCGTCAAAGGCCAAGGAGTCGACGGCCTGGATGTCCCCGTAGGTCCACCCGCGTCGCGACCCGGGCAGCAGGTGCGGCGCCTGGCTCATCGACTCCTGGCCGCCGGCGACGACGATGTCCGCCTCGCCCAGCCGGATCATCCGGGCGGCGTCGATGATCGCGGTCAGCCCGCTGAGGCACACCTTGTTGATGGTCGTCGCCGGCACGGTCCAGGGGATGCCGGCCTTGACGGCGGCCTGCCGAGCGGGGTTCTGGCCGGCGCCCGCCTGGACGACCTGGCCCATGAGCACCTGGTCGACGTCGGACGGGTCGAGCCCGGCCCGCGAGAGGGCGCCGGCGATGGCGACCGCGCCCAAGGACGCGGCGGACAGGGACGACAGCGACCCGTTCAGGCGCGTCATCGGCGTGCGCGCGAACGAGAGGATCACGACCTCACGATCAGTACTCATGACAGCACCATCTCCCGAACATCGTCACCGATCACCAAGGCCACCAGGGCGGTGGCCGCGACAACGTCGTCGACGCTCACCCCCGGGGCGCACTCCCGCAGGACCAGCCCCTGCGCGGACACGTCCAGCACCGCCAGGTCGGTGATGATCCGATCCACCACCCCGACCCCGGTCAGCGGCAGCGTGCACTCTGGGAGGATCTTCGCCGACCCGTCGCGCGCCACGTGCTCCATGAGCACCACGATCCGCCGCGCACCGTGCACCAGGTCCATCGCGCCGCCCATGCCCTTGACCATCTTCCCGGGGATCATCCAGTTGGCGATGTCCCCGGACTCGGACACCTGCATCGCCCCGAGGATCGCGACGTCCACCTTTCCGCCGCGGATCATCGCGAACGACGTCGCCGAGTCGAAGTACGACGCCCCGGGAGCGATGGTGATCGTCTCCTTGCCGGCGTTGATCAGATCGGGATCGACGGCTGAGTCAGCCGGGTACGGACCCACCCCCAGCACCCCGTTCTCCGACTGCAGCACCAGCTCGACGCCGGGAGGCACGTAGTTCGGCACCAGGGTCGGCAGCCCGATCCCGAGGTTCACGTAGGACCCGTCGGCCAGCTCCAGCGCGGCCCGGGCGGCCATCTGCTCACGGGACAAGGTCATGAGACCGTCCTCCGCTCGATGCGCTTCTCGGCAGCCTCGGAGGGTGAAAGTGCGACGACGCGGTCGACGAAGATCCCCGGCAGATGGATCGCATCGGGGTCCAGCGCACCGACCGGCACCACCTCCTCGACCTCCGCGATCGTCACCGCGCCGGCGGCCGCGCACAACGGGTTGAAGTTGCGGGCGGAGGCGTGGAAGGACAGGTTCCCCAGGCGGTCACCGCGAGCCGCGCGCACGAGTGCGAAGTCGGCGGTGATCGCTTCCTCGAGGACGAACTCGTGCGCGACGCCACGCACGGTGAACGTCTCGACCGGCTTGGGCGGCGAGGCGACGGCGACGCCTCCGGACGCGTCGTAGCGCCACGGCAACCCGCCGGACGCCACCAACGTCCCCACCCCGGTCCGCGTGTAGAACGCGGCGATCCCGCTCCCACCTGCACGAAGGCGCTCTGCCAGGGTGCCCTGCGGCGTGAGCTCCACCTCGAGCTCACCGGCCAGGTACTGCCGCGCGAACTCCTTGTTCTCGCCCACGTACGAGGCGATGATGCGCCGGATGCGACCCGCCTGCAGCAGCAGGCCGAGCCCCCAGTCGTCCACGCCGCAGTTGTTGCTGACCACCTCCAGGTCGGTGACGCCGGAGTCGAGCAGAGCGTGGATCAGCACGCTCGGGATACCGCACAAGCCGAATCCACCGACCGCGAGGGTCGCCCCGTCGGGGATGTCGGCTACCGCCTCGACGGCGGACTGGAAGACCTTGTCCATCGTTGTCTCCTGTCGACGAGGTCATTGTGCGCCGACGTGTCGAGGCTCGCGCTAGAGCAGACGCGGACATACATTGGCAGGACATCAGGCAATGGGGCCTAGCTTCACAAGAGCGACGGTTCCGCCACCAAACGGAGCGAAACATGTTGCGTGCAGATGTGTCACCCGGCCGCGCCCTGCCCACTCATCAGCAGGCCGAAGCGCTGCAGCTCGTGACGCCGGAGGGCGTCCGTCGTGAAGACCCGGTCTACGACCCGTGGATCTCCGACGTCGATGACGAGCACCTCCTGAACCTGTACGAGGACATGGTCGTCGTGCGCCGCTTCGACACCGAGGCCGTCGCGCTCCAACGGCAGGGGCAGCTCGGGCTGTGGCCGCCGCTCCTCGGCCAGGAGGCCGCGCAGATCGGCTCGGCCCGCGCGCTGCACAGCGACGACTTCGTCTTCAGCAGCTACCGCGAGAACGGCGTCGCCTACTGCCGCGGTGCCCAGCCGACCGACCTGGTGCGCGTCTGGCGGGGGACCGCCCTGGCGGGGTGGGACCCGCGCAGCATCGGCATGGCGACGCCGCAGGTGATGATCGGCTCGCAGACCCTCCACGCCACCGGGTACGCGCTCGGCTGCCTCAAGGACGGCGTGGACTCGGTCGCCGTCGCGTACTTCGGCGACGGCGCCACCAGCAAGGGCGACGTGCACGAGGCGATGGTCTTCGCGGCGACGTTCCGGGCGCCCGTGATCTTCTTCTGCCAGAACAACCAGTGGGCCATCTCCGAGCCGGTCGGCCTGCAGGCGCAGCGCCCGATCGCCGAGCGCGCGGCCGGCTACGGCATCCCCGCCATCCGTGTCGACGGCAACGACGTGCTGGCGGTGATGGCCGCGACGCGCGTCGCGCTCGACCGGGCCCGCAGCGGCGACGGCCCGACGTTCATCGAGGCCGTGACGTACCGGATGGGCCCGCACACGACGTCGGACGACCCCACCCGCTACGTCGACCCCTCGGACAAGGCGGAGTGGGCGGCCAAGGACCCGATCGCGCGGCTCGAGCGGCTCCTGCGCACGCGAGAGGCGCTGTCCGACGAACGCGCCGCCGCCATCACGCAGAAGGCCGAGACGTTCGCTGCCGAGATGCGCAAGGGCTGCTACGGGCTCGAGGTCCCCGAGCCGCTCAGCGTCTTCGAGAACGTCCTCGTCGAGCCGACGCCCGCGCTCGAACGCCAGCGCAGCCAGTACGCCGCCTACCTCGCGATGTTCGACGAGGAGGCGTGATGGCCACGATGACCCTGGCCGCGGCCCTCAACTCCGGCCTGCGGCACGCGCTCGACGACGACCCCACGGTGGTGCTGCTCGGCGAGGACATCGGCACGCTCGGGGGAGTGTTCCGGGTGACCGACGGCCTCCAGCGCGACTTCGGCGCCGACCGCGTCATGGACACCCCGCTCGCCGAGGCGGGGATCATGGGCGTGGCCGTCGGCCTGGCGTACCGGGGGTACCGGCCGGTCGTGGAGATCCAGTTCGACGGGTTCGTCTACCCGGCCGTCGACCAGCTGGTCACGCAGGTGGCCCGGATCCACTACCGGACCGGCGGCGCGATCCGCATGCCCATCACGGTCCGCATCCCGTACGGCGGCGGCATCGGCGCGGTCGAGCACCACTCCGAGTCGCCCGAGGCTTACTTCGCCCACACGCCCGGCCTGCGCGTCGTGACGTGCGCGAACCCGCAGGACGCGCACACGATGATCCGCCAGGCGATCGCGTGCGACGACCCCGTGGTGTTCTTCGAGCCGAAGCGGCGCTACTGGGTCAAGGGCGAGGTGGACGAGTCGTTCGACGACGTCCCGTTGCTCGACCGCGCCCGAGTCGTCGTCGAAGGCACCGACGCCACGCTCGCCACCTACGGACCGCTCGTCATGACCGCGCGGGACGCCGCGCTCGCGGCGCTCGACGACGGCCTCTCGGTGGAGGTGGTGGACCTGCGGTCCCTGTCGCCGATCGACCTCGACACTCTCGAGCTCTCGGTCCGCAAGACCGGCCGGCTCGTCGTCACGCACGAGGCCCAGGGCAACGGCGGGCTGGGCGCGGAGATCGTCGCGAGCATCACCGACCGCTGCTTCGACGCCCTCAAGTCCGCGCCGGTGCGCGTGACCGGGTTCGACACCCCGTACCCCGCCGCGAAGGTCGAGGACCACTTCCTGCCCGACCTCGACCGCCTGCTCGATGCGGTCGACCGCGTGATCGGTAGACAGAACTCGTTGACCGGTTGGAGGGCGTCATGATCCAGACGATCACCCTGCCCGACCTGGGAGAGGGCCTGACGGAGTCCGACCTCGTCGAGTGGACCGTCGCGGTCGGGGACACCGTCGAGCTCAACCAGGTGGTCGCCGAGGTGGAGACCGCGAAGGCGCTGGTCCAGCTCCCGTCGCCGTACGCCGGGGTCGTCGCGGAGCTGCTGGTCGAGGCCGGGGCGACCGTGCCCGTCGGAGCGCCGCTCATGACGATCACGGTCGACGTGCCGGCCGAGACCGCTCCGGCATCCGTCGACACGCCGCCGACGGCCGCCGTGCCCGCGCCCGCGCGCACCTCGGTCCTGGTCGGGTACGGCCCGCTCGTCGAAGGATCGGCCCTGCCCCGTCGCCGGTCGCGGTCGGCGGCGTGGATGGCGGCACACGCCGCCGCGGACGTCGAGGGTCTGGGCCTGGCGGGTCGGCGCATCGGCCCCAAGGTGCTCCCGCCCGTCCGCAAGCTCGCGCACGACCTCGGCGTCGACCTCAACCGGATGGAGGGCACCGGCAAGGACGGCATGATCACGCGCGAGGACGTCCTGCACGTGGTCTCCGGCCTCGGGTCGGCGCCGGTCGTCGACAGGTCCGAGGCGAAGGCGAGGCCGGTGAGCCGCCCCGCCACCCGCTCGACGCCCGTGAGTCCTGAGCCGCGGGCGCGCGAGGTCCGGACCCCCATCGCCGGCGTCCGCAAGCAGACCGCCGCGGCGATGGTGGCCAGCGCGTTCACCGCGCCCCACGCATCGACGTCGCTCACCGTCGACGTCACGCCGACGCTGGAGCTGCTCGAGCAGTTCAAGCTGGACCGTGCTCTCGAGGGGCACCGGATCACCGTCCTGACGCTCGTCGCGAAGGCCGTGACGATCGCGGTCGGCCGCAACCCGTCGCTCAACGCGCGCTGGGACGAGGCGGCCCACGAGATCGTGCAGCCCGCGTACGTGAACCTCGGCATCGCCGCCGCGACCCCGCGTGGGCTGCTGGTGCCGACCATCAAGGACGCCGACACGCTCCGGCTCCCCGACCTGGCGGACGCGATCGGTGCTCTGACCGAGGCCGCTCGCGCCGGCACGACCACGCCCGCCGAGCTCGCCGGCGGCACCATCACGATCACCAACATCGGCGTCTTCGGCGTCGACACCGGCACGCCGATCCTGGTGCCGGGTCAGGCCGCGATCCTGGCGATGGGCGCGATCCGTCGGCAGCCCTGGGAGTTCCGGGACGAGATCGCGCTGCGCCACGTCATGACGCTGAGCGTCTCCTTCGACCACCGCCTCGTCGACGGCGCCGAGGCGGCCCACTTCCTCACGGACGTCGGCGCGATCCTCGCCCGACCAGGCACCGTCCTGCGGATGGTGTGACCCCCTACTGCGCGGCGGCGGCGACCAGCGAACCCTCCTTCGCGGTGCGTCGCCGCCGCGCCGGGTACGGCACGGGGTGGGCGACTGCCAGCGCCGCGCCGGCGCAGACGAGCTCCTTGTACCAGGCGGCAAGTCGGCCGCCGGGCGCGAGGGACCGGGCGCGGTCGTCCGAGGTGACCATCTGGATGACGGCGTCGCGCCGCCCCAGGCTGATGCACTGGTGGACGTAGGCCAGCGGCACGCGCGGGAGCCTGCCGCCGGTGAGGCGCGCGACGATCGAGTCGGCGGCCTGCCACGACATCGGGATGCCCGAGGCGCAGGACATGCGCAGGGAGTTGCCCACCGGGCCGTGTGCCAGGGCCGCGTCGCCGACGGCGTAGACGTCCGGGTGCGAGACGGACCGCATGGTCTCGTCGACCAGGATCTGCCCGCGGTCCGTGACCGCCAGGGACGAGGCGGCGGCGATCGGGTGGACCGCGAAGCCGGCGGCCCAGATCGTCACGTCGGCCCGGATCGTCGAGCCGGCGTCGGTCACGACCGCGGTCGGGCCCACGCTGACGACACCCGTGTGCTCGTGGACCGTGATGCCGAGACGTTCGAAGGTGCCGCGCAGGTGCTTCTCGCCCTTCGGCGAGAGCCAGTCGCCGAACCCGGCCCGCGCCGCGATCGCCACGTCGAGGCGCGGGAAGGCCCCGGCGATCTCGCTGGACGACTCGATGCCGGTCAGCCCACCGCCGACGACGAGGACCCGCCCGCCGGGAGCGAGCCCGCGCAGCCGCTCGTGCAGGTGGAGCGCCCCGGGCCGGCTGGCGACCTCCTCGGCGTGCTCGAAGACGCCGGGCACGCCGTGGTCGTCGCGCGCGCTGCCGAGGGCGTAGACGAGCGTGTCGTAGCGCAGGTCGTCGGAACCCGCGAGGGAGACCGTCTTGCTGTCGACGTCGACGGCGGTGACGCGCGCGACGCGCAGGGTCACGCCCGTGCCGTCCAGCAGGTCGTCGAGGGGTCGCCGGCGCAGGTCCTGCCCGGTCGCCAGCTGGTGCATGCGGACCCGTTCGACGAAGTCCGGTTCCGCGTTGACCAGGGTGATCTCCACGTCGTCGCCGTGCAGGCGCCGCGCGAGGCGTCCGGCGGCGGAGGCGCCGGCGTACCCGGCGCCGAGGATGACGATGCGGTGTTTCATGAGTCGCTCCCTGTCGTGGATCGGTGACGCCCCTTGAACTGGACGTCGACCCGATCCCTGACAGGTGCGCGGTGTGACGGTGGTCACTCACCAACCGCTGAGCAGCGGCTCCCCGTGGTCCGACGCCGCCCACTGCCGCCCGGCGCGGCCGAGCTTCTCCGGGTTGACCTGGCTCAGCACCGCGGCGATCCCGTCGGCGGTCACTTCCAGGCTCATGACCCCGATCAGCCGGTCGCCGACCACCGCCACGAGCGCCGGGCTGCCGTTGGCGGTCCAGGCGTAGAAGTCGGGGCTGCCGCCGATGAGCGCGCGCTTGGCCTCGGCGGGCCGGAACAGGCCGCGCAGGAACTGCGCGACCGCCGCAGCGCCGAAGAACGGCTTCGCGCGCGCCGGGACGTAGCCGCCACCGTCGCCCACGCCCATCGCGTCGGCGGTCAGCACCCGGAGAAGCGGCTCGGTCTTCCCGCTCGTGGCAGCGGCCAAGAACTCGTCGACGACCTGCCTCGCCGCCGCCTGGTCGACCTCGGTGCGAACCCTCTCGGTGGCCACGTGCTGCTTGGCACGGTGGTAGATCTGCTGGCTGCTCGCCTCAGTGATGTCCAGCAGCTCGGCGATCTCGGCGTGGGAGTAGGAGAACGCCTCGCGCAGCACGTAGACAGCGCGCTCGCTCGGGGTCAGTCGCTCCATGAGCACCAGGACGGCGGTCGAGACGGACTCCCGCTGCTCGACGGTGTCCGCGGGGCCGAGCATCGGGTCCCCGGCGAGCAACGGCTCGGGAAGCCACTCGCCGACATAGACCTCCCGCCGCGCCCGGGCCGACTGCAGCTGCGTCAGGCACAGGTTGGTCAGCGCCCGTGTCAGCCACGCGGCCGGCACGCGGACCTGGTCGCGGTCGGCGCCCTCCCACCGTAGGAACGTCTCCTGCGCGGCGTCCTCGGCCTCCGCAGCGGAACCGAGCAGGCGGTAGGCGATGGCCTCCAACCTCGGCCGCAGGTTCTCGAAGACCTCGAGCTCGTCGGCCCGCAGCGGCCGCTTGTCCACGTCTCGCACACTCACGCCTCGACCTTACGACGGGGCCGGATGCGGCCCGAGCGGTACCCGGAGGACGGCACCCGGTAGCCCTCCGGTGCACATGTTCCAACGGGCCAGCGGACCCGGCACCGAAGGGCCAAGGGGTACGAACTCGCCCCGCGGGGTGGGGAGCCCTGCGCGTGCCCGGTCAGGTGGTTCGTCGCCGGTACTCGAGCACGCGGGACCTAGGGGTCGCGCCAGCACTGAATGCCGGGTGGCGATTCGCCCCGGCGTCAGACGTCGGAGTCAGAACGGTGGGTCGCCGAGGTCCGCGCGCGGTGGCGGCGCTGGTCGGTGTTCGAGCGCGCCGGCGGTGATGTGCACGGGGATGGGGTGTCGGGCGTAGGTCAGTCCGTGGCGGTCGGTCCAGGTGGAGACGCCGGTGGCGGGGTTGTAGGTGACGTTCCACCAGCCTTCGGTCGTGGCTTGGTGGTGGTGCTTGCACAGGGCGTGCAGGTTCGCCTCGCAGGTATGCGGGTCGTGGCTCCGGAGATCGGGCTGAGGGTCGTGCCCGCGGAGATCGGCCCGTGCTGGTCCCGAGCCCCCGAACGGTGGTCCGCCGTCGGAGGGTGATCCACCGTCGAAGGGTGGTCCGCCTTCGGAGGGTGGTCGGCCTTGGGTGGGTGGTCGGTCGTGGTCGTAGGGGATGCGGTGGTCGATCTCGCAGCGGGTGGCGGGTTGCCGGCAGCCCGGGAACGTGCAGGTGACGTCGCGGGCCTGGATGGTGCGGGTCAGGTCCGCGCCCGGCCGGTAGGCGGTGGTGCCCACGGAGCACACCTGCCCCGTGCCCGGGTCGGTAAGCACTCTGCGCCAGGTGCCGTCTTGGGCGAGCTCGCGGGCGACCTGCGCCGGGATCGGCCCATAGGACCCAAGGAACCCGGGGGCGTCGTCCAGGCCGAGCAACGTCGTCGCGGCCACGGTGACCTGGACGGCGACGCGTTGCCCGTGCTTGCGGGGCAGCGGGGTGCCGTCGGGGGTTGTCTGCCGGTCCAGGATGCCGGTGAACACGTCCGTGAATGCGTCCGCCCGCCGCTGGTCGATCGTGCGGGTGTCCCCGTCGAGGGTGGCGTGCCCGGCCAGGGCGTCGATCGCGGTGAACGCGGCGGTSGCCTCGGCGGCGGGCAGGTAGGCGATSAGGCGGGCCATCGCGTCGGGGGCCAGATCCAGGAACACCCCACGCCGGTCCCGCTCGGCCACSCGCCGCTGCTCGGCGAGGCCCGGGTTCAACGCGATCAGCGCAGCGCGCACGTGCCTCGTCAGCTGCGGCACCGTCATCTCGCCCGCGCGCTGGATCGCGTCACGGACCACCTCGTCCACCTCGCCGGCGGGCAGACCGGCCCCCGCTTTCGAGATCTCGTCCAGGATCACGTCGACCTTGCGCCCCTCCACGGCACCGGCCGCCCACGCGTCACCGACGGCGGGGTGCTGGGCGGCACCCCAGGCACGCAAGAACACGATCTCGGCGGACCGCTTCGTGCACACCAACGCGCACGCCAGCTCATCGGGCACGTGCCGCAACGCATCCGGGGTACGCGCCCCGAGCTCGCGAGCGAACGAACCCTGCAGCGCCTGCAGCATGGTCATCGCCTGCTGCGTCGCCGCGACCGCGTTCACCAGGGCCGCCCCAGACACCTCGGCCACCGGCACCGTGGTCAGCATCGCCACCAGGTCCGCCAACCCGACCCCGGGCAGCGGGAACTCCTCCACCGCAGCAAGGTCCACCACCCGGGCACCCGCCGGGGCCTCAGGCGTCCCGCCCGGGCGCCCTCCGTGCCCGGAGTCCGCCCACACCAGCGCGGGAACCGGGGGAATCACCGGCGAGGTAGCGGTGGGCGAGACGGGCGATGGGGCGGGTTCGTCGGACGTCGTGACAGGCAACGGTGCCGGCAGACTCGCCGCAGCCGGCGAGGGAGCCGACGCGGAAGCGGGGGCAGGAGCCGGACGCAGATCCGGGGGCGTGTCGATTCGGTCGCGTCCCTGCGCGGCAAGGTCGTCGCGCGTGCGCTCGGCCAGAACTGCCGTCATCGTCGCCACCTCCCGCCACGCGAACCGCCCGATCCGGGCATAGAACAACTGTACGACCGACCACTGACATCCGCCGCTGACCAGCGGAAACAACGGAAGACGACGTGCAGTGGGAGCGGCCCAGCAGGAGCCGCCGCGCCGCGGCTCTACCGCCCCAGCGCAGCCAATGCCATCTCCTCCAGGAGCGCGCGGGTTCGCGCGGTCGAGACCGACCGTGCGCTGTGCGGAGTCGAGTTGAGCAGCCCGAACGTCGCCTGGGCCCGCAGCCGCAGCTCGGCGCGCTCGGTCGACGGGCTGAGCCGCCGCAGCACGTCGACCCACAGGTCGACGTAGCGACGCTGCAGCTCACGAACAGACTCTTGGTCCTGCGGCGACAGGGCGGCGAGGGAGCGGTCCTGCACGCGGATCACGTCGGGGTCGCGCAGGGCGAAGTCGACGTGGAACCGCACGAGCGCGACGAGTGCTGCGGCGTCGTCGTCGGCAGACGACACCACCGCGCGGCCGCCAGTCAGCAGACCCTCGCTGACGCCGACGAGCAAAGCCGCGAGCACGGCCTGCTTGCTGGGGAAGTGCCGGTAGACCGCCGGTCCGCTGATGCCGACTGACGAGCCAAGGTCCTCGATCGACACCCCGTCGAAACCGCGGTTGGCGAACAGCTGCGCGGCGGACGACAGCAGGGCGCCGCGGCGCTCGGCCTTGGCGCGGCCGCGGGCTGTCGGGAGGGTGTCGAGCTGCTCGGCCATGAGGGCCCCTTCGTGGACAACGACGTGATCGCAGACTAGCCTGATTTCAGTTAGCGATCCCTAACCGAAGTAGATCTCTCCAGCCACCCCTTGGAGACAGCGTCGATGGAGATGCTCAGCACCACGGCCGACCCCGCCGCGCCGTCGTTCACCGCGAACGACGAGTCCCAGCGCGCCCTCGTCGGCGAGCTGCACGACCGGCTCCGGACGGCAGCGCTCGGCGGACCGCAGAAGTCCCGCGAGCGCCACGTGGCCCGCGGCAAGCTGCTCCCGCGCGAGCGCATCGACGTGCTCCTCGACGAGGGCAGCCCGTTCCTCGAGGTCGCGCCGCTGGCCGCCGACGGGCTCTACGACGGAGAGGCCCCGGGCGCCGGCGTCATCGCAGGCATCGGCCTGGTGCACGGCCGGCACGTCATGGTCCTGTCCAACGACGCGACCGTGAAGGGCGGCACGTACTTCCCGCTGACGGTGAAAAAGCACCTTCGGGCGCAGGAGATCGCGCTCGAGAACCGGCTGCCGTGCCTCTACCTCGTCGACTCCGGCGGCGCGTTCCTGCCCAAGCAGGACGAGGTGTTCCCGGACCGGGACCACTTCGGGCGGATCTTCTTCAACCAGGCCCGGATGTCGGCCGAGGGCATCCCGCAGATCGCCTGCGTGATGGGCTCGTGCACGGCCGGTGGTGCGTACGTGCCGGCGATGAGCGACGAGACCGTCATCGTGCGGGACCAGGGGACGATCTTCCTGGGCGGCCCGCCGCTGGTGAAGGCGGCGACCGGCGAGGTGGTCACGGCCGAGGACCTCGGCGGCGGCGAGCTGCACGCTCGGACCTCGGGGGTCACGGACCACCTGGCGGAGAACGACGCGCACGCGCTGCAGATCGTCCGGGACATCGTCGCGACCCTGCCGGTCCCGACGACGACGGCGTGGGAGATCCACGAGAGCCGCCCGCCCAAGGTCGACGAGGGCCAGCTGTACGGCGTCGTGCCCACCGACCTGCTGACGCCGTACGACGTGCACGAGGTCATCGCCCGGCTGGTGGACGGCAGCGAGCTGCACGAGTTCAAGCGCGAGTACGGGACCACGCTGGTGACCGGGTTCGCGCGACTGCACGGGCACCCCGTCGGCATCGTCGCCAACAACGGCGTGCTGTTCAGCGAGTCGGCGCTCAAGGGCGCCCACTTCATCGAGCTGTGCGACCAGCGCGGCATCCCACTGGTGTTCCTGCAGAACGTCAACGGCTTCATGGTCGGCCGGGACTATGAGGCCGGCGGCATCGCGAAGCACGGCGCCAAGATGGTCACGGCCGTCGCAACCACCCGCGTGCCCAAGCTGACGGTCGTGATCGGCGGCTCGTTCGGGGCCGGCAACTACTCGATGTGCGGGCGGGCCTACGACCCGCGGTTCCTGTGGATGTGGCCCGCGAGCCGGATCTCGGTCATGGGCGGCCCGCAGGCGGCATCCGTGCTGGCCACGGTGCGCCGCGAGCAGCTCGGAGACGACTGGAGCGCCGAGGACGAAGAGGCGTTCAAGGCGCCGCTGCGCGAGCAGTACGAGACGCAGGGGAGCCCCTACTACGCCACCGCGCGGCTCTGGGACGACGGGATCATCGACCCCGCCGACACGCGTCGCATCCTCGGCATGGCCCTCGACGTCTGCGCCACTGTGCCGCTCGGCGAGCCGCGCCTCGGCCTGTTCCGGATGTGACGGCCGTGTTCACCAGCGTGCTCGTGGCGAACCGCGGGGAGATCGCGTGCCGGGTGATCTCGACCCTGCAGAGGCTCGGCATCCGGGCCGTCGCCGTCTACACCGACGCCGACCGGTCCGCGCTCCACGTCTCGCGAGCCGATGAGGCCGTGCGGATCGAGAGCTACCTGTCGATCGACGAGGTGATCGCGGCAGCCCGACGCACCCGAGCCGAGGCCGTCCACCCCGGCTACGGCTTCCTCTCCGAGAACGCGGACCTGGCGCGCGGCTGCGAGGCGGCCGGGATCGCGTTCGTCGGCCCCGGGGTCAAGGCCCTGGAGGTCATGGGCGACAAGATCCGCGCCAAGGAGCACGTGTCGGCGGCCGGGGTGCCGGTGATCCCCGGCTCGTCGGTGGCCGATGCCGAGTCCGCCGAACGCGTCGGGTACCCGCTCCTGGTCAAGCCGTCGGCGGGCGGGGGCGGCAAGGGGATGGTGGTCGTCGAGCGAGCGGAGGACCTTGCCGATGCCATCGCCGGCGCCCGTCGCCTGGCCGCGTCGGCGTTCGGCGACGACACACTCCTGCTCGAACGCCTGGTGACCACCCCGCGGCACATCGAGGTCCAGCTGCTTGCCGACGAGCACGGCGCGGTGATCCACCTCGGCGAGCGCGAGTGCTCGCTGCAGCGCCGGCACCAGAAGGTCATCGAGGAGGCGCCGTCGCCGCTGCTCTCCGCGCAGACGCGGTCGTCCATCGGCGAGGCTGCCTGCGACGTCGCGCGAACCGTCGGCTACGTCGGTGCCGGGACAGTGGAGTTCCTTGTGTCCGACGACGCGCCGACGGAGTTCTTCTTCATGGAGATGAACACGCGGCTGCAGGTCGAGCACCCGGTGACCGAGATGGTCACCGGGCTGGACCTGGTCGAGTGGCAGCTGCGGATCGCGGCGGGGGAGCCGTTGACGCTCGGCGACGTCGAGCTCACCGGTCACGCGGTCGAGGCCCGCGTCTATGCCGAAGACCCTTCGCGCGACTTCCTGCCGTCGTCCGGGACCGTGCTCCTTCTCGACGAGCCTGCCGGCGAGGGCATCCGGGTCGACAGCTCCCTGCGGGCCGGGCTCGAGATCGGGTCGACCTACGACCCGATGCTCGCCAAGGTCGTCGCGTGGGGCTCGACGCGGGACGAGGCGCTCGCTCGGCTCGACGGCGCGCTGGCCCGCACGACCATCCTCGGCGTCCGCACCAACATCGCGTACCTCCGGCAGATCCTTGCCGATGCCGACGTGCGCGCCGGTCGGCTCGGCACCGGGCTGCTCGGGCGGCTGACTCCCCCGACCCGCGAACCCGACTCGGTGTCCGTCGTCGCGGCGGCGCTGTGGCTCCACGGCACGCCGGGGGATGGCCCGTGGCGGTCCGACGGCTGGCGCCTGGGCGACCCCCGACCCACCCGCTACGAGTTCCGGGACGTCGGCGAGGTCTCCGTGCTGGGCGATGCGGTCGCGATCGGCGACCGCGAGCCTGTGTCCGCGAGGCTCGTCCGGCGCGGGACCGACACGGTCGAGGTGGAGGTCGACGGCGTCGTGCACTCGCGGCGCATCGCGGTCGACGGCTCCGTCATGTGGGTCGGCGCCGACGAGCTGCGCGTCATCACCCGGGTCGAGCGGCTCGCCGAGCAGCTGGCCACGCGCAGCCGCGGCGAGCGCGCCGCGGACCCGGTCGTCCGTTCTCCGATGCCCGGCATCGTCGTCTCGACCGACGTGGCGACCGGCGACAGCGTCGTCGCAGGTCAGAGCCTCCTGGTCATCGAGGCGATGAAGATGGAGCACCGGGTCGTCGCGCCCAGCGACGGCATCGTCACCCTCACGGTCCGACCGACCGACCGGGTGGCACTCGACCACGTGGTGGCCACCATCTCCGGCCACCCCGACGAAGGGATCCCGGCATGACCTACGACCTCACCCCCGAGCAGCAGAAGCTCGCCGACGAGGTGCGCGACTTCGCCGACACCGTCGTCGCGCCGGCCGCCTACGAGTACGACACGAAGCGCGAGCTGCCGTACGAGATCCTCGCCCAGATGGGGGAGATGGGGCTGTTCGGCTTGCCGTTCCCGACGGAGCTCGGCGGCCAGGGGCGCGACTACGTCGACCTCTGCCTGGCGGTCGAGCAGCTGGCCCGGGTCGACCAGTCCATCGCCGTGACGCTCGAGGCCGGCGTGGGGCTCGGGGCGATGCCGGTGTGGCGCAGCGGGACCGAGGCCCAGAAGCAGGAGTGGATCCCGATGCTCGCGCAGGGCAAGGCGCTCGCGGCCTTCGGGCTCACGGAGGCCGACGCGGGCTCGGACGCCGGCGGGACGAAGACGACGGCGCGCCTCGAGGGCGACGAGTGGGTGATCAACGGCAGCAAGCAGTTCATCACCAACTCCGGCTCCCGGATCACCCGGCTGCTCACGATCACCGCGGTGACCGGCGAGAGCGTCCGCGACGACGGCTCGGTCAAGAAGGAGCTCACCGCCATCCTGGTCCCGGCCGGGACGCCCGGGCTCACCGTGCTGCCCGCCTACGACAAGGTCGGCTGGCACACGTCGGACACCCACCCGTTGCGGTTCGAGGACCTGCGCGTGCCGTCGGAGAACCTGCTGGGCGTACGCGGCCGCGGCTTCGCGCAGTTCATCCAGACGCTCGACGAGGGCCGGGTCGCGTTCGCGGCCCTCTGCGCGGGCGCCGCGCAGGGCTGCCTCGAGGAGGCCATGCGCTACGCCAAGAGCCGCAACGTGTTCGGCCACCCCATCGGCGAGAACCAGCACATCGCGTTCACCGTCGCCCGCATGGAGTCCCGCGTGCACTCGGCCCGGCTGGCCTGGCTCGACGCGGCGCACCGGCTGGTCGCGGGCCAGCCGTTCAAGCTCGAGGCCAGCCTGGCCAAGCTCATCGCGAGCGAGGCGGCCATGGCGAACGCGCGCGACGCGACACAGATCTTCGGCGGCTACGGCGTCATGAACGAGAACCCCGTGGCACGGCACTACCGCGACTCCAAGATCCTGGAGATCGGCGAGGGGACGACGGAGGTGCAGCTCATGGTGATCGCGCGCGAGCTGGGCTTTGCGGGGGCGCCTCGATGACGCACGACGTCGAGCAGCGTGGCCTCTACTACGAGGAGCTCGAGCTGGACACCCGCTACGTCCACCGGCCCGGGCGCACCCTGACCGAGGCGGACAACGTCCTGTTCAGCACCCTGACCATGAACGGTCAGGCGCTGCACCTCGACGCGGCGTGGTCGGCGCAGCAGCCGTTCGGGCAGCGGCTGGTGAACTCGATGATGACGCTGGCGGTCCTCGTCGGGAGCTCGGTCGACCAGCTCACGCAGGGCACCATCGTCGCGAACCTCGGCTTCACCGACGTGCGCTTCCCGCACCCGCTGTTCCACGGGGACACGCTGTACTCGTCGACGATCGTGCGGGACAAGCGGCTCTCGGAGTCGCGGCCGGGCCACGGGGTGGTGACGCTCGAGCACACCGGGCGCAACCAGAACGACGTCGTCGTCGCGGTGGCCACGCGGTCGGTCCTGTTCTGGTGCCGGGAGGCCGCATCGTGACCGGGTTCGCGATGGGCCCGGCGCTGCTGTTCTGCCCCGCCGACCGGCCCGAACGCTACGAGAAGGCCGCGTCCCGTGCCGACGCGGTGATCCTCGACCTCGAGGACGCGGTGTCCGCCGACGCCAAGCCGGCGGCCCGGTTCAGCCTCACCGACATCCCCCTGGACCCCAGGCGCACGATCGTCCGGCTCAACCCCGTCGGCACCGACGACCTCCGCGAGGACCTCTGCGCCCTCATGGCGACGCCGTACCGGACGGTCATGCTGGCCAAGACCGCGTCCGCCGACGACGTCCGCCTTCTGGCCCGCTACGACGTGATCGCCCTGGTCGAGACGGCTGCGGGCGTCGTGAACGCCGCGGCCATCGCCGCCGAGCCGAACGTCATCGGGCTCATGTGGGGTGCGGAGGACCTCGTCGCGTCGCTGGGCGGGACGTCGAGCCGGCACGCCGACGGGCGGTACCGCGACGTCGCGATGCACGCGCGATCCACCGTCCTGCTCGCCGCAGGCGCGTCCGGCAAGGCCGCGATCGACGCCGTGCACCTGGACATCGCCGACGTCGACGGTCTGGCGCGCGAAGCCACCGACGCCGCCGCCAGCGGGTTCGCCGCGACGGCGTGCATCCACCCGTCGCAGGTGGCGGTCATCCGCTCGGCGTACCGACCGGGCGAGGCCGAGGTGGAGTGGGCGCGGGCCCTGCTGGAGGCGGCCCGCGGCGAGCGCGGGGTCTTCCGGTGGGAAGGACGCATGGTCGACGCACCCGTCCTCCGGCACGCCGAGCGGGTTGTGCAGCGCGCTGGTTGACGCGGCGGACCGCGACTGTGATGTCTCTCTCGTCGCGGTCGGGAAGCATCCGCGACGGCGCACGTGTTGCCCCCGGAGGCTGCCGACCCTGGCCACCCTCGACACCCTGGGAGCACCCCGCGTGAGCACGTGGAACCTGACCGAGCGCATCGCCGTCGACCTGCACCGGGTCGCCAGCGCGCTCTGTCGTCCCGTCCACGGTCGCTGAACCGCCCCGGCTCCGCCGCAGCCTCGCGGCCGGACGCCCGATCGCCCCTCGTCGTGACCCGCGCCGCACCGCGGCGCGCCCCCGAAAGGCCTCACGTGTCTGACACCTCCACGCAGCCCGAGCGCCGGCTGCGCCTCCCGTCCTTCTCCGTCCAGGTCCTGCTGGGCCTCGGCCTCGGCGTGCTGCTCGGCTGGATCGCCCTGCAGATGGGCCCGACCGCGTCGGGCGACCCGAACTGGCTGACCACGACCCTCGACACCATCGGCTCGTCGTTCGTCACCCTGCTCAAGGCGATCGTGCCGCCGCTGGTCTTCCTGGCGATCGTCACGTCCATCGCCAACCTCCAGCAGGTGACCAACGCGGCGCGGCTGGCCTGGCAGACGCTGCTGTGGTTCGCCATCACCGCGGCGATCTCGGTCGCGATCGGCATCGGGCTCGGCCTGCTGTTCCAGCCCGGCCACAACTCGACCCTCAGCCCCGAGGCGGGCTCCGAGGTCGGGGTGACCGGCAGCTGGCTCGACTTCCTCAACGGCCTGATCCCGAGCAACTTCCTCGGGCTCGGCGCCAGCACGCAGCAGGGCGACGCCGGGCTGTCGACGTCCGTCTCGTTCAACGTGCTCCAGATCGTGGTCATCGCGATCGTCGTCGGCATCGCGGCCCTGCGCAGCGGTACCGCCGCTCAGCCGTTCCTGGCGTTCACGCGGTCCGCGCTCGCGATCGTGCAGAAGGTCCTGTGGTGGGTCATCCGGCTCGCACCCCTGGGCACGCTGGGCCTCATCGGCCGCGCCGTCGCCACGTACGGCTGGGACCTGCTCGCGCCGCTCGGGACGTTCGCCGTCGCCATCTACGTCGGCCTGGCGCTCGTGCTCTTCGTCGTCTACCCCGTGATCCTGCGTACCAACGGGCTCGGCATCATGAGCTTCTTCCGGGGTGCGTGGCCGGCGATCGAGCTCGCGTTCGTCTCGCGCTCGTCGGTCGGGACGCTGCCGCTGACGCAGCGCGTCGTCGAGCGGAACCTGGGTGTGCCCCGGTCGTACGCGTCGTTCGCGGTACCGCTGGCGGCGACGACGAAGATGGACGGCTGCGCCTCGATCTACCCGGCGATCTCCGCGATCTTCGTCGCGCAGCTGTTCGGCATCGACCTGTCGCTCAAGGACTACCTGCTCATCGCCTTCGTGTCCGTCGTCGGCTCCGCCGCGACCGCCGGGCTGACCGGCGCGGTGGTCATGCTCACGCTCACGCTGTCGACGCTCGGCCTGCCGCTCGCCGGTGTCGGGCTGCTGCTGGCGATCGACACGATCCTCGACATGGGCCGTACCGCGGTGAACGTCGCCGGCCAGGCGCTCGTGCCGACGATCGTCGCCAAGCGTGAGGGGATCCTCGACCTCGACCAGTACGCCTCGGCCTCCGCGGAGGACATCTTCGCCGACGACGTGGAGCCTGCCGCGGTCGTCGACGAGGCGGCGGATCGGCGCGAGCCCGTCCTGGCCTCCTGAGACCGGACGCGGCGGACCGATGAGTTCGCCGCGTCCCGCCGGTATGTATCCGCGGGACCACAACCGGCCCCGCGACGGTGCAGGAGATCCTGCACCGTCGACCGGCACAGACAGGAGTGCACGATGACGACGCTCGACACGCTCGACACGACGGCCGTCGAGGCCCTGCTGGCACAGATGGGCACGGCCTGGGCCGCCCACGACGCCGACGCGTTCGCGGCCCTCTCGCCGACGGCGGCACAGTGGTGACGGCCGGCACGTACATCCAGGGCAAGGACCAGATCCGCGCCTTCATGGTCGCGGGCTTCGACGGTCCGCTGAAGGGCACGGCCTCCGTCGAGGAGCCGCAGCGGATCAGGTTCCTGTCGCCCGACGTCGCGGTGGTGAACAGCCTGGGCGGGTACCGCCCGGCCGGGGCGGCGAGCGTGCCGCCGCACCTCCAGCGGCGCGCCACGTGGGTGCTCGCGCGGAACGAGGCGGGCTGGCTCGTCGAGTCGTACCACAACTGCGCCGCGAACCCGGCGTGATGCTGGTCTGAGCGGGCCACAATCGGAGCAGGAGAGGAGCGCGTCGCCGGTGTCGATCAGCGAGGACTTTGCACGTCAGACGCTGCCGTACCGGCGCGAGCTCCTGGCGCACTGCTACCAGATGCTCGGTTCGGTGCACGACGCCGAGGACCTCGTGCAGGAGACGATGCTGCGGGCCTGGCGGGCGTACGACCGGTACGACGACCAGCGCGCGTCGATGCGCACCTGGCTGTACCGGATCGCGACCAACGCGTGCCTGACGGCMCTCGAGAGCCGTCGGCGCCGGCCGATGCCGTCGGGCCTGGGCGCCCCGGGCGACGACCCCCGGGCCCCGTTGGTGCCCGACCGCGAGGTGGCGTGGCTCGAGCCGATGCCGGACGCGCTCGTCGACGGCGACCCGGCGACGGTCGTCGTGGCCCGCGGCCAGCTGCGGCTCGCGCTCGTCGCGGCCATGCAGCACCTGCCGGCCCGGCAGCGCGCGATCCTCCTCATGCGCGAGGTGCTCGAGTGGTCGGCGGCCGAGGCGGCGGACGCCCTGGGTACCACCCCGGCTGCGGTGAACAGCGGTCTGCAGCGGGCGCGGGCGCGGCTGGACGGGCTGGGCATCGGCGCGGACCACCTGACCGAGCCGGTGACCGCGGACCAGCGGGCTGTCGTCGACCGCTACGTCACGGCGTTCGTCGTCGGGGACCTGGCGGCGATCGGGCAGCTGCTCACGGAGGACGTCGTGCTCGAGATGCCGCCGGTCCCGGCGTGGTACCGGGGTCGCGACGACTACGTGGCGTTCCTGGCGAACGTGTTCGATCGGCGCGGCACGGACTGGTGGACGACGCCCGTCGGCTCCAACGGGCAGGCGGCGTTCGCCGCCTACGTGCGGGAGGGGGAGACGTACCGGCTGCACTCGGTCCAGGTCTTCTCGGCGACCGCGGAGCGGATCACGGGGTCGGTGGTGTTCACCGACCCCGCGATCCTGGCCTCGTTCGCCGTCCCTGAGCTGGTCAGGACCGGATGAACTCCAGCAGGTCGGCGTTGATCGTCGCGGCCTCGGTGGTCGGCATCCCGTGCGGGAACCCGGCGTACGTCTTGAGCGTCCCGTTCTGCAGGAGCGCGGCGGACAGGGGGCCGGAGTCGGCGTAGGGGACGACCTGGTCGTCGTCGCCGTGCATCACCAGCGTGGGCACGGTGATCTTCTTGAGGTCCTCGGTGAAGTCGGTCTGCGAGAAGGCGACGATGCCGTCGTAATGGGCCTTCGCGCCGCCCATCATCCCCTGACGCCACCAGTTCTCGATGATGGCCTCGGACGGCTCCCGGCCCGGGCGGTTGAAGCCGTAGAACGCGGTCGAGGGCAGGTCGCGGTAGAAGTTCGACCGGTTGGTGGCCACCTGCTCCTGGAGGCCGTCGAAGAACTCCTTGGGCAGGCCCCCGGGGTTGGAGTCCGTCTTCACCATGATCGGCGGAACGGCGGCGATCAGCACGGCCTTGGCCACGCGGCTCTCGCCGTGGCGGGCGATGTAGTGCACGACCTCGCCGCCGCCGGTCGAGTGGCCGATGTGCACGGCGTCCTGCAGGTCCAGCGCGGATGTGAGCGCGGCCAGGTCGTCGGCGTAGTGGTCCATGTCGTGCCCGCCGTCGGTCTGGGTCGAGCGGCCGTGGCCCCGGCGGTCGTGGGCGATCACGCGGTAACCGTGCAGCAGGAAGAACATCAGCTGGGCGTCCCAGTCGTCGGACGACAGCGGCCAGCCGTGGCTGAACACGAGGGGCTGGCCCGAGCCCCAGTCCTTGTAGAAGATCTCGACGCCGTCGGTCGTGGTGATCGTGCCCATGGGTCCTCCAGGGAGCAGGGGTGCTGTCCTTCCGAGGCTATATGGGGCATCAGCGACCGCGCGGGCGATCAGCTGGAGATCCGCTCCTTGATCAGCCCGAGCACCCGGCCGAGGTTGAGGGTCCAGCCGACGCCGAAGACGCGCGGGTTGATGATCGACCCGCCGTCGGGGTTCCAGAGGCGCTCCTTGATGCGCTCGGGCGTGGGCACCCGGAACTCGTACGGCACGAAGCCGATGACGACGCCGTTCCACCGGCGCTCCTCGGGCGGCGTGCGCAGCTCCTTGACCAAGGCGGTGACCGCCAGGCCCAGCGTGATGAGGCGGACCAGCCGGCGCAGGTCGCGCGGCCCGTTCGAGCGTTCGTCGTGCACTGCCATGGTGTGGGCTCCCGTCGCGGTGGAGCCTCCATGATCCACCTGCGGGGGCCTGACGGAAGGGTCAGGCGGCAACCGGAGGGAACAGCACCTCGACGCCTGCGGCCTCGAGCGCCGCGGCGAGGTCGGGCGGCGGGGCGGCGTCGGTGACCAGGTAGTCGGCGCGTCGTAGCTCGGCGACCTGCGCGAACAGGCGGCGGCCGAACTTGGTCGAGTCGGCGAGGATGGCGACCCGGGCGGAACGGTCCATCATCGAGCTCATCATGGCGGCCTCGCCGAGGTTGCTGGTCGAGTACCCGGCGTCCGCGTTCACCGCACCCACGCCGATGAGGGCGAGGTCGCACCGGATATCCCTGTCGGTCCCGCTCTCGGTCGGGAACGCGACGGCACCGATGGTCCCCTGCGCGCTGAGGCGGACCACGCCACCGAACACGTAGAGGTCGCGGAACGCGAGCGGGTTGATCTCCATCGGCATCCGCAGCGAGTTCGTCGCGACCGTGAGGTCCCTGTGCTCGGAGAGATGGTGCGCGAGCGCGAGCGTCGTCGTGCCCGCGTTGATCATGAGCGCCGCGCCGTCCCGCACGAGGCCGGCGGCCAGTGCGCCGATCTGGTCCTTCGCCGATGTCTGCAGGCGCATGCGTACCTCGACACCCGTCTCGGGACGAGGGAGCGCCTGCGGGCTGATCGCGCCGCCGTGCGTGCGGATGAGGACACCGTCCGAGTCGAGGGCGTCAAGGTCGCGTCGGATGGTGTCGGGGGAGACGTCGAACCGCTCGGCGAGGTGGGCGACGGTCACCTGACCGTGCTCGGCGACGTACGCCGCGAGGTCGGCCTTCCGGCCCGCGGGCAGTCGTCGCGAGGTTCCGTCGGTGGTCGCAGACATGGGACTACTGAAGCACACAAGTGCGAGTTCGTGCGAGAAACCGCATCGGCACGCCGGGTCACTCGCACGCCCGCTCAGGGAGCAGCAACCGGTCATCTGCCCAGTTCAGCGCCAAATTGCAGGCCAGATGGACGGCCCCTCGGCAGGTTGGAGGCAGGTCACGGGGTGGTTGCGACTGACAAACAGCGCTTGACGACGCATATCCACGGGTCTACTTTGGCGGAAACTCGCAGAAGTGCGCAGACAGTCGCACGAAGCGGCAGGACCGAGAGATGGGGACAGTCATGGGCAAGGGCGCTCACGTTGGACGCTTCGCCGCCGTGGCGAGTGTCGCGGCACTGGCACTCGCAGCGTGCTCGAGTGGCGGTGGTTCGGGCTCGGACAGCACGTCGGGCGACGGCGGCGACGTCACCCTCGAGTTCTCGCAGTGGTGGGAACCCGAGCTTCCCGACGGGGCCTTCCGCGGGCTGATGGACAAGTTCGAGTCGGAGAACCCCGGAATCAAGGTCAAGCTCCTGTCGGGGCCGTACGCCTCGACCAAGGAGCAGGTCGTGGCGGGCGCCGCGTCCGGCACCATGTCGGACGTCGTCGGGCTCGACGGCGCCTGGGTGAGCGACTTCGCCAAGCAGGGCGCGATCACGGACCTCACGGCGGTCATGAAGGACGCCGGCTACGACGACTCGCAGCTGGCCAGCCAGGTCCAGGTCGACGGCAAGACCTACATGATCCCGGTGGTCAACTTCGTCTACCCGATGTTCACCAACGACGCCCTGCTGAGCCAGGCCGGCGTCACGGCGCCGCCCACCAACCGGACCGAGTTCGCGGACGCCGCCAAGAAGATCACCGCGCTCGGTGACAACGTGCACGGCTGGGTGCTCCCGCTCTCGCTCGAGGCGCCCAACGGCATCCAGAACGACGTCATGTCGTGGGTGTGGGCGTCGGGCGGCTCGATGCTCAAGGACGGCAAGCCCGCCCTGACCGACAACGAGGCCGTGACCAGCGCCACCGACTACATCCAGAGCCTGTGGGACGACGGCGTCATCGCGCCGGGATCGTTCACCATGAAGGAGCAGGACAAGGTCGAGGAGTTCACCAACGGCCGGGTCGGCATGATGATCGACTCGCTCGCCCACGTGACGGACCTGCGCGAGTCCAACCCGGACCTGAAGTTCAGCATCTCGGCCATCCCGGCCGAGGACGGCTACGACGGCAAGCGCGGCATCCCGTACGCCTCGTGGGGCATCGGCATCGCCGACAACTCCGAGCACAAGGCCGAGGCGTTCAAGCTGGTCGAGTTCCTCATGAGCGAGGACGTCAACTCCGAGCTCTCCACGATGGCCAACGCCTTCCCGGGGAACACGGCATCCGTCCCCGACTTCGTCAAGGACGACGAGCTGTTCCAGACGGCCTTCGACATCTACAAGTCGGGCTACCCGGCCAACGAGTTCACCGGCCTGCCGGTGGCCGAGCAGCTGATGCGCGACTTCGGTGAGCAGTTCCAGAAGGCGCTCGACGGTCAGCAGTCCATGGAGGACGCGCTCGCCGCGACCCAGAAGACGTGGGAAGGGGAGTTCTAGGTCTCCAGCCCTGAACCCCCTCGGGCCGCGCCGGGACCACCTGGCACCCGGCGCGGCCCGCCCCCGAGGAGAGAGCCGTTCCCATGTCCCAGACCATCCGTCCGCCACAGGACGCACCGACCGCGCAGGCGATGCCGCCGGCGCCGGCGGGAGCTTCCCGGTCGCGGACGCTCAACCGGCTGCGGCGCACGCTGACGCCGTACGGATTCCTCACCCCCACCGGGGTGCTGCTGATCATCCTGATGATCACGCCGATCATCATGGTCGTCAGCTACTCGCTGCTCGACGGGGTGATCACCAACAAGAACCCCGCGTTCGTCGGCTTCGACAACTACCTGGCGGTCCTCACCGACCCGGTGTTCGTCACGGCCGTGCGGAACACCCTGGTCTTCACCATCAGCTCGGTGATCGCGCACTTCGTCATCGGGCTGACCTTCGCACTGATGCTCAACTCGCCGTTGCTGGGCAACCGCACCAAGGGCATCTTCCGGGTGCTCTACATCCTCCCGTGGCTGTTCACGGTGGCGATCGTCGCGGTCCTCTGGCGGCTGCTGCTCAGCCCGAACGGCGTCATCAACTACCTGCTGGGCACGGCCGGCCTCACGGACGGCCAGACGGAATGGCTGGCCAACCCGTCGACCGCCCTCGCGGCGGTGACGTTCATCAACATCTGGTCCGGCTACCCGTTCTTCATGATCTCGCTGCTGGCGGGTCTGCAGGGGATCCCGAAGGACCTCTACGAGGCCGCGCGGGTCGACGGCGCGGGCGTCGTCGCGCAGTTCCGCAACGTGACCCTCCCGATGCTCCGGCCGATCATCATCTCGATGGCGCTCCTGGACTTCATCTGGACCACGCAGCAGTTCGCGCTCATCTGGATGACCACCGGCGGCGGACCCATCACGGCGACCGAGGTGCTCTCCACCTTCACCTACAAGCTCGCGTTCACCCAGTACGAGTTCTCGGTCGCCTCCGCGGCCGCCGTCCTCGTGCTGCTGATGTCGATGGTGCTCGCGTTCTTCTACGTCCGGCACCAGAAGGCGAGGGACTGAGCCATGGTCACGTTGACCGCGCCCGTCATCACGAGCGACCGCCCCCCGCTGCGGGTGCCGCCCAAGCAGCCTGGCAAGAAGGCCCTGCTCATCGTGGCCCTGATCCTGGGCGCCTGCTTCTCGGCGCTGCCAGTGGTCTGGATGCTCTCGAGCTCGTTCAAGACGAACCCCGAGATCTTCGAGTTCCCGCCGCGGCTCATCACGCCCGGCTTCTCGTTCGACGCCTACACGACGATCCTCACGGACCCCGTCAAGCTGCGGTTCTTCTTCAACAGCTACGTCATCGCTCTGTCGGTCACCGCGCTGTCGCTCGTGGTCGCCCTGCACGCGGCGTACGCATTCAGCCGGTACGAGTTCTGGGGCAAGAAGACGATCAACGTGGTCGTCGTCTCGGTCCAGGCCGTGCCCCCGATCACGCTGCTCATCCCGTACTTCGGGCTGGTCGTTGCGCTCAAGCTCTACAACACGTACCAGGGCCTCATTCTCACCTACATGGTGTTCACCCTGCCCTACGCGATCATCATGCTCACCGGGTATTTCAATACCCTTCCCAAAGAGCTCGACGAGGCCGTCAAGGTGGACGGCGCCGGCCCGATGACCGCATTGTGGCGCATTCTCGTCCCCATCTCTGTCCCCGGCCTCGTGTCGGTCGGCGTCTACACGTTCATGATCTGCTGGAACGAGTTCCTGTTCGCGCTGACGCTGACCCGTACGGAAGACATGCGCACGGTGCCCATCGGTATTCAGCTGCTCATGGGACAGCACTCGTACGAATGGAACGAGATGATGGCGATGAGCATTCTCGGGTGCATTCCAGTGCTCGTTCTCTTCCTCTTCTTCCAGCGCTACTTCATCGGGGGGATGACCGCCGGCGCTGTGAAGATCTAGACCCCCCTCCTCCGCAACACCCAACACAGGAAGTTGATACACAAATGTTGATGAACGGCCGAGACCTGCTCGCGGTGGCGAACGAGAACTATTTCGCCATCCCTGCCTTCAACATCAGCGACTACGCGATGGGCAAGGGGATCTTCGAGATCTCCGAGAAGCTGAGGTCGCCGCTGATCGTGGCGATCCACCCCGACGAGGTGTCGCACATCGGGGGCGACGCCCTGGCCGCCCTCATCCAGCGCGCGCACCGCTCGTCGGTTCCCGTCGCCATCCACTGGGACCACGGCGGCACCTACGAGCAGGTGCTCGAGGCCATCCAGCTCGGGTTCACGTCGGCGATGATCGACGCGTCCATGCAGCCGTTCGAGGACAACGTCGCGATCACCAAGAAGGTCGTGGACACCGCGCACGCCGTCGGCCTCTCCGTCGAGGGCGAGCTGGGCACCATCGGCAAGCTCGACGAGCAGGCCGAGGACGGGGTGCTGGTCTCGCAGATCGCGTTCACCGACCCGGCCGAGGCCGTCGAGTACGTGCAGCGCACCGGCGTGGACAGCCTCGCCATCGCCATCGGCACCGCACACGGCCTGTACCCGAAGCACGTGACGCCGCAGCTGAAGCTCGACCTGCTGCAGCAGATCAAGGCGCTCCTGCCCATCCCGCTCGTGCTGCACGGCGGCTCCGGCAACCCGGACGACGAGATCGGCCAGTCGGTCAAGCTCGGCGTCAACAAGATCAACATCTCGAGCGACATCAAGGTGGCGTACCACGACAAGATGCGGGAGGTCCTCGCGGATACCTCGCTGCGGGAGCCCAACTCCATCCAGCCGCCGTGCATCGAGGCCATGCAGGAGGTCGCCGCGCAGAAGATCCACCTGTTCGACGCCGCCGGCAAGGCCGACCTGTACTGATACGCCGCACCGCGTCACGAGGAGCACCGATCGATGAGCACGACGTTTGTGCTGGGCATGGGCGGGACGGTCGACTACGAGGTTCGGTGGGACTCGGCGGTGCTGGAGCAGCTGGCCGCCGAGCACGGCGTGGGGGCCGACGACCTCGACCTCACCACCCCGGTCGAGTCGGTGCGTGACCTGGTACGAAGCCTGCTCGCGTTCGTCCGCGACGGCGTCGGGGGAGAGCGGTTCGTCGCCTCCTCCGACATCGTCGAGGCGTTCGCGTCGCGGTTCGCCAAGGAGATCACCCTCGGCGGGACGTGCGTGCGAGCGGCGATCGCCATGGACGTGCTCGGGGTGCCGAGCACCATGCACCTGGTCTCCATCGACGACAACGTGCGCCGGCTGCTCCCGGCGTCCGTCGACTACGTGTCGAGCGCGGTCCAGGACTCGCTGGATCCCCACCTGATCGTGCAGTACCCCGCCGGTGCGCGGGTCATGGTGGGCGACGTCGAGCTGGTCGCCCCGCACCCCAACCGCGTCATCTACGCCAACGACCCGCCGCACCGCGAGCTGCGGATCGCGCCCGACCTGTCGGAGGCGCTACGCACGGCCGACGTGTTCCTGCTCTCGTCCTTCAACGTGATCCAGGACCCCGCGACCCTCGAGGCGCGCCTGACGCAGGTGCGTGACGCCATGCTGGCGCTCCCCCCGGACTCCCTCGTCGTCTTCGAGGACGCGGGCTATCACGTGCCTGCGCTGAGCCGACGCGTGCGCGACGAGATGGTGCGGTTCGCGGACGTCTACAGCCTCAACGAGGACGAGATGCAGGCCTACCTCGGACGGACGGTCGACCTGCTCGACGCGCCGAGCGTCGCCAAGGCCGTCCGGGAGCTTCACGAGGTGGTCCCGGCGCCGACGCTCGTCGTGCACACCAAGTACTGGGCGCTGGCGGTCGGGCTGCGGGCGGCATCCCTGCGGCAGGCGCTCGTCGGCGGGATCACGATGGCGAGCACGCGCTTCTGGTTCGGCGACGGCTTCACGGCCGACGACTACGCCGCGACCGGATCCCTCACCCCCGGGACGACCGCGCAACAGCTTGTGTCGGACGTTGCCGACCTGCTCGGCTCCGACGCCTGCGTCGTACCGGCACTCGACCTGAGCGGCGTCGCGGAACCGACGACGATCGGGCTCGGCGACTCGTTCGTCGGCGGGTTCCTCGCTGCCCTGGACCGGCGATGACCGCCTGGACCGAGCTGACCGACGACGGCCGCGTCTCGCAGCCGTCGGCCCTCGCGAGCGTCGAGGAGCTCGGCGGCCGCCTCGTGGTCCGGCTGGCGGGGGGCCTCGCGTTCGACGTGCTCCCGGGGCGCGGGCTGGACCTCGGTGCCACGTGGTGGGGCTCGACCCCGCTGGCGTGGCGTTCGCCGAACCCCGTGGACCCCGGACCGGGGCGCGGCTGGGAGGAGCGGTTCCTCGGCGGGCTGCTGGCGACGTGCGGGCCGGACAACATCGGCGAGCCGCGCGGCTCGTCCGGGCAGCACGGCACCCATCACCTGACTCCGGCGACCGAGGTGCGCTGGTCGCGGGAGCGTGTGGGGGCCGCCTGGCAGGTGTGCGTGACGGGCACGGTCGCGCACACCTCGCTGGGCGGCCCACGGATCCTGGTCGAGCGGTCGATCGTCGCCTCGACGGGGACGGCGTCCGTCGAGGTCCGCGACGTCGTGCGCAACGTCGGCGACGAGCCCGTCGGCGTGCCCCTGCTGTATCACGTCAACCTCGGTGCGCCTCTGCTCCGGCCCGGCGCGCGCCTCGAGGTCGATGCCGACGAGACTGTCGCCCGCGAGCCGCTGCCGWCGGGCCGCGACCCCCTGCTCACGCCCCTGCCGGCTCGAGGGCTCGCGCCGGTGGTCGCCGAGCACGTGGCGGTGCGCGGTGCGCGCGCCACGCTGGTCGGCGACCACGAGCACCCGTCCGTGGTGGTGACCTGGACCGGCGACACGCTGCCGCGGCTGTGCACGTGGAGCTGGCCGGCGTCCGGCGCGTACGTGCTCGGCGTCGAACCCACCAACGCCCCGCTGTTCGGGCCGGAGCGCGACCTGCCGCACGCAGGGGCCCCGATTCTCGAGCCGGGCGCGACGTGGCGCACTGGTGTCCGCATCAGTGTCGAAGGACCCTCGTGAAGCCTCTGCCCCTGCCCGCCAACCAGCCCGCCGACCGGTTCTATGCCGGGGGCCGACAGATCGCCGCCTTCCGCGGCACCGCCGGCGCCGCGAGCCGCGAGCCTGAGGACTGGGTGGGCTCGACCACATCGGTGTTCGGGCAGTCCCCGGTGGGCCTGACCCAGCTGCCCGACGGCTGGTTGCTGCGCGACGCGATCGAGGCCGACCCCGTCGCGTGGCTCGGGTCCGAGCACGTCGCCGCGTACGGCTCCGACCCCGCGCTGCTGGTCAAGCTGTTGGACGCGGGCCAGCGCCTGCCCGTCCACGCCCACCCCGACGTGCCGTTCGCCGCGGAGCACCTCGGGCTGTCGCACGGCAAGACCGAGGCGTGGGTGGTCCTCGAGCCCGCGCGCGTGCACATCGGGTTCACGCGGGACGTCACCCTCGACGAGCTCGCCGGGTGGGTGGCGACGCAGGACGCGGTCGCGATGCTCGGCGCGATGCATGTGCTGGACCTCGACGCGGGCGACGCGGTGCTGGTGCCTGCCGGGCTGCCGCACGCGATCGGCGAGGGCGCGTTCGTCGTGGAGCTCCAGGAGCCGACCGACCTGTCGATCCTGCTCGAGTGGTCCGGGTTCGAGATCGACGGTGCGGCCGACGGGCACCTCGGACTCGGGTTCGACGTCGCGCTCGCCGCCGTCGACCGTCGCGGATGGTCCGCCGACGAGATCGCGCGGCTGCGCGGCGCGACCGCGGCGGCGTCGGGCGACCTGCTGCCCGACGCCGCGACGTTCTTCCGTGTCGAGCGGTGGACCGGCCCGCGCGTGCTCGACGCCGGGCTGGCCGTGCTGGTGGTCGTCGCGGGGACCGGGTCCATCGGCTCCGGCGAGAGTCGTGTGCCCGTGCGGCGCGGCGAGACCGTGCTGCTCCCCGCGGCCGCAGGACCGGTGACCGTCGAGGGCGACGACGTCCAGCTGGTCGTGTGTCGGCCGCCGCGGCCCTCAGAGCACCTCGCGTAGCCGCGCCGCGAACGCCTCCGGCTCGCCGGCGTGGCCGAACTCGGGTCCCGAGAAGCCGCCGTGGTGGCTGGGGAAGACGGCGAGCTCCAGCCCGAGGGCGTCGGCGAGCGCTTCCGAGGTGCGCCACGTGAAGAGCCCCTTGCTCTCGATGCCGGCGGCGATCACGACGCGGGTCGACGCGCCGGTCAACGCGTCCAGGTCCGGGACGTACGCGGTGACGGCGTTGGAGACGCCCGAGAGCAGGGGGTCGGTCCGCGAGCCGTCGTCGTCGGTGGGCAGACCGAACGTGGCTGGGTCCGGCAGCGAGCCGGCGAAGGCGTCGGTGAACTCGCCCTGCCACGACGTCAGCCCGATGAACGCCGCCATGCCGGCGCCCCAGCCGCGCTGGTGGTACGCGTCCTGGACGGCCCGCTCGGCAGCGGCGGCGGCCTCGGCGTCGGGAAGCACCGCGAGGATCGGCGGCTCGTGCGCGACGAGGGTGCGGACGTCGTCGGGGTGCGTCGAGACGAGCTGCAGCCCCGTGACCGCGCCGCCGCTGCTCCCGAACAGGTCCACCGGACCCAGCACACCGATGAGCGCGTGCAGGTCCTCGGCCTGCTGCTGCGGGGTGTTCGTCGGGTCGCCGTCGGTGCGCTCGCTGCGACCGAGGCCGCGGGGGTCGTACGTGACGAGCGTGCGGTCCGGGAGGAACGACGCGAGCGCCGCGAACCCCTCCGCCGTCATCGGTTGGCCGATGAGCAGCAGCGGCAGGTTCCCGTCGGCGGGCGGGAGCGGGCCGCGGACGTCGTAGACGATCGACGCGCCGGGGACGTCGAGAGTGTGGGTGGTCGGCGTCGACATCGCGACAGGGTCCCTTCGTGCGGGCAGTGGATGCGTTCATCGCACCACGCCCCGACCGGATCGCGCTACGGTCCCGTCCTCAGTCGGGCAGCAGCGGCACCGCGAGGCCCTCGCCGCGGCGCAGCAGGCTCGCGCGCACCACCGCCTGCGTCCCGAACCGCACCGCGACCGCGTCGACCGCGGCGTCGAGGCCGCCACGGTCGGGGCCGTCGAGCAGCAGCTCGGGCTGGACGAACGCGTCCGACTCCAGCCCACCCAGGGCGACGCCGACCAGCGTGATCCCGCGCTCGCGGACCAGCGGGGCGGCGGCTGCGAGGAGCGCCACGGCGGCCGCGGCGATCTGCTCGCCGGAGTCGGTCGCGAACGCGAACGTGCGCGACCTCGTCGCCTTCGTGTAGTCCTCGAAGCGCAGCCGCAGCACGACGGTCCGCGCCACCCGGTTCGCCTTGCGCAGGCGGCGGCACACCCGGTCGACCAGGCCCAGCAGCGCCGCACGGACGAACTCGGGCGCGTGCGGCCCGTGCCCGATCGCGCGCTGGGCACCGATCGAGCCGCGCGACTTCCCGACGACCACCCGCGCAGGGGTGTGCCCGTGCACCACCGCGTACAGGTGTCTCCCGGCCGCGGGTCCGAGGGCGCCGACGAGCACGGAGGACGGCAGTGCCGCGATGTCGCCGGCCGTCGCCAGCCCGTACCCGTGCAGCTTGCGCGCGGTCACGTCGCCGACGCCCCAGAGCAGCTCGAGTGGCAGCGGGTGGAGGAATGCGTCCTCGCCGTCGGGCGGGACCAGCAGCAGCCCGTCCGGCTTGGCCACGCGGGACGCCACCTTCGCCAGGAACGGCGTCCGCGCGACGCCGACGGTGATCGGCAGCCCGACCTCGTCGCGGACCCGGGCGCGCAGGCGCGCACCGATCTCGACGGGCGGCACGTCGATCCGGTGCAGCCCGGCGACGTCGAGGAACGCCTCGTCGATGGACACGCCCTGGACCAGGGGAGTGGTCTGGCGGAACAGCTCGAAGACGGCCTTGCTGGCCTCGACGTAGGCGTCGAACCGCGGACGGACCACCACCAGGTCCGGGCACAGCGCGCGGGCCTGCCGGCCGCCCATCGCGGTCTTCACGCCCCGGCGCTTGGCCTCGTAGGAGCAGGCCAGGACGACGCCGCCGCCGACGGCGACCGGTCGGTTGCGGAGCCGGGGGTTGTCGCGCTGCTCGACGGACGCGTAGAAGGCGTCGAGGTCGGCATGCAGGATGGTGGAGCGCACGAACACATGTTCGAACACGGGTCTGACACTACGGTGCTGACCGGTTCGATGCCGGGCTCAGTCGTAGAAGGGCGGAAGCAGCTCCGGGTCCTCGGACGTGCTGCGGGCCGGGTCCGTCGTCTGCTCGCGTTCCGCGAGTCGCCACCAAGGTGCGTTCACACGTGCCATCGTCTCGCCGGCCGACGTCCGGGAGCAGGGACGATGGTCCCGAAGGACCGCTGCCCGCGCCCTCTCGAACGCCGGTGTCGGAGGCCGGGCATAGCGTGCATGCCCGACAGCCGTTCCGTCTGAGGAGGTGGGTTCGCATGGCCGCAGCACCGTTGGACGTCGCCCTCGCGTACTTCGACGCCTGGTCGCACGGCGACCTCGACGCCGCGATGGTGTACATCGATCCCGACATCGTCTGTGACGCTCCGGCCGGCCGCCTGGAGGGTGCCGACGCCTTCCGCGCGTTCATGACGCCGTTCGTCGGGATGCTCGTGAGCGCCTCCGTGATCGCGGCGTTCGGTGACGACGAGAAGGCGCTCGTCATGTACGACACCGTGACGCGGCTCGTGCCGGACGCGCCGGGCGCCGAGTGCGTGACCGTGGTCGACGGGCGGATCACCCGCAGCAGGTTCCTCTTCGACCGCGCGCCCTTCGACGCCGCGCGCGCGGCCGCGGCGGGCTAGAGATAGGCCGCCGCGGGCGCGCGCGTCACTCCCACACGTAGGCCGGACGCAGCTCGGCGGGGCTGCCCGGACCCGCGAACTGCACAGCGATCTCCTCGGCGCGCTCGCGCGTCGCCACGTTGATGAGGAAGAAGCCGGCCAGCTGCTCCTGGGTCTCGGCGAACGGCCCCTCGCTCGCGAGGGAGCCGCCGGTGCGCCAGCGGTAGACGGTCGACTCGCGGGGGTCGGCGAGGGCTTCGCCCATGACGAGCTCGCCCGACGCCGACAAGTCCGTGAGCAGGGCGTCGAAGGACTTGTCCATCACGGCCGTCTCGTCGGCGGGCACGGCGCGGCCCTCGTCGGTGAACAGCGAGGTCGGGTGGCCCCAGGGCTTGGGGTTCGCGTGGATGAGGATCACGTACTTCACGGCGGTTCTCCTTGGTCGTGGGCGTTGACATCCCCATGACGAAGTCGACCACGTGAACTCGACACGCGACATCCCGGCAATCTCTCCGTCATCTGCGCCCTGCACGATGACCGCCATGCGCCTCCTCGTCCACGACGCCCTGCTGATCCCCGTCTCCTCCGCCGGGCCCGACTGGTTCCTCGGCTGGTTCCTGGTGGGCGACGACGGGCGGATCGCCTCGATGGGCGACGGTGCGCCGGACGCGTCGTTGCTGGTCAGCGGCGTGCCGGTGCTGGATGCGGGCGGCGCGATCGTCGCTCCCGGGTTCGTCTCCGCGCACTCGCACCTGTTCACCTCGGGCATGCGCGGGATCTCGCCCGGCTCGACGCTCTACCCGTGGGTGCTGTCGATGGTCGAGGTCATGGACAAGTGCTCGCCCGAGGACGTCTACTGGTCGACCCTGCACGGCGCCCTCGACTTCCTCGCCAACGGCGTGACCAGCGCGTACAACTTCACGCACTCGCGGGTGACGTGGCGTTACGACCCCGTCTCGGCATCACCTGCGCTGGGGCGGGTCGCTCCCGTCGAGTTCGTCACGCGGCAGCTCGACGCCGTCGCCGACGCCGGGCTGCGGGTGGTCAACGCCATCCGGCTGGACGACGAGGCCGGCCCCGAGGACGAGATGCTCGGCGTGTTCGGGGACATGGTGCGGGAGTCGGCCCTGCGCACGCCCGCCGACCAGCACCTGGGAGCGTCCGTGATGGGGGCCGTGCAGTGGGCGTCGACACCGCGGTCGGCCGAGCTGGAGGTCGCGGTCATGCGCGAGCACGGGATCACCAACCAGGCGCACTTCGTCGAGACCGCGCAGGGCATCGAGACCCAGCGCGAGAAGTTCGCGTGGTACCGGTCCGCCGGGGCGTTCGGGCCGGACTTCCTGTTCGGGCACTTCGTGCACCCGACAGACGAGATGGTCGACGTCGCCGCGTCCACGGGGTGCGGGGTCGTGTGGCAGGCGACGTCCAACGGGCGCCTGGGGTCCGGGTTCGCGGACGTCGTGCGGCTGCGGGAGGCGGGCATCCGCGTGGGGCTCGGGCTGGACGACCAGTCGTGCACGGACATCTCCGACCCCTGGGGAAACATGCGCATCGGGCTCTACAGCACGCGGGCGCTGCACACCGACGCGTCCGTGCTGATGCCCACCGACGTCCTGCGGATGCACACGCTCGGGGCGGCGGAGGTGCTCGGCGTGCAGGACCGGATCGGGTCGCTCGAGGTGGGCAAGCTCGCCGACTTCCTGCTCGTCGACCACCGCTCCCCGGACACGGGTCCGGTCTGGGACGTGCTGGCCACCTACGTGATGGCGTGCGGGCTGCGGAACCTCAAGCAGGTGTACGTCGGCGGCGTGCTCGTGTCGGAGCAGGGGACCTCGACGTCCGCGCTCGCGGCCGCCGCGCCGGGCGAGCTGCGGTCGCGGATCACCGAGGCGGCCGCCCGATGGGGCGTCGAGCTGCCGCTCGCGGCGCTCGAGGCGCGGCCCTAGGTGGCTCCGTCGACGTCGTGCCCGTGGTGCAGGTCGCCGCACTCGACCTCGGTCACGCCGTGCGCTCGCAGGTAGGCGCGCGCGCCGCGGTCGCCCGTGAGGGTCTGCGCCAACGGCTCCCAGTGGTCGCGGGCGATGAGCACCGGATGGCCCGGGCGTCCGTCGAACACGGCCTGACGGAGGCTTCCCGACGCCCCCAGGACGCGCTCGACGACGCTGACGGGCGTGCCCGGCAGGTCCACCAGCGTGACCAGGACGGCGTCGCCGGTCGCGTGCGCGAGGCCCGTGCGCAACGACTCCCCGACGCCGTCCGCCCAGCGCTCCGCCAGCACCGCGTGGACCCGGTCATCGGAGGGCAGCAGAGCGTGGGCCTCGTCGGCACCCGCGCCCAGGACGACCACGACCCGCACGCAGCCGCCCTGCAGGAGCAGGTGCACGGCCTCCTCGAGCCAGCCGTCGACCAGGGCCTTGGGCTGGCCCCGGCGGCGGCCGGCACCGGCCGCGAGGACGATCCCGTCGATGATGGGGGGCACGCCTGTACCGTGCCATCGCGGGGGTGCGGAGCCAAACCTGCTGTGCGACGACGAAGGTGGCGTGATGATCGCTGACGATGCCGAGACCCGGTCCCGGCTGACCGCCGCGCTGCACGTGGCGCGCTGGGTGGACGAGGTCGCGGCGGGCTGCCCGTACCCGTCCGTCGACTCGCTCGTCGGCGTCGCGGACCTCGCCGCCCGGTCGCTCACAACGGCCGAGGTGGACGAGGCGCTGTCCACGCACCCTCGGATCGGGGAGAAGGCCGGCGGCCTCAGCGCATCCGAGCAGGCCGCGTCGGCGACCGACGACCCGGCGCTCGTCGAGGCCATGGCCGCCGGGAACCGCGCCTACGAGGAGCGGTTCGGGCGCATCTTCCTCATCCGCGCCGCCGGTCGCAGCCGTCCCGAGATCCTTGCGGAGCTGCAGCACCGGCTCGGCGCGTCCGACGAGGAGGAGGTTGCCGAGGTGGCCGACCAGCTCCGCCAGATCGCGCTCCTGCGCCTCCGTGCCCTGTTCGAGGAGTCCCGATGAGCCAGCTGACCACGCACGTGCTCGACACCACCCTCGGCCGCCCGGCTGCCGGGGTGCCGGTCGTGCTCGCCAGGCTCGCCGGCGGGTCGTGGACGTCGATCGACTCGGGCGTCACGGACGACGACGGTCGCGCGCGCTCGCTCGGGCCGTCGTCGGTGGCGCCCGGGCGGTACCGGTTCACGTTCGACACAGCCGCCTACTTCGCGGCGACCGGGCAGGTCGGGTTCCACCCCGAGGTGGTCGTGACCTTCGACGTCGTCGACGACAGCCACTACCACGTGCCCCTGCTGCTGAGCCCGTTCGCGTACTCGACTTACCGGGGGAGCTAGGGGCGCGTCAGTACTCGACCTTCGCGGGGCGGGCGAGCCAGGCGTCGATCGGGTCGGCGGCCGTCGGGACCCGGTGGGCGAGGACGGGCATGGGCCACGTGTCGCGGTCGGCGGCGAACAGCTCGTAGAAGGCTCGGTCGTCGAACCCGGCGCGGGCGGCGTCGTGCCGGTCGGCGGCGAAGACCACCCGGTCGGCCCTCGACCACAGGCACGCCGCCAGGCACAGCGGGCACGGCTCGCAGGACGAGTAGATGGTGGCGCCCTCGAGGGAGAAGTGCTCGATGGTGCGGCAGGCCGCGCGGATCGCCTGGACCTCGGCGTGGGCGGTCGGGTCGTTGTCGCGCGTGACCCGGTTCTGGCCGACGCCGATCACCACGCCGGCGCGGACGACGACCGCGCCGAACGGACCGCCGCCGTCGGCCACGTTCGCGGTCGCGAGCGCGACGGCCTGCGAGAGCCAGCTCTCGTCGTCGGGCGTCATGAGGCACCTCCGGGGTGGATCGGCAGAGCGGTCAGGACGGGCGAGGGGGTCACGGGGCACCCACCGATCGGGTCCAGGCGGCCTCGTCGGTCGCGGCGCCGTCGCGGGCGATGACCGCCTCGATCAGGCCGTAGGGGCGGTCGGCGGCGAAGAAGACCTCGCCCGGGTTCTCGAGCCCGAAGGGGCGCAGGTCCGCGAGGAAGTGGTGCTTGTTGGGCGCGGCGAACCGGATCTCGACCACCTCGGGGATGGCGTCCAGCACGGCGACGCCCATGTGCCAGAGCGTCTGCTGCAGGGCGAGCGAGTGCAGCGTGGCGAAGGTCGAGAGAATCACCGACCGGGCCGCGGCGTACGTGGCGTCGTAGTCGAGCCGGGCGTCCGGTGCGTACCGCCACTGGGCCACCAGGGACGTGGCGAGGACGCGGTCGCTGGCCTCGGCCAGCGTCGTGTACTCGTTCTGGAGGAAGCCGCGGAACTCCGAGCCGGTCGACTTCAGCACCGTGAGGTCCTTGAGGCCGGCGATCACGGTGGTGCCGTTCTCGTCGGCGGTCACCGACGCCGTCCGCACCTCCTGGCCGCTGCGCACCCACGTGTGGTCGTGCTCCGCCCCGTCGACGACGGCCCGCACCCACGCGTACTCCTGGACGTCCACCCGGGCACCGGCCACCGGGGCGACGTCGTCGACGAAGTGCCGGGCCAGCAGGGTCGCGAACTGCTCCGGAGACGCGATCCCGTGCTCCTTGGCGTACGCGAACGCCATGTTCTTCTGCGTGTCCGTCGGCAGCACGGCCGACTGGTCGCCGTCGAGGTAGGCGGCGTCGAAGTCGCCGCGCAGCGCCGTCGAGACGTTGAGGTCGCGGATCTGGTGGCGCGGGGTGTCCCGCACGACCCGGACGACGCGCGTCTCGGCCTTGCCGTACTGGTGGGCGTGCAGCCGGGCCGTCATGGGCGAGCCGAGCCGGGGTGGCGTGACATGCGTGTCTCCTGTCATCCGGGGAGCTCGCTGACGGTCCAGGTGCCGTCGGTGAGCCGGTACTCCTGGCGGTGGCTGACGGACGTGGGGTCGCCCGTCCAGAACGTGACGCTGGTCGGCCGGACCAGGAAGCCGATCCAGGACGCCGGGGGCTCGAGCTCGGGGTTCTCGTCGGTGAACGCGTCCCAGGCGCCCCGCCGGTCGTCCTCCGGCAGCGCGGCGACGGCCGGGGTGTTCACCCACGCCAGCTGCTGGAGGTACCGCGACCTGCGCGCGTACGCCCGGTCGGTCTCGGCCGGGTCGGCCCGCTCGGCAAGGCCGCGGACCACGAGCTGCCGCAGCGGCTCGGTCCAGCGCGCCACGAGCGCGACCGTGGGGTGGGCCGTCAGCTGCGCGACCTTGCGGGAGTCGGCGTCGGTGTGGAAGTAGAGGCCGTCGCTGTCGAGCTCGCTCAGCAGGACCGTGCGGGCATCGGGAGCGCCGGTCGCGTCGACGGTCGCCAGGGTGACGGCCGGGCGGTCGGGGTCGTCGTTGGCCGGCAGCCACTGCGCGAGCAGGCGGACGACCTCCTCGGGCAGCGCAGCCGGCACGTCGGCGTCGACCGGGACGGCCGGGGGGATGGGGTCCCACACCGGGTGGTCGAGCGGCTGTTCCGTTGTCGGTTCGGGCAGGGGCGTCATCGGCACATCATGCGCCGGGGGCGGCGTGCGTGAAGGCCGCAATCTCGGTGAGCACGTCGACGGCTCGGTCGACCGAGGCGTCGAACAGCGCGGCGCCGGCGGCCGCGGTGGCGCCGGTGGGGTCGCCGATCACGCCGTCGGGTCCGAAGTCGTTGCTCAGCCAGCCGAACTGCGCCGGGGTGCTGTGGAAGCCGAGGTGGGTCATGGCGCCGATGTGCTCGGGGACGTTCCGGCGGGCCCGCGCCATGTCGACCAGGTCGGGCCGCAGGTGCAGCACCAGAGACGTCTCGCCGTAGCCGGCGTGGATGCCGAGGCCGTGCTCGTCGGGCTCGCGCTCGCCACCGGCCCCCGCGATCTGCACCCCGGCGGGCATCGAGAAGGTCAGCAGGCCGTGCAGGCGGCGGATCTCGCGCAGCGCGACCCCGAGCAGCGCCGTGTTCCCCCCGTGGCCGTTGAGGAACACCAGTCGTCGGGCCGGGGTCGCGGCTACGGACCGGCCGATGTCGACGAGCGTCGACATCAGCGTCTGCCACGAGACCCAGACCGTGCCGGACGCCCAGGAGTGCTCGTCGGACTTGGTGTACGTGAGGGTGGGCAGCTGCCACACGTCGAGCCCGGCCGCCGCGGCGCGCTCGACCGCGGCCGTGGCGACGCGCTCGGCGATGAGGGCGTCGGTGATGAGTGGCAGGTGCGGGCCGTGGTGCTCCATGGCGCCGGTGGGCACCACCAGGACGGAGTCGGGTCCGAGCACGCGCGCCGTGGCCGGGCCGGAGAGCTCGGCGAGCAGGCGGGTCATCGGATCGCTCCCTTGCGCGGGCCGGCGTACCCGGGGTTGAGCTTGCCGGGGTTGAGCAGCCCGTGCGGGTCGGTGGTCCGCGCGAGAGCCAGGGTGCGTTCCACCTCGAAGTCGACGTTCCACTGGTGCGGGTTGTGCACGCCGACCCCGAGCGCGCCGAGGGCAGCGATGACCTCGTCGAGGTGCTCCGGACCCTCGTAGACACCCGCGAGCATGCCGATGGGCACGGTGTGCCCGGCCTCGAGGTGCAGGAGCCCGCCGGGGATCGTGGCCTGGACCTCGTCGAGCCGGTCGATCAGCGCGTCGCCGCCGACCTCGAGGTGGACGTAGGTGCCGGGGTCGGCCTTCTGCAGCCACTCGATGGGGTGGTTGTAGGACAGGACGGAGAGCTTGAGGGAGGCCTGTGGGCCGTCGCGGAGGTCCTCGACGGTGCCGCCCGCGGCCGTGACCAGGGCGGTCGCGGCGTCGACGGCGGCGGGGTCGAGGATCGCGCGCAGGCTCGCTCGGCCCTCGGGGATCGCGGAGTCGGGCGGCAGGGCCTCGGACACCGTCGGGTGGTCGGCGGACACCAGGCGCGGCCGGGGCGACAGCTGCCCGATCTCGCGCAGCACCCGGAACGCGTCGTGCTGGGAGTCGAAGCTCGCGTAGAACCCGCGCCAGTCCTGCAGCGGCTCGAGGCGCACGGTGGCCCGCGCGAGGATGCCGGCCGTGCCGTAGTTGTGCACGTACGCCTGGGCGTCGTCGCCCTCGACGTGGACCAGCGCAGCGTCGCCGGAGGCGTGCACCACGTCGAGCGCGACGACGAACCCCTGGTGGTTGGCGCCGTGCACGATCGTCCCGGTCCCGCCCGAGCCGCCGGACAGGAACCCGCCGACCGTCGACTGGGCCGTCGACGGGTACATCCACAGCTCCTGGCCGGTCTCGCGCGCGGCCGCCTCGATCGCGACCATCGTCGCGCCCGCCTCCGCCGTGACCCAGCCCTCGCCCACCTCGACGATCGCGCGGGCGCGGGTCAGGTCGAGCACCAGGCCGCCGGGCATCGGGATCGCCTGGCCGTAGTTGCCCGTGCCCTTGCCGCGCGGGGTCACCGCGACGCCGTGCCGCACCGCGGCCGCGACGCACTGCGCGATCTGCGACGCGCTCGTCGGGAACGCCACGACGTCGGCCAGCCCGAGCGGGAGCAGCTCGAGGATGAGCGGCGACATCGTCGCGCCGTCCACGCTGACCCGCTCGCGCACCCGGTGGTCGGTGGTCACGCCGTCGTCGCCGAGCAGGTCGCGCAGCTCGTCGGTCAACGCCTCGACGGCCGTCGTCGTCTCCATGAAGTGTCCTTCCACGTGCATGCGGGCGGCGGGCGGGACGCGAGCCCCGCCCGCCGCCCCGGGGATCAGAAGCCGATCGACTGGTCGAGGAACTCGTTGGTGTAGAGGTCCTTGGCCACCAGGCCCGCCTTCGGCGGGGCGCCCGCGTCGGTGTAGATCGGGCCGGCGATGTCGATGATCTTCTGGATCCGCGCCTCGTCCATGTCGCCGACGTAGTCGTTCTCGCCGTTCGACGCGATGTCGAGCTTCTTCATCTGCTCGACGGCGAAGTCCGCGACGCCCTCGGAGTAGACCCAGCCGTTGTTGTACTGGCCGACGAGGTCGAGGATCAGCGCGTTCGTCGTGGCCGGGTCGTTGATGTAGTCGACGTCCGCCTGCTGCATGACGGGCACGAGCTTCTCCAGGCAGGGCGTGAGGTCCTCGAGGTCACCGGTCCGGACCGACATGGCCTCGGGGTAGAACGGGAAGCCCGCGTCGTAGATGGTCTCGAGCTTGACGGGCTTGCCCCAGGCCGTGACCTCGTTCTCGTAGATGTACGGCTCGGCCGTCGCGAAGCCCTGCTGCGCGTCCTTGCCCTGCGCGGCGACGAAGTTGGCCGGCGTGCCGTCGTAGCTGCCGTCGGTCACCGAGGCGTCGAGCGTGCCCGAGCCGATGAGGTAGCTCATGTAGGCGGCCCCGTTGAAGTAGCGGATGACGCCGCCCGAGTCCTTGAGCGCGGAGCCGAGGCCCTTGATGTCGGTGACGTCGGGGTACGTCGCCGGGTCCCACATGACCATCATCGGGGACTTGTCGTTCTCGGCGAACACCGCGGTCGTCGGGAACTTGTCGGACAGCTGCACGGCCTCGTCGGTGGAGACGTAGCCCAGCGTGATCGACGTGTCCTGGTACATCTGCGCGGACGCCTGCGTGAAGCCGATCGCGGGGCCGCCGGCGCGGACCTCGATCTTCACGCCCGTGGGCTTGCCGCCCGACACCAGGTCGCCGGTCACCGACTTCTGGTTGGCGTCGACCGTGTAGCCCTCGCCGACCAGCTCGTAGAGGTGGCCGTGGTCCGCCTCCGGGTTCCAGTCGGTCTGCACGACGACGGTCGCGGGACAGACGTCGGACAGGTCGACCCCGCCGGCGGCCGCCGTGGCGGCGGTCGTCTCGGAGTCGCCGGCGCCGCCGGCGCAGGAGGCCAGGGCGGCCGTGGTGAGCAGGATGCCGACCGCTGCCGCAGCCGAGCGGGGAGTAGTGCGCATGGGGGCTCTTTTCAGGGGAGGGACGGGCGGGGTGGAACGACGGCAGCGGGAGGGGGTGGGCCCGCGGCCGGGGATCAGGTGAAGTCGTACCAACGGCCCACGACGAGCCGTCCGAGCCAGCCGAAGATGACGAAGACGGCCACGCCGAGCAGGGACGCGACGAGGATCGCGGCGTACAGCTGGGGGCCCTGGAGACGGGACGCGTAGACCTGGATGAGGACACCCAGGCCGGGGTTGCCGCGCTGGAAGAACTGGTCGCCGACGACCGCGCCGACCACCGCGAGCCCGGCCGACGTGCGCAGGCCGACGAAGATCGAGGGCAGCGCGGCGGGGAACTGCAGCTTGCGCAGCAGGGTCGCGCGGCTGACCCCCTGCAGCTGGAAGAGCTCTCGCTGCTGCTTGGCCACCGACTGCAGGCCGAACAGGGTCATCGACACCATCGGGAAGAGCGCGATGAGGATGGTGACGATGACGCGGGCCTGAAAGTTGTAGCCGAACAGGATCCCGATGAGCGGGACGAGGGCGAGGATCGGGATGCACTGCAGCACCACCGCGTACGGGAAGAGCGACCGCTCGATCCAGGCTGCCTGCGACATGACCACCGCCCACGCCATGCCGAGGATGATCGCGAAGACGAGGCCGGTCATCGCGACCTCGGTGCTGTGCAGCAGGGCGGTGGCCAGGGTCTGCAGCTCCTCGGGGTCGGTGAGGACCTCGAGCACCTGGTGCGGATACGGGACGAAGTACGGCAGCCCGCGCGAGGCGTAGTAGGCGGCGAGCGCGTACCAGAGGCCGAGGAAGCCGATGAAGACGACGACCGGACCGAGCCAGGTGATCACGGACTTCTTGCGCCGGGTCGGTGCCGCCTTGACGGGCCGGCGGGTGGGGGCGGTGACACCCTCGAGCGTGGTGGTGGCCATCAGCTGTGCGCCTCCTTGAGGGCGTGCGAGACCTCGCCGACGACCGCGGCGAACTCGGGGGAGAACCGGATGTCGGGATCGCGCGGCATCGGGAACGGGACGTCGAAGGTGCCGACGAGCCGGCCGGGGCGACCCGACATGACGACGACCTTCGTCGACAGGTAGACGGCCTCCGCCACCGAGTGCGTGATGAACAGGCCGGCGAAGTGCTGCTCGCTGAACAGCTTGAGCAGCTCGTCGTTGAGGCGGCTGCGCGTGATCTCGTCGAGCGCGCCGAACGGCTCGTCGAACAGGAACAGCTCGGGGTCGAGCGTGAACGAGCGGGCCAGCGACGCGCGCATCTTCATGCCGCCGGAGAGCTGCTTGGGCAGGTGCTTCTCGAAGCCCGCGAGCCCGACCAGGTCGATCGCCTTCGCGGCGGCCCGCCGGCGGTCCTTGACGCCCCGGCCGTTGAGCTCGGCGAGCAGCTCGACGTTGCCCTGCACGTCGCGCCAGGGGAGCAGGGTCGCGTCCTGGAAGACGTAGCCGATGTGGTCGGTGGCCAGCTCGACCACCCCCGCGCTCGCGGTCTCGAGGCCCGAGGCGATGCGCAGGAGCGTCGACTTGCCGCAGCCGGACGGGCCGACGACGGAGACGAACTCGCCCCGGCCGACCGTGAGGTCGACGCCCGACAGAGCGGTCGTCCCGTCCGGGAACGTCATGGCGACGTCGTGGAACCCCAGCAGGGGTCCGGCCTCGCGCGCCGGGGACGCCGGCGTGCTGGTGGGTGTCGTGAGGGACACGGTCACCTCGCTTCGGGGTAGGGGCTGGACAGGACCGCGGGGGTGGCGACCTGCGTGTGGGTCTCGCTCTGCGCGACGAGGCGTCCTTCGTGCAGGACGTAGCGGTCGGCCGTCGCGGTGGCGACGACGCCGACGAGGTCCGTGCCCCGCACCGCGAGCAGCTCGGCGCGGGCGCCGACCTCGACGCCCGCGACCGGCAGGCCCATGACGTCGCGCGCCCCGGTGCTCACCGCGGCGTACGCCTCGTCGACGGACAGGTGGCCCGCGACGACCAGGAGCATCGCGGTCTCCAGCGCGTCCGACCGGCCCAGCGGGTTGAACGGGTCGCGCACGTTGTCCGCGCCGGCGGCGAACCTCACGCCGGCGTCCACCAGCGCGCGGACGGCGGTCAGCCCGCGCGGGGTGGCGACGTCGGAGCCCCAGCCCTGCAGGTAGAGGTTGGTGATCGGGTTGGCGATGATCCCGAGGTCCGCGGCCAGCACGTCGGCGATGACCTCGTCGCGCCGGGGCCCGTCCAGCGTGCCCAGGCGGACGCAGTGGCCGGCGCTGACGGGCGCGTCCCAGTCGCGGACCGCGCGGGCCAGCACGTCGAGCGTGACCTCGCAGTCGAGGCTCTCGTCCGTGTGCACGTCGACGCCGACCCCGTGCGCGACGGCGACGTCGAGCAGCCGGTGCAGCTCCGCGACGGGGTCGGGCGCGAGGTGCGGTGCGCCGCCAACGAGGTCGACCCCCGCGGCCAGCGCGGCGTCCATGTCCGTCACCGGCGTCAGGTAGCCGCCCAGCGTGACCAGCTCCAGGTCGACCAGCCCGCGCAGCTCCTCGCGCACCTGGACCAGGGCCCGCACGCCGCGCAGCGGGTCGTCGCCGTTGAGCAGGTCGACGTGGGTGCGGATGGCCGTCGTGCCGTTGGCCAGCATGGTGAGCGCCTGGGTGCGGGCGCGGGTCGCGATGTCCTCGACGGTCATCCGCGCGGAGTGCGCACGCCACGAGTCGATCGCGAGGCGCAGGTCGCCCATCGGCGGCCGGATCGCGTCCCACGACAGTGCCTTGTCGAGGTGCGCGTGCGGCTCCGCCGGGGCCGTCAGGAGAAGGAAGCCGTCCAGCTCGAGGGTGGCGTCGGGGTCGCCCGCCGCGAGCGTGCCCCCGGGGACCACGTCCGCGACGACCGCGCCGTCCAGCAGCACGTCGACCACCCGGCCGTCGGCCAGACGCGCGTGCGTCAGCCGCTCGATGGGGCGGGGCAGAGCCGGCATCGCGTCCCTCCTTCCGGAGCGCGCGACTCACCCGGGCGGGTGCGCCGTCGCGGGTGGTGAAGCAATTTCTTCGTGCTCTGCGCACGCTAAGCAGGCTGAGTTACCGACGTGTAACCACAGCGGTCCTTCCGTGTCACGGAGTGGGGTTTCCCGTTAACACGAGCCTCGTAGCCTGGCGCTCCGCCCGAGTCGACCGATCTGGAGGACGCCCGTGAGCGTGTTCAGCGACATCCAGCGGCCCGTCGTGGTGCAGGCGCGCGCCGAGGTGGCCGACGGCGTCGTCGCGCTCGACCTCGTGCCGACGAACGGCCGACCGCTGCCGCCGTGGACGCCCGGCTCGCACATCGACCTGCTGCTCGGTGACGGCCTCGAGAGGCAGTACTCGCTGGTCGGCGACCCGGCCGACCGCACGACGTACCGGGTCGCCGTCCTGCGCGAGCCCGACGGCCGCGGCGGCTCGGTCGCCGCGCACGCCCTCGACGTGGGGGACGCCCTGCGGCTGCGCGGGCCCCGCAACCACTTCGCGTTCTCCCCGGCCGGTCCGACGGTGTTCGTCGCGGGCGGCATCGGGATCACGCCGGTGCTGTCGATGGTGTCGGCCGCGATCGGCGCCGGTTCTGAGTGGACGCTGCACTACGCCGGGCGCTCGCGGTCGACGATGGCGTTCGTCGACGAGCTGGTCGCGGCCCACCCCGATCGCGTGCACGTCTACGCCGCCGACGAGGGGCGGCGTCTCGACGTCGGCGCGGTCACCGCCGGACCGGCGGGTCAGGTGTTCTGCTGCGGGCCGCGGCGGCTGCTCGAGGYCGTCGAGTCGTCCGTCGAGGCGGGGTGGACCGTGCACACCGAGCGGTTCGAGGCGCGCGAGTTCGGGCCGCCGGTCTGGAGCGAGCCGTTCGACGTCGAGCTCGCGCTGTCCGGCACGACCCTGACGGTCCCGCCCGGGCGCAGCATCCTCGAGGTCGTCGAGGACAGCGGCGCCATGGTCGTCTCGTCGTGCCGGGTGGGCACGTGCGGCAGCTGCGAGACGCCGGTGCTCGAGGGGACGGTCGAGCACCGCGACTCCGTGATCGGGCCGGGCGGCAGCGGCACGACGATGATGATCTGCGTCTCGCGCGCCGTGGGCGCGAACCTGGTGCTCGAGCTGTGAGGGCTCAGCGCCCGACGCGGCGGCGGAGGTCGGCCACCACGTCGTGCTCGTCGGCGGTCTGCAGGACGAAGTCCCGCACCACCACGCGCCCGGCGACGACGACGTGCCGCGGCCGGCGGCCCGGCGAGGCCCAGAGCAGGCCGGCGACCGGGTCGGCCACGCCCGCGTCGGCCACGCCCGACACGTCCCACACGCACAGGTCCGCCGCCGCACCGGGGCGCAGGTGACCCAGCTCCGGGCGGCCCAGGCCCGCCGCCGAGCCGGCCGTCGCCATACCGAGCACCTCGCGCGCGGTGAGCGGGCGGCCGACCAGCGGCGCGACCTGCATCGCGAGCCGCGCGTCGGCGAGCAGGTGGCCGGCGTCGTTGCTCCCMCCGCCGCTCGTGCCGAGGCCGACGGGGACGCCCGCGTCGAGCAGGGCGGCCACCGGCGCGACGCCCCAGCCCATCGGCAGGTCGCAGCCGGGCGCGTGCGTCGCGGTCGCGCCGCTCGCCGCGACCCGGGCCAGCTCGTCGTCGGTGATCCCGCACAGGTGCGCGAGCGTGACGTCCGGCGCCAGCCAGCCCCACTCGTCGAGCAGGTMGAGCGGGCGCCGGCCGTACCGCTCGACCGCCGCGGCCACGTCGACCTGCTCGTTCGCCTGGGTGCGCCGCCGCAGGCCGTGGCGCGCCGCGACCTCGCCGAGCAGCCGGAACGTCTCGGGGCCGTCGCTGTGCACGCCCGCCGGGCCGACGGCGAGCTGCAGCAGGGGGCTCTGCGGCAGGGCCGCCACGATCGCCTCGGCGGACAGCGCCGCGCGTTCCGGGTCGTCGCGGGCGCTGCCGCGCACGAGCACCAGCCGCGCGCCGAGCCGGTGCGCCGCCTCGACGGTCCCGCGGGCGACGTCGACCGACGCGGCGACGTCGTCGGGCCAGGTGAGGTGGTGGTCGGCGACGGTGGTCACGCCGCTGAGCAGGGCCTCGGCGAGGCCGGCGGCAGCCGCCGCTCCCGCGAGCTCGCCGTCCACGCCCGCGGCGGCGTAGGCCGCGGCCATCGTCGGCAGCCACGACGCCATGGGGACCCCGCGCGTGCCGGGCAGCGTGCGGAACGCGGTCTGCAGCAGGTGGTGGTGCGCGTTGACCAGGCCGGGCGTGACCACGCAGCCGGCCACGTCGAGCAGCTCGGCACCGGGTGCCGCGTCCTGCGTGACCACCCCGTGGGTCACGTGCACGTCCCCGACGCGTTCGGTCTGCGCATCGACGACGACGGCCACGGCCCCGGAGAGTGTCAGCATGGGGTCTTGGTAGCACCGTCACGTTGCGGGGAGGTGACCTGAGTGCTCGAGATCGCGGACCGCCTGCTCGCGCGCCTGACCGCAGGCCACCGCGTCGCCGTCGCCACGGTCGTGTCGATGACCGGCAGCGGGCCGACCGTCGTCGGCACCTCGATGGCAGTGGACGACACCGGCGCGGCCATCGGCAGCGTCGCGGGCGGGTGCGTCGAGGGCGCCCTCTACGAGCTGTGCGCGTCCGTGCTGGCCGGGTCGGCGCCTGGCGTCCAGGAGTACGGCGTCACGGACGAGGACGCGTTCGCCGTCGGCCTGACCTGCGGGGGAGTGCTGCGCGTGCATGCGCGCGAGCTCGGCCCCGCGGACCTCCCGCCGCTCGCCGCCGCCGCGCGCGGAGAGGACGCCGTCGTGGTCACGCCGCTCGACGGTCCCCTCCCGCGCGGGTACGAGCCGTCGGTCGACCGCTCGGGCCTGCTGCGCGTCGCCAGGCCCGACGGAGGCGTCGAGGTGTTTGTCGAGGTCGCGTCCGCGCCGCCGCGCATGCTCGTCTACGGCGCGCTCGAGTTCTCCGCCGCGCTCGCGGCCGCGGCGCGGGCGGTCGGGTACCGGGTGACCGTGTGCGACGCGCGCGCCGTGCTGGCCACGCCCCGTCGGCACCCCGGGGCCGACGAGGTCGTCGTCGACTGGCCTGTGCGCCACCTCGGCCTGCAGGTGCTCGGTCCGCGGGACGTCGTCTGCGTGATGGCGCACGACGACCGGTTCGACGCCGACCTCGTCCTGGCCGCGCTGCGGTCCGGCGCGGGCTACGTGGGGGCCATGGGCTCGCGCCGGACCCAGGACCGGCGGACCGCGGCCCTCGTCGAGCGCGGCGCCCGGCCCGACGAGCTCGCCCGCCTGCACGCGCCTATCGGCCTCGACATCGGCGCCTCGACCCCGGCGGAGACCGCGATCTCGGTGCTCGCCGAGGTCCTCGCCGCCCGCGGCTCGTCGTCGGGCCGCCCGCTGACGACGTTGTCGGGCCCGATCCACCACCCGCCCCCCACCCCCTGAGCACCAGCGCAGCGTCCGCACTTTCGGTCGTCAGGGCGCTCGATCGTGCGGACGTCCCGGCCAGGCTGGCGCAACGTCCGCGGATCCGGTCGTCGGGGCGCTCGAAAGTTCGGACGCTCCGGTGGGTGAGCGGGGACCGGGGTCGGGCGGGTCAGCTGTGGAGCAGGCGCCAGAGGCGGTCGGCGGTCATCGGGAGCTCGTGGGGGCGGACGCCCAGGGCGTCGCGGACCGCGTTGGCCAGGGCCGGGGCGACCGGGTTGTAGGGCGCCTCGCTCATGGACTTGGCGCCCAGGGGGCCGAGGTCGTCGGTGGTCTGCGCGAAGAGCACCTCGGTGCGGGGCAGGTCGATCATCTGCGGCACGTGGTAGCTGCGGAACGAGGCGGTGGTGACGCGGCCCTCGTCGTCGAGCCGCATCTCCTCGTACAGCGCGGTGCCGACGGCCTGCCCGGTGCCGCCCTCGACCTGCCCGCGCAGCTGCTCGGGGTGCAGGACGGTGCCGGCGTCGACGGCCTGGATCGAGCGCAGGATGCTGACCTCGCCGGTGTCGGGGTCGACGGCCACCCGGAACGCGTGGACGTTGAACGCGACGGACCGCGGGGAGCCGTCGTGGGAGCCCTGGCCCGTGAGCCCGGGCACGGCCCGCGCGATCTCGGTGAGCGGGACCCCGCTGGCGCTGTCGGGCGTCAGGCCCTCGTCCCACGAGCGGGGCTCGTCGCTCGGGTGCTCGCGCAGCGCGGCGGCCGCGGCGAGCACCTTGCCGCGCAGCTGGAGCGCCGCGCGGTGCAGCGCGAGGCCCGCGACGACGACGCCCGCGGACCCGAACGCGCCCGTGTCGTAGCCGGCCACGTCGGTGTCGGACTGCCGGATGACGATCCGGTCGACGGTGGTGCCCAGGGCCTGGGCGACGAGCTGGCCGTGCACCGTCGTCGTGCCGTTGCCGAACTCGGTGGTGCCGATGCTCGCCTCGTAGCGGCCGTCGTCGAGCAGCCGGACGGTGGCCTCGGCGTAGTGGCCGCGCGGGGCGATGGTCGCGATCATCGCCACGGCCATCCCCTCGCCGACGAGGGTGCCGTCCGGCGCGGGGGCGTCGAGCGAGCGATCGGCGAGGGCGGTCTGCGCCAGGTCGAGGCACTGGTCCAGGCCGTACGAGCTCATCCCGAGGTCGCTCACCTCGTCGGGGTCTGTGACCAGCAGGCGGTCGCCCGGCACGACGACGTTGCGGCGGCGCAGGTCGAACGGGTCGATGCCGGCGGACCGCGCGAGGTCGTCCATCGCGGACTCGATGGCGAAGATGATCTGCCCCAGCCCGTACCCGCGGAACGCGCCCGACGGCAGCGTGTGGGTGTAGACGGCCTCGGCATCGATGCGCTTGTTCGGGCAGCGGTAGACCGCCATGGACTCGCTGACCCCGTGGAACATGACGCCCGGCCCGTGGTTGCCGTACGCGCCTGTGTTGTTGAGCACGTCGATGCGCATCGCGGTGAGCACGCCGTCGGCATCGGAACCCAGCTCGACCTCGACCCGCACCGGGTGCCGGCTCGGCACGATCGTGAACTCGTCGGCGCGGGTCATCTCGTACTGCACGGCGCGGCGCGTGCGCAGGACGGCGAGCGTGACCACGTCCTCCGTGAGCAGCTCCTGCTTGCCGCCGAACCCGCCGCCCACCCGGCCCGTCAGGACGCGGACGCGGTCCAGCGGGAGGTCGAAGATGTGCGCGATCTCCTTGCGGACCAGGTACGGGACCTGGGTGCTGGTGCGCAGCACCAGGCGGCCGTCCTCGTCGAGCCAGCCGCGGGTCGCGTGGGTCTCGAGCGCGGCGTGGGAGACGCGGCTGGTCCGGTACGTGCCGCTGACGCGGTGTGCCGACGACGCCAGCGCCGCGCTCACGGAACCCATCTCGTCGTGCAGCTGCGCGACCACGTTGCGCCCCGGCTCCGAGATGCGCGCCTCGGGACCCTTGTCGCCGTGGACGAGAGGTGCGCCGGGCCGCCGCGCCTCGGCGGGGTCGACGACGGCGGGGAGCACCTCGTACTCGACCCGGACCAGTGCGCACGCACGCTCCGCCTCGCGCAGCGACTCGGCCACCACGACGGCGACCCGCTGGCCGCGGAACCGCAGGACGGGGTCGAGCACGCGGGTGTCGTCGGGGTCGTCCAGGCGGGACTCGTGGCGGGCGGTCGAGAAGAGCGTCGTGGGCGCGTCCTCGTGGGTGAGGACGGCCAGGACCCCGGGCGCCGCGAGGGCCTCGGTGGCGTCGATCGACACGATCCGGGCGTGCGCGTGCGGGCTGCCCAGCACGGCGAGGTGCGCGAGGTCGGTGGCGGGCACGTCGAGCGTGAAGGGCTCCCGGCCGGCGACGATCCGGCGTGCGGCGGGGGAGCGGACCGAGCGGCCCGCGTCCTGCCCCGCCAGCGGGTCGACGGTGTTGCGGCGGCGCGCGACGGCGTCGCAGATCGACCGGTAGCCCGTGCAGCGGCACAGGTTGCCCTTGAGCAGCCGGGCGGTCTCCTCGTCGTCGCCGTCGGTGAGGTCGAGGCCGGCCACGGTGGTGACCAGGCCCGCGGTGCAGAACCCGCACTGGAACGCGGCGGCGTCGACGAACGCCCGCTGGACCGGGTGCGGCTCGTCGACCGTGCCGAGACCCGAGACCGTGGTCACCGACCGGCCGTCCGCGCGGTACGCGGGCACCAGGCACGAGTGGGTCGGCCGACCGTCGAGCAGCACGGTGCACGCGCCGCAGTCGCCCGAGTCGCAGCCCTTCTTCACCTCGACGTGGCCGTGCTCGCGCAGGAGCGTGCGCAGGACCTGGCCCGGCGCCGGATCGGCGTCGAGCGGTGCGCCGTTGACCTCGAACCTCATGCGAGCTCCCCCCGGACCTGCTCCGCGAGTCGCAGCGTCATGGCACGCCGCCAGTCCGGGGCGCCGTGGGGGTCGTCGTACCAGTCGTCCACCTGCTCGACCGCGGCGCGCAGCTCGTCCGGGCCCGGGAAGGCCGCGAAGGCGAGCCGGTGCGGGTGCGGGACGCCCGCGGTGAGCGTGACGACGAGGCCACCGCCCGCGGACCGGCGGCCGACGACGATCGCGCCGGACCGCCCGTGCCGGGTGAGTGCGACGCGGCGGAAGACCGCGGGCTCGGCGAGGACCTCGGCGGGCACGACCACCGCACGCAGCACCTCGCCGGGCGCGAGGGTCGTCGTCCGCACGCCCGTGACGAACGACGCGACGGGCTCGCGCCGCTCGCCGCCGTCGGGCGTCCACACCACGGCGGTCGCGTCGAGCGCGACGGCCCACGTCGTGAAGGCGCCCGCCGGAAGGGCCAGGCAGATGTTGCCGCCGACCGTCGCCCAGTCCCAGATCTTCTCCGACGCCACGAGCGACCGCGCGCACCGCTCGACCAGGTGCTGCGACGCCCAGCCGGCCACGGGCGGGAGGTCGACCAGCGCGCGGACGGTGCAGGTGGCCGCCACGGACAGGCCCTCGGGCGTGACCTCGATCGCGGGCCAGCGCAGCGACGTGAGGTCGACCAGCTCGGTCAGGTCGGGCTGCGGCTCGGAGAACAGCCACGTGCCGCCGGCCAGGGGCGCGCTACCGGGACCGAGCGCGAGGTCGGTCCGGTCGTGTGCCGCGCGGACGCGGTCGAGTGAGGTCAGGTCCATGGTGCGCCGAGTGAACCGTACCCACGTGTCGGGCATGTGACGACGACCCGTCCTACGGTCGGATCATGACGATCCGACACCTGCGCCAGCCGACCCTGGACTGCGCGGAGCCCCGCGACCTGGCCGAGTTCTACCGCCGGCTGCTCGGCTGGGACTACGCGCCCGGCCACGAGGACGAGGACCCCGACGGCGACGACTTCCTCCTGCTGATCGACCCGGACCGGCCCGTGCGCCTGGCGTTCCAGCGCTCGGACGCGGTGGTGGCGCCGTGGCGCGTGGGCGCCCGCGTGCACCTCGATCTGGACGTCGACGACCTGGACGTGGCACACGAGGACGCCGTGCGGCTGGGGGCGCGACCCCTCACGGGCACGCCCGCGGAGGAGGGGCACGCCGACGACCCGTTCCGCGTCTACGCCGACCCCTCCGGGCACCCGTTCTGCCTGTGCCTCCCCGACCCCGACGCCTGACGGCTCAGACCGGCGCGAACTCCCTCAGCTCCTCGCGACCGCCGTCGACCACGAGGCAGCTGCTCTCCGGCACCTCGTGCCAGGCGCCCTTGAGGTCACCCAGCGGCTCGGACACCACCACGCGGGTCGAGGCGTCGAGGTCGTGCAGCACCGGGTTCTCCGGGTACTGCTGCTTGAGGACGGCGACGTCGGCGTTGCGGAACAGCGACCGGCTCTGCCCCTCGGTGGAGTACCGGAACGCCCACATCCGCTCGCCGTCGGTGGTGCAGACGGTCATCTGCACGGGGAACGCGACGTCGTGCGCGCGACCCACCTGCTCGACCAGCCCCACGGCGCGGGCCACGGCGGCCGGCGGGTCGTCCTCGAGGCCGAACGTGAGGGCGAGGAAGAACAGGATCTCCGAGTCCGTCGACCCCTCGATGAACGGGTAGAGGTCCGGGTCCACCGCGAGCGCGAGGTCGCGCTTCATGGCGGAGAACCCGGCGAGCAGCCCGTTGTGCATCCAGAGCCACCGGCCGTACCGGAACGGGTGGCAGTTGGTCTGCTGCACCGCGGAGCCGCTGGTGGCGCGGATGTGCGCGAGCACGACGCCCGAGCGCACGTGCGCGGAGAGCTCGCGCAGGTTCCGGTCGCTCCACGCCGGTTCGATGCTGCGGAACACCCCGGGGGTCGGGGAGTGGTCGTCGTACCAGCCGACCCCGACCCCGTCGCCGTTGGTGGCCTCCGCGCCGAGCCGGCTGTGCAGGCTCTGCATGACGAGCGAGTTGGTGGGCTTGTAGAGCAGGTCCTCGATGAGGACGGGTGATCCGGTGTACGCGAGCCAGCGACACATGTCGGCCTCCTTGCCGTGCGGTCACCAGCACACCAGGTGCGGACCCGGTTGTCTGCATCTCGGGCGTCACCAGGGCGGCGACGGCAGCCCCTCGTCGTACGCGCCACCCGCGCCGCAGCCGCCCATGTACCCGTCGGGCATGCGCGGGTACACCTCGGTCCAGTACCGATGTGCGAGGGCCGCGGCCTCGACCGGCGACGCCCCGAGCGCCTGGGCCATCGCGGCGTCCCGCTGCACCGCGGCGCACTCGGCGTGGGCCTCGTCCGTGATCCCGACCATGTGCATGGTCTCGTGGGTGAGCACGTGCACCGCGATCACCTGGTCGAGCGTCGGGTGCGACGTGGCCGACCACAGCCAGGCGCGCAGGTGGGCGCACGGGCTCCGCTTGATCAGCGTCGACCGCTCGGGGACGCCGTCGGTGCCCCAGCGCACGAAGCCCAGCTCGGGTCCCAGGTCGAGGAACGCCTGCCCGAGTCCTTGGCAGTGCACCGTCACCGGCCCGCCTGCGACCGCGACCGCCGCGCGCTCGAGCCGGCTCTCGACCCACCCCTGCACGGCCAGCGGCACAGCGCAGGACAGCGCCAGCGCGAGCGAGAGGCCGACGCTGATCTTCGGGAAGGGCGCGACCCGGCCGAGGGCGTCGACGCGGTGCAGCACCCAGCGCACGGCCAGGCCGGCCGCGAGCGTGAGGAAGCCGATCAGCGTGAGGGTGAGCAGCACACCTCAGTCATCGGTCGTCGCGGGCTCCACCATGACGTGCGCAGGGTCGAGGACCTCAAGGATGCGGCCCATGATCCGGTCGAGGTCGGCCACGTCGGTTGCGGTGAGGGGGTCGATCACGGTGGTCAGGACCGTGGCGGCGTGGCCGGGGGCGGCGCCCTCGACCGCGCGCCATCCCGTGGGCGTGAGGATCGCGTTGGTCGCGCGCCGGTCCTCGGCGCAGGGCTCGCGCCGGACGAGGCCGCGCTTCTCCAGCCGGGACACCACGTGCGACAGTCGGGCGAGGGTCGCGTTCGTGTGCGCGGCAAGCGCCGTCATCCGCAGGGTGCGTTCCGGCGCCTCGGAGAGCATGGCGAGCGTGAAGTACTCGAAGTGGCTCAGGCTGGAGTCGCGCTGGAGCTGGGACTCGAGCGTGCCGGGGAGCAGCTCGACCACCGCGATGAGCTTCTTCCAGGCGCGTAGCTGGTCCTCGCTCAGCCATCGCACGTCGCTCATGAGAACGACTCTATCAAATACTTGACGCTACAAGTATTAGAGGTAGGATTGTTGAAGCGACAACAAATATCCCAGGAGGACGACGCTGTGAGCACTGTGACGATCATCGGGGCCGGGACCATGGGCCGCGCCATCGCGTGGCGCGTCGTCGCCGGCGGAAACGAGGCCCAGGTGCTCACCCGCCAGCCGGTCAAGGTGGCCATCCCGGGCGCGAAGCACGCCACGATCGGTGACGCACTCACCGGCGACATCGTCGTCCTCGCGCTGCCGTACGGCGCGTACGACGAGGTCCTCGCGCAGTACGAGGGCCAGCTCGACGGCAAGGTGCTCGTAGACGTGTCCAACCCCATCGACGCCGCCACGTTCGACGGCCTGGTGGTGCCGGTCGACAGCTCCGCCGCCGCAGTCCTCGCGGAGGCGATCCCCGGAGCGACCGTGCTCAAGGCGTTCAACACGACCTTCGGCGCGACCCTGACCAGCGGCGAGGTGGGCGAGGAGAAGACGACCGTGCTCATCGCGGGTGACGACGCCGACGCCAAGGCGGCGCTGATCGCGGTGGTCGAGGCGGGCGGGCTGCGCGCCGTCGACGCCGGCTCGTTGAAGCGCGCCCGCGAGCTCGAGGCCTTCGGCTTCCTCCAGATCGCGCTGGCCGCGTCCGAGCAGACGTCGTGGACCGGCGGGTTCGGGCTGACCCGATGACCGAGATCCTCGACGCGCGCACCGACGTCGGCGCCGTGACGCTCAAGGTGGGCGACCTCGACGCCATGACCGACTACTACGCGCGCGGTGTCGGCCTGACCGTGATCGGCCAGGAGGGCGACCGCGTCACGCTCGGGCGGCAGGGCGTGCCGTCCGTCGTCCTCGAGCACACCCCGCTGCTCAAGCACGCGCCGTCGTCGGCGGCCGGCCTCTTCCACACCGCGATCCTGTTCGACCAGCAGGCCGACCTCGCCTCCTCGGTGTTCTCGGTCGCGCGGCACTTCCCGTCCTCGTTCACGGGCAGCTCCGACCACCTGGTGTCCAAGGCGCTGTACTTCGACGACCCCGAGGGCAACGGCGTCGAGCTGTACTGGGACCGGCCGCGCGAGCAGTGGGGCTGGGAGAACGGCCGCGTCGCGATGGCGACCGAGTACCTGGACCCGAACGGTTTCCTGCGCGAGAACCTCGCGGACCCGGACTCTCTCGACGGAGCCGCGGCCGTCGGGCACGTGCACCTCAAGGTGGGCGACATCGGGACCGCCCACCAGTTCTACGTCGACACCGTCGGCTTCGAGGTCACCGCCGAGTACGGCACGCAGGCGCTGTTCGTGTCCGCCGGTGGGTACCACCACCACCTGGCGATGAACACGTGGCAGAGCCGCGGTGCGCAGGGCCGGTGGCCGGCGCTCGGGCTCGGTGAGGTCACCATCGAGCTGCCGACGGTCGACGAGCGCGGAGCCCTCGGCGCCCGCCTGGCGAGCCGCGGCATCGCGGTGCGCGACGACGGTCAGGTGCTGGCCTTCGAGGACCCGTGGAACAACGAGATCCGGGTCGTGGTCGCGGGCTGAGTCACGTCTCCGGGGGCGTCGTCTCCACCGCCTCCTCGTTCCAGTTCTCCAGCGTCTGCAGCACCCAGAAGACGACGAACAGCAGGAGCAGGATCGCCTCCACGACGAGGATCGTCGCGAACCAGAGCGTGAACCCGGACAGCGCCGCGACCGCGTACAGCGCGGCGGCGACCACGATGGTCAGCACCATGAGCAGGCTGATCAGCTTGTACGTGCCGGCGTACCCGTGCGGTGTCATGCCCCGGACGTTTCCGCGCTCGGGCGCGCGCCGGCCGTTGATCCACGCGACGCCGGCGATGAGGACGAAGAACGTCATCGCCGACGCGTAGTGCGCGCCGGTGAGGAACGTGTCGCGCGAGAAGACGAACCAGAACCCGAACGCTGCCCAGACGCCGGTCGCGACGAGCAGCGCGATCGTCATCGCGCGGCCCCGCGGGCGCGCGCTCCACCACGCGAACACCAGCCCCACCCCGCCGACGACCAGCAGGGCGCTGACGTTGTTCTCGACGCCGGGCACCAGGTCGGCCGGCAGGCACGTCTCGACGCCCGCCTCGCAGCCGTGCTTGAGCGGCGTCGGCACGAACGCCACCAGCGGGATCACCATGCCCGCGAGGTCGAGCAGGGCGTCCTCCCAGCCGGGCCGGCCCTTGATCGCGATGAGCGCGGGACCGATGGCGACCAGGGAGCCGATGAACACCGCGTTCACGGCGGTGTAGTAGTACGCGCTGATCGAGCCGAGGCGCGGGCTGTCGCCCCAGATCATCTCGATCGCGAGCGACGTCGCCAGCAGCAGCGCCATCCCGACGACGGAGACGCGCAGGTACCGGTACGTCTTGCGGGTGGTCAGGTCCAGGGCGACGGTGTCCACTGGCGCGACGTCTGCCATCGTCGGCCCCCTCCCGTTCCCGCCAGGCTAGAGGCTCGCGGCCTGCCGCGGCTGCAGGACGGTCAGGCGTCCTGCCCCGGGATCGCGTCCGCCAGCTCGGCGCGGGAGCGCACCCCGAGCTTCAGGTACACGTTGCGCAGGTGGTACTCGATCGTCTTCGGGCTGAGGAACAGCGCGGCGGCGGCCTCCCGGGTGGTGCGCCCCCCGGCGAGCATGCGGGCCACCTGCAGCTCCTGGGGCGTGAGGTGGTCGAGGCCGGTCGAGCTGCGGCGCTGCGCGGTCTCGCCGGTGGCGCGCAGCTCGGCGGCCGCCTGATCGGCCCACGGGACCGAGCCGAGCCGCTCGAACGTCGCGAGCGCGACGCGCAGGTGCGGCCGCGCGTCCACCCGGCGCTTCAGGCGGCGCAGCCGGGAGCCGTAGGCCAGCTCGGTGCGGGCGGTCTCGAAGTCGTCCGGTGTGTGGCCGTGGTAGGCCAGCGCCACCGAGAAGCAGACGTCGACGACGGTGTCCGGGCAGGTCAGGCCCGCAGCACGGGCGGCCCGCGCGAGCGACCACGGCTGGCCCTTGAGCTCGGCGCGCTCGGTCAGCGACGTCGCCAGGGCGTGCGCCTCGTCGTCGCGACCCAGGTGCACGAGCGCCTCGACCATCTCGGCGGCGGGGGACAGGTCCACGTCCACCAGGCCGAGCTCGGTGAGCAGGCCGACGAGCTCGGTGTAGCCGTCGAGCGCGGCCTCGACGTGCCCGAGGCCCAGCTCGAGCTCGGCCAGCGCCGTCATCGCCCACGCCTGGAAGAAGCCGAGGTGGTGCGCGCGAGTGAGATCCAGTGCCTCGGCAGCGTGCGACCGGCAGGCGTCCGCGTCGCCCGCGCGCGCCTCGAGCCAGGCCAACCCGGCCAGGCACGCGGCGACGTCGGTGGACTGCCCGGCCTCGCGCGCGAGCTGGACCGCCTCGGTGTATCCGGCGACGGCGTCGTCCCAGCGGTCGGTGGTCGCCTGGTCGCGGGCGACGTAGAACAGCAGCGACGGCAGCCCGCCGATGTCCGTACGGCGCCGGGAGTGCGCGACGACGGCCGGGATGAGGTCACGGCCCACGGCGTTCTCGCGCAGGTACAGGGGGCCGACGACGAGCCAGGGTGCGAGCTGCGGGTCCTCGAGGAACTGCGCGGACTGCGCTATGGCCGTCCGCAGCAGGTCGGGCCCGCCGTGCCCCGACAGCACTCCCGCGACCGCGGTGGCCATCGTGCCGACCCAGCGCGCCTCCGGGGTCCGGGGTTCGAGCCCGTCGATCCGGGCCGCGACGGCTGCGGCGGTCGCGATGTCGCCGGCGAACTGGCTGGCGAGGACGCCGTCGGCGAGCAGCCGGATCGCTGCGTCAGGGTCGACGTCGGCCGCCTCGAGCCCGGCCGCCACGAGCACGTCGCGCGCCCGCTCGACCGATCCGGTGCGAGCGGCGATCGCGCCGTCCAGCGACGCCGCACGGATGCGCAGGTCAGGGGCCTGCGGCAGGGCGGACGCGCGGTCGAGCAGCTCGATCGCGGCGTCGGGCAGTCCCGCGCGCCACGAGCTCTCCGCGGCCGACACCAGTCGCGGCCCCCGGTCGGCGGGCCCCGGGGTGAGCCGMGCCGCACGCTCGAACCCCGCCGCGGCGACCGCGTGCGCGCCGCGGGCGCGGGCGCGGGT